>JAAESI010000241.1 GCA_024229515.1 Pseudomonadota bacterium | reverse complement strand
TGCCCGCTCCTCGCGCGATGAGCTCACCTTTGGCGTCAAAGAGCTCACCGGCCGCCTCGATACGTCGGTGGCTCTCTCCGGTGACTCTCGACCGGGCACAGATCTCACCGTAGGAGACCGGCTTGAGGAGGTCGATTTCGAAATGAGCCGTCGATGGTGCCGTCTTTGGTGGGCAGGCCCTGACTGCAGATGGTGATGGGGCGGGCAAGTCGTGTCGCCATGAGGATCGATGTTATCGGTCGCTCCCCCCAGACATAGCAAGTCCCGAGGTCCGTAGTACTTCGGGTAGCCTCAGGCTGAGAAGGCCTGGTCGCGGTCGCGAGTGCCATTGTGGCACCAAGAGGTCTCAGAACGGCACTCCCGCCGCCATCCATCGGGCGAACTCCAGGTGCCATTGGCGCACTGCGGTGCCGCGCATTCTTGGCATGTCTCCTGCTCTTGCGCGGCGAGATGTCGGTCCCTTCCGAGCTGACAGTCCCGCAGGGCTTGGATGTTGGGCCGAGGGTTTTGCGCTCGCTGCTCGCCGAGCATCTGTCCACCTTCTTGGAGCAGGTGGAGGAGTCTGATGAGGACCACCGCGTGCCGGGCTTCGTCCTTCGTGCGCTCGAATCGATGACGAGCTGTTCGGATTTCACGAAGGGCTTTCTTCGCTTGGAGTGCACTGAGTGCAAGGCCGCGCACATTCTGCCTCTCTCCTGCCGTTCGCGTTTGTGTCCGAGCTGTACGGGCCGCACGATGAGCGAGCGCGCCGCCTTCCTGGTGGATCGGGCTTTGCCCCGCGTTCCATTTTGTCAGTGGGTGCTGACCTTCCCAGGCGAGCTGGCGCGTCACCTGGCCTTTGACCCAGAGCTTGCGGCGGCGGTCATTCGGGTGTTCGTCCGGGTGCTCTTCGAGTGGCAGGGCCGTCGGGCGGCTCGAGCCCACTCGGACTCGTCGCGCCCGCTACCTGCCGCGATGGTCTGGATCCAACGCTTCTCGGATGGCGCGGGGCTGTACTTCCATCTCCACACCCTGGTCCCCGATGGGGTCTTCGTGGAGCGGGAGGGCACGCTGTCGGTGGACTTCCTCCCCCTCCCGGCTCCGAGTCAGGCTGACATCACCGCCCTGGTCCAGCGCGTAGCGGAGCGTCTCCACGGTCTGATCGCACGCTGTCTGGCGCGTTATGCCGCGGCGCCCGTGCCTTCGCACAAGCGCTCGCAGGCCGAATTTCTCCAGCGCTGCGCCCAATCGATGGCTCAGCGGATCCGGGAGCCTCTCGGCCCGGCTCTGGCTTCGGTGGGCGTGGCGCGCCCCAAGAGGCCGCTGTGCGCTCGCCACGCCGGCTTCGAGCTCCACGCCGCCGTGCGGATTCGCGCGGATGATCGCGAGGGTCTCGAGCGCTTGTGCCGCTACCTCGGCCGCCCGGCTCTAGCCCTGCGCCGCCTCCGTCGTCTCCCCGATGGCCGAATCGAGCTGCGCCTCAAGCGCACCTGGCGCGGCGGCGTTCGCAAGCTCGTGTTCGAGCCCTCGGCCTTCATCGCCCGTCTTTGCGCGTTGGTGCCTCCCCCGAGATTCCACATGGTCCGCGCCTTTGGGGTTTTCTCGAACGCCTCCCCCTATCGTCCCTACATTCTGCCCGAGCCCCCCGGAGAGTCCGCCGCGGTTCCGACGGCCCCACTCCGCCCCGCCCGAATGGGTTGGGCCGACGGTTTGGGTCGAGAAGCGAAGCGCGTCTTCCAGCGCGATGTCACCGCCTGCCCCTGCGGAGGCCGCCTCCGCAGGGGCAGGCGGTGAGCCATTTTGAAGCCGGACCTCATCGAAGCCATTTCGGCCGCCATCCTCTTGTCCGAGCAGGGCAGGGCGCGCCCCCCGCCTCCACCTGCGATGTCGCCGAGCTGATTTCCCAATCGCGCCCTGC
>JAAESI010000240.1 GCA_024229515.1 Pseudomonadota bacterium | reverse complement strand
GAGCCAGCCGACCAGCAGGTCGATGACCCTGTCTCGCCAGACCTTGATCCACAGCAGCGGGTTGATCCAGCGGCCCTTGGGAAGCAGGCGCTCCGCTCGAGCCTTGGCCTGCATCGCCAGGGTGGTGCGCAGCAGCGCGGCGTTGGTGCATGGCTCGGCGTCTTGACCTGATGGGCCTGCTCTAGCTTCCCGCTGCAGGTCTGCCCTCAAGTTTCGGCTCGATCGGCCGATCTATTGGAGGGTCGCTCAACGCAGCAGGAGAGATGAATGCAGAGCTCGACCCTGCCCGCCGTGGCCCCGGTGGGACTTCCTGGACGCGCCGGACTCGGACTGAGCTTCCCGCGGGAGCTGCACTTCGTGCTCGTCCTGCTGGCTCTCGTTCCCCTCGCCGCTGCATGGCAGACCCACACGAGCGGACTGGCTCGAGCTTCCAGCGTCGGCTGGAGCTTGCCTGCTCCCAGCTCCGCCCAGGGGACTTCGAGCACACTGATGCCCCCGAGCAGCCCCACGGGAGCAGGAGCCGAGGCTTTCGTGATCGGCACCCCCGAGTCCCTGGAGAGTGTCAGCGAGACCACCTGCCCCGAGGGCTGGGATGACCTCGGCGACTTTCGCCTGACGGCCTACGTCCTCGCCCAGGAAGCAGAGTTCGAGAACACCCCCGACGTGGAGGGGGTCTGCGGGCTCGAGGGCAGCTGGCCCCTCGGCTTCCTCTTCGACCAGGGCGTGCGCCTGCAGGGAAGCGGCCGGGCCCGCGACGGGCGCATTGTTCACTACCGCGGCCGAGGCTGCTTTGAGGTCCTCGACTGCCCCCTCACCGCCAGCGGCCGCTGCGCGGACTCGAACCGGACCGTCGCCGTCGACCCCTCGGTGATCCCGCTCGGCTCCAAGCTGCTCATCGAGGGCCTCGGTCCCAGGCGAGCGGAGGACGTCGGAGGGGGGATTCGAGGGAGCCACATCGACGTCTACTACGGCGACGACGTGACCCACCGGCAGGCACGCTCTCTCACCCGCTCCGGGCGCGTCTGCATCCAGCGCTGATCAGCAGGGTCTGCACCCTGCCTTCGAGCACCGAAGCAGCTCAGCCAACGAGGACCGTCAGCCGGGCGGCGGTGACGCAGGGGCTGGGGCGGCGGAATTAGCAGCCGTCGAGGTTGCAGCAGATGTCCCCCACCGTTCCGCACGAGCACGCCAGGTTGAGAGAGAGGGCATCGGCTCGGCCAGTTCGCGTTCACGAAAAGCACTTTGTCCGGCCTACACGCACCGAATTCCGAGCCGATGATGCGCAGCCGAACCTCGGGATCGGCCAGATCCAGCCCGCCCGTGTACCCGAAGTTGGAGTCGCGCTCCCGCTCCAGCGGGTCGGGTCGGTCCTCTCCGGTAGACACTCCGCGAGGCGTTGGTGCATGGCTCAACCTCTTGACCTCCCGGCCCTCCCAGCCCCCCCGTTCAATCGAATGACCGAACTCGGGATGCCGGAGTCGGTGGCGGTGCGCACCTGAAGCTTCGGGAGAGTCGCTCAGTGGGTCGATTGGGCCTCGCGCCGAGCCGTGCAACAACGCCTCGGAGCATGTGGGACCGCCCGCTCCCGGCCACCAGGGACTACCAGCCGAACGCGACTCTCTACTCATGAGTAGGGCGGCGCACATGTGCACCCGCTATGTGCCCTGTACGTGGCCATTCTCTTGACCATTCGGCGAACTCGTGATTACCTACTCGCGAGTAGACAAGTGGTTGAACGAAGAACCAGAGGTGAGACCCGGGAGCGGCTGCTCGACGCCGCAGAGCAGGAGTTCGCCTTGGGCGGCTTCTCCGGGACCCGATTGGCCGACATCGCCGGTCGATTGGGCATCCGCAGGCCGTCGCTGCTGTACCACTTCTCCACCAAGGAAGAGCTCTACACGGCGGTCGTCGAGCGAACGTTCGCCGATCTCGGGGGGGCCATGGTCGATGCCATGGAGGGAGCGCGGGGATACCGCGAGCGCCTCACGGCGCCCATCGAACGCTTCGCATCCTTCCTCGAGGCTCGCCCCGCGGCGGGTCGCCTGCTGCTCCGGGAGCTGCTGGACGGTCGGGGGCCGGGCCGCCGGACCATCGCGCTGCAGGGGCCCCCCATCCTGGCGCTTGTCGAGTCGTTCATCCGCGCCGAGGCGGGCGACCGGATCGCCCCCGACTATCCGGTACGCGCCGCGCTCATGCAGACCGTCTGCAACCTGCTGATGTTCAGCGCCGCCGACGAACTCCAAGACCCACTTTGGGGGGGGGGAGGACACCAAGCCCTGCCCCTCGCGGAATCCATCTGGAACAACGAACCCGACCCTCGGGAGGACGAATCATGAACTTCGACGCACTCACCATCAGCCCCCAAGTCACCCGCCGCAACCATCGAATCGAGTCGGCGTTGAACCGGGTGGTTCGGTTCGTGGACCGAGCCACGGGTCTGATCGGGTTCGGCCGCAAGGCCGCGTATGACGACCACGGCTACGAGTTCATCGGCGGCCCGAGCGACAAGATGCGCACGCGCCACTACGACAAGAGCCTCCGGCTGCTCTGGAAGGCCGAGACGCACGCCCCGTGGAGCGACTTCAAGGACTGCAACAAGGAGGAGCTCGCGCTGATCGAGCTGGCGGAGGGCGCCCTCGACTCGGCGGAGCGGGAGCACGTCGAGCGCATGCGGAGCGCCGAGTTCAAGGAGCTGCTCAACCGGGAGTACACCCCCGAGCAGAAGCAAGCCATCGTGAACATCCTGTCGCTCATCGGCCACGGCGAGGCGTATGCGTGGCTGGTCTCGGCCGAGCTGCTCAACGAGGTCAAGAGCACCGGCGCTCGCTCCGCGCTGACGATGCAGGTCTTGGAGGAGGCGAAGCACTTCGTGGTTCTGCGCCAGCTCATCCAGGCCTTCGACATGCCGGTTCCCCGCATGTGCGCGTACGAGTACGTCCTGCTCGAGCGCACCTTCAAGTCGAAGGGCATGGAGAAGTTCTTCGGCATGAACGTCGTCGTGGAGGGCTTCGCGCTCAGCCTGTTCGGGATGATGTCCCACCTCCCGGGGCTGGAGCTCCTGCGGCTCTTCCATCTGGACGAGTCGAGGCACACCGCCCTGCCCATGAGCTACTTCGCCGAGTTCCCGATGTCGAAGTGGCGCCGGTACAGCCCCACCGCCCAGCTCCGGCGGCTGAGCCTGGTCCTGCCCGCCCTGCCGATCCTGACTTGGATCGAGAACGACCTGGCCGTCCTGGGCATCGACGCGTTCGAGTTCGGCGGCTCCCTCGCTCGGAAGGTCTTCTTCCTAGCGGACCGCGCAGGGTTCAAGCTCGTGCTGACTCAGCCTCAGCTGCACCGGCTCGTGGGCTGGCTCTTCAACCAGTACTGCAGGCTCACGCGCCCGGGGCACGAGCGGCGAGACTGGCTGAAGTCGGACACGACCCGCGGCATCGAGGAGCGCAAGGTCGAGGTCGAGGTGTTCGCGGCCTGACCGCGCCGCTTAGCGGTCCCGAGCGTCGT
>JAAESI010000239.1 GCA_024229515.1 Pseudomonadota bacterium | reverse complement strand
CTTGCCCCGACCCTGAGTCTCGCCCAAATACCGCCGGTTGGCCGCCCGGTAGCAGCTGCCGCGAAAGCGCGGGATCTCCACGAAGGTCTCCAGCAGCACCGGGCGCTCGCCATAACGGGCGGCAAAGTCGTCGGCCACTTGACTGGCCGACAGCGCCAAGACCTTGGAAGCCAGATTTCGCACCCGAACCCAGGGCAACAGGAGAAATCTCGCGTTGTTGAGCACCCGGCCCAGGTGCGCCTCGCGAACCGACGCCTCCCAGCCGATCCAGCAGTCGCGCGCCGCCACCTTCCAGGCCGCCGCCCCGAAGCCGAGCGCCCCCAACAGCCCCTGGTCGTATTCGATGAGGTAGCGTATCTGCGCCCCCGGCAACGGCGTGTAGCCCAGGTAGTGGTAGCGGTCGATCAGGCCGTTCCACAGCCGCGAGACCGCTTTGTCGGCCACCGGCTCCAGGCGCAGACCGGACAATTCGCCGACGCTCCCGTGCAGCGGCACTTCCTCCGGCCACTGCTTCGGCGCATGCCTCAGGGGCCGGCCGTTGCCGTTGCCGCCGGTCGGCGCCGGCAGCTCGATCAGGCCCGAGCGGTGCAGCCGCAGCAGACCCACCCGGCAGCTCATCAGCTTCGGTTGCCCCAGGGCGTTGGTCCACGCCAATGCCCGGCACACCCGTCGGGCGATCTCCGAGCGAATCGGCGGATCGGCCAGGCGGATCTCCCGCCGGATCGTCTCCACGTCCGCCGCACTCAGCGCCCGTCCGCACAGTTTTGCTGGAATCTGTCCGCCCATGCTCTCGCCCCACGTGTTCGTCATGGGGGGGATTGCATCAGAGATCCGAGTGCGTGTCCTGCTCTGGGAATATTAATCTCTAGAGATGTGTGTAATAGTCAGGGCTAGGACT
>JAAESI010000238.1 GCA_024229515.1 Pseudomonadota bacterium | reverse complement strand
TATTCATTTATATATTAATAGTCCTGGTGGATTTGTAGATAGTTGTATGCATTTAATTGATGTTGTAAAGCAGTCACGAATTCCCGTTCATACATACGGAATGGGCTCAATTGCATCATGTGGTGTAATGCTTATGATGGCTGGTAAGAAAGGACATCGTTATCTAACACAAAATACAGCAGTTATGTCACATGAATTCAGTGGTTCAACACGTGGTCAGTATCACGATATAATAGATGCCCAATCTCATATAGAATGGACAAATCTAAAACTTCTTGAACATTATATTAAATGTACAGGAAAGAAAGAAAACTACATTCGTAAACATATGTTAGCACCGAAAACAGACCATTGGTTAACACCAGAAGAAGCAATTAAACACGGAATTGCTGATAAATTAATTGAAACATATTAATGTTGACAAACGGTAATAAATTTTGTATAATATAGTAATAACCCTAGGTAAATAAATGTCAGAAGTCAAAAATTATTCATCAGACTTGCAGGAACTGTTTGTTCAGTTTATGTTAACCGATCCTCAATTATTCAC
>JAAESI010000237.1 GCA_024229515.1 Pseudomonadota bacterium | reverse complement strand
TATCGCGATTAAGCGGCCCCAGAGCGTCCAGAACGGGCTTCAGGCGGTCACGCAGGCTCCGGGCTGTCTCCTGTGCCTGCCGGGCCTTCTCGCGCTCCTGACGCGCTCCTGCGGCCGCTGCGACGGTCGGGCCATACCCTTCCCTGACGGCAGCGGTCACGCGGGCGGCCACGGCCTCCGGCGTCTCCACGTCCTTTGAGAAAATCCCCTTACGCAGCACCCGCGGCTCGATGGCCTGCGGCGTGATGGTGGCGTGCCCGGGCTGGCGCTCGATGGCGCCGTAGTAGCTCTGGACGCGCTGATGGGTGGCCCGGCTGCCCTCGATGCCGCGTTCCAGCCCGAGATCCCTCACCACCTCGGCAAAGCTGGTCTGGTCGGCCCGCATCTTGTCGCGGCCACCGATGAACTCCTTGGCCGACAGCCGCCCGTCCTGCGTCAGCGGCACGACGAAGGCCGACAGGTGCGGGGTGGCCTCGTCGCGGTGGATGCTGGCCGTCACGATGCGATCCGCGCCGTATTTGGCCGCCAGCCAGCCCTGCGCCTGGTCGAAGAACGCGGCCTGCTGCTGGGGCGTGGCCTTGGCCCACCATTCCGGGCTGGCCGTCATCACGTATTCGACCGCCAGCACCGCGTCCTTGCGCCGCTTCTCCGGCAGCAACTCGCGCAGCCGCCCCATCGCCGCATCGGTCGAGGTGGCCGCCCGGTGCTCGTTGTCCGGCGTGCGTTCGGCGTCAGCGTTGGGCGTCTCGCGCTCCCGGTAGCAGTGCTGCAACGCCGCCGCCACGCTGCCCATCCCCGACAGCTTCTTGCATCGCATGATCGCGTAGGCCGCCATGCTTGCCCCTCCCCTCTTGGTGTCCGAATCCGGCCAGTCGGGGCAGCGCAAGGCGGTGCCTCCGGCGGGCCACTATCAGATGATAGTGTACTCACTAGACTTTGCTTCGCAAAGTCGTGCCCGCCTGCGGCGGTTGCAGCGCCCTTCGGGCTTGCTCCTGCGGCGGCCTTCGGCCTTGCCCAAAGGGGCTTTGCCCCTCTGGACTCCCCACCCTCGCCGCCGGGAGGCTCGGGGGGCAGGGGTGGCGGGCTTCGCCCTTCGTCCCTGCCCCCACTCGCACAGGCTGGGGCGCTGCGGTCAGCGTCAAGGGTTCGGCTTCGCCCGCGTCCTCGCCCGGTCCCTGCGCTTCGCTCCGGGCTGCGGCCTGCGGGCGCGCCCTTGACCCTGCCCTCCGCTGAAGGCGTCAGCCAGTGGCCCGCTGGCGTGTCGGAAATCGCCTCATGGCCGGGTAGGAAATTTCCGACAGCGCCGGAGTGGAAGGCGGGTCAAGGGCGCAGGGGGTGGCTGGCGCGGCCCGCAGCCCGCAGGGCGAGGACACGGGCCACCCCCGGAGAGCGCAGCGGCCCTTGACGCGCCTGGAACGACCCACGCTCCCCGGTAGGGGTGCAGGAGTGAAGGGCCGCAGGCCCGTAGCCCCTGCACCCCTGCCACGTGGCGAACGCGGGGGGTGGCGGGGGGCAGCGCCCACCGCCCCAAGGCTGCGCAGCGGCCGCCGGAGGCCCCACAAACAACGTCACCCGGCCACCGGCCGGGTGGCCTTTTTCAGAGGCCCCGCAGGGGCCGTCAGCGGGGTGCCAAGGCCGCGCAGCGGCCGCCGGCGGGGCGGCAGCCCCTTAGAGGAGAAGGGAAAAATACTGATTTTGAATAAAAACAATAAGTTAGGCGGATGTAATAGGAAGCAGGGCTTCCGGACAACCGGAAGCAGCTTGCTTCCGCTCACTTCCTATAATAGGAAAAAAAAATCCTTGCATAGGACTGTCGACTCGGAATAGAATTTCCACCAATAGGAAGCTGACGTCCGATTGTCCGGATGCAGTGTTTCCGGTTTGAGGGGATGCCCATGCAGCAGATCACGGTAGCGACGGACGCTCAACGGCGTATTCGCCAGCGCGAGCTGGCCATGCTGGACGAGAAAGAGGCTCAGGAGCGCGAGGAAGCGCGGAAGAACAAGGGGTTCACACAGGTGTATTCGAGGGGTTGGAGGCGCGTACGGGAGCTTGCTACGGGCAATTCAGGCGCTGCCGGTCTGTACGCCCTCTTTGCCGAGCACATCGACCCGACTTGTGGCGCGGTGATCTGCGATCAGCAGTTTTTGGCCGATCACATGAAGGTGACTACCAGGACTATCCGGTCTTGGCTCGCCTACCTGGAAGAAAACCGGGCGCTTGTCCGCATCCCTGTCGCTGGCCGAGTTTGCGCCTACGCGCTGGACCCTCACGAGGTCTGGAAGGGCTACGACAACGCCAAGGAATACGCGGCCTTCGTGACCAAAACCTTGGTCAACAAGGACGGCGATATCCGCCGCCGGATCATGTCGATGTTCAGCCCGGAAGAGCGGCCAAACGACGACCGCGACCCGAAAACGCTGGACATGTTTGAAGGCACTCCCCACAATGAGCAACGAAACGAAGGAGAAAATCTTTATGAAAAAAACGTTCGCTCTTGCTGCCATGATGGCGGCAATCGCTCCGAATCTTGCTTCAGCGGCGGATAAGATGATCCAGACCAAGTACGCTTGCGAAGGCGGAAAGACGTTGGATGTCGTGTACGTCGGAGACTATGCCGTGATGCTGCAAATGGATGAGCTTGTCCCGCTGAAACGCGCCAAGAGTGCATCAGGAGTACGCTACATCTCTACCAGCAAAAACCACTCCTACGAACTCTGGGGGAAGAACAACGACATGAACCTTTCAACCCACGATGGCGGAAAAAAGCAAGTCGTTCTCAGTAACTGCAAGCCATAAACACCTTCCGTTAGCCACCTGTAGGGTCAACGAGACAGCCCGCCGTCGTCGCGATCCCGGCCGCGACTGCGAAGCCGTTGGGCCTGCCGCTGGCGTGTCGCCTCGCGCTGTTCGGCGAGCAGCTTCTCGCCCACGGCCTTGATGATCTGGGCCGCCTTGGCCTGCATATCGCGATTAAGCGGCCCCAGAGCGTCCAGAACGGGCTTCAGGCGGTCACGCAGGCTCCGGGCTGTCTCCTGTGCCTGCCGGGCCTTCTCGCGCTCCTGACGCGCTCCTGCGGCCGCTGCGACGGTCGGGCCATACCCTT
>JAAESI010000236.1 GCA_024229515.1 Pseudomonadota bacterium | reverse complement strand
GTGCTCGTCGGCGGGCAGCCCCGCCAAGGAGCAGTGCGTGCCCGGGATGCAGCTGCGGCTGGAGGCGGGCGGAATGGTCACCGAGGACGCGGCCCTCTCCGGCAACGCGGCGGGCATGGTGGTGCTGGACGTGAACGAAATGTCGGGCGACGTGGGCGTGATCCGCGTGTCGGCGGTGGACGACGACGCGGTTGAGGGTCCGATGCACATGTCGGGGCTGACGCTGGTGGTCGAAACGGCAGACGGCTGCGAGCTGAGCCAGGCGTTCCCGGCCGGTGTGGTGAGCAGCATCGCGGTTCGCATCAAGGACAACGACGTGCTCGACTGCTCCGACGAGGCCAACGCCGATGACTGCCCCACGAAGCCGCCGGCCGGCAACGGCACCGGAGCCAAGGCCAGCCTGGTGCTATCGCTGGGCGGCGTGGCCAGCGGACATGACGTCGCCTACGGCCAGGCCGTGCCGGTGATCGTGACCCTGTCGTCGCCGCCAACGGCGCCGGGGCTGTACGTGCAGGTGGCGGCCATGGGCACGAACGGCGAGACGTCCGCTATGCTGGACGCGTCCCAGCTCTTCACGGGCTCCGGCGAAGAGCTGCTGCGAGCCTTCGACGATGCTGGCGTGCCGGAGCAGTCGCCATTCCGCGCGTCCCTGACGAGCGCCGTCACCGTGCTCGTGCCCCGCGATGACTGGAAGCAGTCCGTCGTCGTGGGCTTCGTGGCGCCTGCCCAGGCGACGGAGGGGCTGCGTCTGGTGGCCACGGCGAGGGCATCCGAAGGCGAGGACGCCCTGTACGAGGGTGTCGTCGCGTCGCTCGACGTGGGCCTGATGCAGTCCGTGGCGAACGGCGGCCCCACGAACGCGCTGATGTTCTCGAGCACGGGCTTCGTGCCGACCGTGGAGGAGACGAGCGGCGGGGCCACCACGCCGGTGGCGGAGGTGCTCGTGACCTGGTGGGAGATCCCGTCGGGGTGCGCGTCGGGCGAGCCCGTCACAGCGGTGCCGGACTCGATCGTGTCCGTCTTCCTGGCGGACGGCCACTGCCGGTGCGACGACGTGGACCGCTTCGACCTGCCGTGCAGCACCGGGGTCTCGGGCCCCAAGCACAGCCTCGTGTTCGGGTCGTGCGGCGGGTGCTCGTCGGCGGGCAGCCCCGCCAAGGAGCAGTGCGTGCCCGGGATGCAGCTGCGGCTGGAGGCGGGCGGAATGGTCACCGAGGACGCGGCCCTCTCCGGCAACGCGGCGGGCATGGTGGTGCTGGACGTGAACGAAAT
>JAAESI010000235.1 GCA_024229515.1 Pseudomonadota bacterium | reverse complement strand
GATCCTCCGCTCTCCGGGCAGCGTCGAAGAAGTTGTTCAACTCGATCCTGAACTCCGGGACCGCCATGCCAAGTTCGAAGCGGTCTTCCTGGATGGGTTTGCCCAGTGCCTGCTGCGCATCCTCGAAGGACTTGCCGATCAACTCCGCGACCGCGCTGCTCGTCTCCACCTGCGCTTGTCCTTCTTGGCTGCCAGACGCGCAATGCGCTGCCGCCAAGGCCATGGCGACCGCTGTAGCCGCAACCAACAAGGAAACTGTTCGCATGGAGCGTGACCCCCTCCCGAAGCAAAGGTCGGACGGCGTGCAGTCTGCCAGCTTCTCGTCCTTTGCCATCGTCTCTGCCTCTCCCGCCCTGCTCAGTAATTCTCGGGGAGGCCAGTGTCTCAGTCACGTTGGCAGAGAGGGCCGGGAGCGCCCCGATGGCTCACTGCACGTTGATGATCCTGGGGACGCCATCCTCGGTGTAGATCATCACCTTGAAGCTCCCACCGTTTCCGGCCACGACGTAGCGGTCCACGACGGTGGCTCGGAGCTGGCCAGCCGAGAAGGGCTTGTCCTCGGGGTAGGTCATGCGCTCCACTTTGTCGATCTTCGGAGGGCTCTGTGCCCCTGTGATCGCGGAGGCCTTGCGGCCGATGAGCCGCTTGAAGTTCGAGTGCACCTCAGTGCCATCGCGGTTGAAGGTCGATGAGTGCATCAGAGGAAAGACCGCCTTCCAGCGCGCGTCCTCGTCGCTCTCACCGAAGGCCGCGATGAACAAGCCGATGACCTCGGTCGCCTTCGGATCGACCGTGTGCTCCGTGATCGTGGCGTTGGCAGACTCATTGGCGAGCGTGGGTGCAGCGAAGCAGCAGCACGCAGCCAGGGTGAGCAGTACTCCGAACACTCGACTTCGCATTGTCTCCTCCGTGCCCCCTCGTCGGTTGGCAACCCATGCTCCCAGGAAGCTCCCCGCAGGGCAACCTCCTGCAGGGCTCATTGAGTGCAGTTCCCGTGCGTTGTGTGCCACGCTGCACCTGCATGCAAGGAGGCGAGCCTTCGAGATGACCCTGACCAGTCCCAGAGGGCTGCGCGCCGCACTGAGAGCGCTCCTGCTCCTCCTGCTGGGTGCCCTCCTCCCGGGAGGCTGCGCGGGCCCGCCTCCCGACGACGACGCAGCAGACGACGACGACGCAGCGGACGACGACGACGCAGCAGACGACGACGACAGCGGCGACGACGACGACAGCGGTGACGACGACGACGACTCGACACTCGAGGAGGCCGATCCCCTCCTCTTGAACTCCCGGGACTACGCCTTCTTGTACTGGCCGGAGAACTTCCGACCCTGGGGGAACTTCGGGATCCCCGAGACCCTGCGCTACGTCCACACCGGCTACTACGGGCTCGCCTACGACGTAGAGGGCGCGGACATCACCCGCCTGGGGCTCCGAGCCGACAGCGTCGACGTCGAGGACGCGCTCGTCGAGTCCAACACGGCGATCAGTGGGCTGCCGGCCGCCGCTGTGAGCTACTCCGTGATCGACGACGGACAGGAGCGTGTCGCCACGACCTTCCGGGGCGACGACGGCGACACCGACAACCCCTCCCAGCTGGTCGACAGCGGCCACTGGATGCAGTTCGTCACCATTCCCCAGGTCGACTACGCCGACGCCCCCGAGCTGGTCGGCGGCGTCGACCTCGCGGCTATGCCACGCCACTTCGTGCTCACCCACCGGGCGCAGCGAGCGAGCGGGAGCGGCCCGCTCACGGTGCGACTGACGCTGTCGGGCGAGGCGGTGGCGCAGTACGCCGAGACGAGCTGGCTGGACGGGACCCGAGCGGTCCGCATCCACGGCGACGACGGCAGCGGCTGGACCTTCGCCCTGCCCCAGGCCTACGAGGACGAGGCCAGCATCGTCCGAGACACGGACGGGAGCCTCACCTTCGAACGTGCGGTCGTCTCCGTGGCCGACGAGGAGGAGGTGCCCCTGCACGTTCTCTTCCTGCCCACTCTTCCTGGCACGGAAGAAGAGCAGGCACACCAGCTGGCTCCCGGCTCCGAGGTGCGGGTGGAGTTCGCCCAGCTCTTCCGGGACGGCGAGCCCACGGAAGAGCTGGCCGAGGCGCCGTGGGACCCGTCGCGGGGAGCCTACGACGTGGACCTCCGGGACCTGTACATGGTCGGAGCGCCCACCTGGCCGGACTGGGGCAACCCCGTCTATCACACCTGGTACAACCGGCACCGCGTCGTCCTGCACAACGACGGTGGGACCCCTGTCTCCGTCCCCCTCGCCTTCGATGGCAACCAGAATGCGGCCTTCTACATCACCGGCGGCAGCCCCCTGTTCCGGGACCTGCAGGGCGAGCCCGTCGGGGCTCCCATCCAGATCTCCAAGAACTGGCACGGACAGACCTGGTACCACCTGTACAGCGCCCTGCTCGTGCCCCCCGGCACCCACGAGCTCGAGCTGACCTTCGCCCACTCCAGCTGGGGCGAGGCCTACACGGCCGCTCACGCGCAGCTCAGCCTGGTGGGCTGGGGCACCAACCAGCAGTGGGACGAGTCCTCCCTGGGCGCCTGGGGAGAGACCATCACCTACGACCCGGACCAGACGCTTCAGCGCTCCATGGTGGACGACGTGCGTCCCTTCCTGGTCGATGCGGGCAACGGCTGGGGCTGGACCGGCAACGTGGGTGGAGCCGACTTCCTCGTCTTCGAGGACGAGCTCGGGATCAAGGGGCGGCTCCAGCGCCTCCGCAGCCAGTACGCAGCCACCGGGCCCAACCTCACGCGCGTCCGCTACGCCGGAGTCTCGACCGGGGACGCCGCCATCGAGGCCGTCATCACGACGGAGCTCGGCCGGACGGACGACCTAGTCCGCGCCTATTACCACCTGGAGTACACGTTCCTGGAGGACGTGCCCTACCAGCGCATGTCCCTCTTCCAGCTTGCGGCCGACAGCTACTCGGACAACGGCTTCACGCGCTACGCCTACGGAAACGCCGAGGGAGTCCTGGTGGACGAGGAGGTCGTGCCGGTCTCCTTCGCGGGCTACGCCTCGGACGACGACCGGGGACTCGTGGTCCTGGGGGAGGCGCCCTGGGGGATGCTCTACGCGAGCAACTGGGAGGACTCGCTCAACGAGCACCTGGCCGACGTCGCCTTCGTCGTCCGCTCCTACGAGGCCGAGCTGGGCAGCGTCCAGACCCAGACTCCCGTCTTCAACCTCGTCCGAACCAACAACGGGAACTCCCAGGTCGCCTTCGAGCTGGGCCTGCCCTACGACCCCGCCAACCCGGTGATCCCCGCGGGCAGCGTGGTCCGGGCCACCGTGGAGTACCTGGTCATTCCGTCAGACAAGAGCAGCTACTACGGGCAGAGCGACTACCTGACGGCCATCGACGCGGTGTCCTTCGGGACCACGGACATGATCCTCGAGCTGGCGGACGGCAACCGCCTGGCCGTCAGCCCCTCGGTCGGGACCCTGCTGCGGACTCACCCGGTGGAGCTGCAAGCGGCGCCGGGGGACCTCGCCGTCCAGTTCACCCTGGAGGGAGGCCTGGGCTACACCCCCGTCACGATCCGCGGCCTGCCCCACCACGACGGCTGGCGCCTGGAGCAGCAGGTCGACGGCGACTGGGTCCGGGTCGACCAGTCGGTGGAGGGGAACGACTACTGGCAAGCCGGCCAGGACACCGCCTCGGGCCGCTTCGAGCTGGTCTTCAACGTCCACAACCGGGGGACGCAGGAGTACCGCCTCCTGCGCTGAGGCCGGGCCGTGCTGCCCTAGTCCTGGCGGAAGAACTCGTAGGGGCCTGCGGTCGCTCCCCAGGCCTGTGCGCCACTGGCATCGAAGCCGCGATCCCAGCTCAGGATCCGGTCGACGTCCATGGAGACCTCCGAGGTCGCGTAGGCGGCGCCTCCGAGGCTGCTCGCGCACGACTCCCCACCGGTGCCCCCCTCGAAGACCTGGGTCGAGGCGTCCCAGTCCAGGGAGACGCCGCAGCCCTCGCGAAGCGAGACCTCGTCCGCGCTGAACTCGCCCAGCTCGCCCGCGCTGCACAGCCCGATGGCGGCGTCGGGAGCTTCGAGGGAGTAGATGCTCGTCCAGGCCAGCTGCCCCTCCTCGTCTGCCTCCAGCACGTAGAGGCGCTGGCGGTAGGGAGCCTTGAGATCCGTCCAGGTTGAGAGAGGGCATCGGCTCGGCCAGTTCGCGTTCACGAAAAGCACTTTGTCCGGCCTACACGCGCAGAATGGCGAATCAGGAGCAGTCTCCGTCTTCCTCTTCCACCTGGAACAAGGCGCCTGGACTCACCCGCACTCGCGCTCCCCGGTCGAGCTGGGTGACCTGCACGAGCGAGGCCTGCAGCTCCTCGATGCGGCGCGTGAGGCCCTGGGCGAGGTAGCCCTGGCTCGTCACGGCTGCACGCTCCCCGCGGTTCTCGGGTCGGTGGTCTCCATCGACGCGGGTTCCCACTCGGGCCTGCACCTGGGCAGCCTGGAGCTCTTCGAGACCCTGGCGCAGGCTGCCCAGGTGCAGGCGTCGAGCAGCTCGGGCTTGCTCCAGCTCATCTTGCCTCCTGTGGCTGCGAGGTCACGGCCCAGTCGGGGTGGCCGGTGGAGCGTCTCACCCTGGGGTACTCAGCGGTCGGAGCTCTTGCTCGCGGGAAGCGGTCGAGCAAGACGGAAGCTGTAGTGGGCGCAGACGTTCCACGGAATGCTTCCGCTCCGGCTGGCGGCCCGGCAGTCCCGGGAGATGGTGTACCAGGACCCTCCGCGGACGGGGCGCCGCTTCGGGTTGCCGTCGAACTCGGGGTCGCCGCACCACTCCCGGAAGTTGCCAGCCAGGTCCCGGACTCCGTAGACGGAGCAGTCGCTGGCGCAGCTCCCGTTCGGGGTCGGCATGGGGCGCTCGGCCTGGCTCTCCTGCATCTTGCACAGCGTTGCGTCGAAGGTGTTGCCCCAGGGGAAGACCCGGCCGTCCACGCCGCGGGCAGCCTTCTCCCACTGCAGCTCCCGGGGGAGCTCGTAGCTGAGGTGATCCCGCGTGGAGCACCAGGCCGCGTACGCGTCCGCGTCGTAGGCGTCGATGCCCAGCACGGCCCACGTGGGATCCCAGGGGTCGCCCTGGCGGTCCTGCTCCGGGATGCGATACGGCTCTCCGGCCGCGGGGCGATCCCAGTACTGCCCGGTGTTTCCCTGGTCGCCAAGGTTGCCCTCGGCCCTCGGCACTCGCTGCCAGGCTTGCTCGGGGTCCTCGATCGCGAGGCTGTTGAGGAACTCGCACCACTGCAGGAGCGTCACCGGGAAGCGCGCGAGGAAGTAGCCGTCGAGCCACAGGCTCCGGGCCTCGCTGGGCAGCATGGCCTCCGGGTCGCCCCCGCAGACGAAGGGGCCTGCGGGGATGTAGAGGAAGTCCTCCCCGATCTCGGCATCGCTGAAGAGTGGGAGCGGCTCCGGCCCCGAGTCCCAGTGGTGCCCTCGCGGGAGCCAGATCGGGTAGCAGGTGTCCCTCTTGCCGGCAGATCGGAGGGTGAGAAGGTAGCTCCCTTGCTCCAGGGGGACGGAGTCCAGGGGGGTTCGTCCCAGGCTGCGCTGTTCGACCCGCTGCCAGACGAGTCCCTGCTGCTCGAAGCGCTCGCAGAACACCTCCGCTCCGGCGGGCTCGGTGCGCAGGCTCAGGGCTCCGGTGCCCCCGAGTCGGGCAGCGAAGTCGCCCCGGTCGTAGCGCTCGACTCGCCGCCGGTGGTGCTGGCCCTCCTCGCTGTCTCCCGCTGCCTCCGCCTCCTCGAAGCGGCGGTAGTGGACCTCGGCGAGGAAGCTCCGAACGGGCTCGCTGTCAGGATCCTGGCTCAGGGCCTGGTCGCAGGCGAAGATCACCTCTTCGAAGCAGTCCACGCGCTCGCGACGCAGTTGCTGGATCGTGGAGCGCGTCTGCAGCAGCTCGGCCTTGGCGGAGAGTGGAGCCCAGGCGGGGACCTCGCAGTCCAGCTCTCTCTGGCGTTCCCGGAGTCGCTGCCGCTCCGCGCTCAGGCCCTCGTAGCGGCCCCAGGCGCTGCGGGCCTCCACGAGGTGTTGCTCTGCTGCCTCCCGCCTCTTGCTGCCCTCGAGGAAGGCCTCGACTGCCGCTCCGAGCTTGCCGGCATTCTCAAAGCGGTCGTCGGGCTGGGTGGCCATCGCCTGCAGGCAGATCTCGGCGATCTCGTCCGGGACCCTGCGTTCTGGGCTCTCCTCTCTCGGGTCCGGTGGGGGCTCCGAGACCACTGCGAAGAGCATGCTCGCGGCACTGCGCCCCCGGTAGGCACGCCGCAGGGTCAGGACCTCGTACAGGAGGGCGCCGAGGCTCCAGACATCGGAGCGGAAGTCGAGCTTCTGGAGTCGCCCTTGAGCCTGCTCGGGGCTCATGTAGCCGGGGGTCCCCAGGATGGCTCCCTCGACGGTCTTGTCGACCTGGAAGTGCTCGCCGGTGTTGGTTCTGACGCCTCCGTCCTGGCCTCCACCCATGCGCGCGATGCCCCAGTCCAGCAGGAGCACCTCCCCGAAGGCACCGAGCATGACGTTGTCGGGCTTGATGTCGCGATGAAGGACGCCTCGGCTGTGCGCATAGGCCACCGCGTTGCAGACCTGGATGAAGGTGTGGAGCAGGCGGGTCCGGGTCCACTCGGGGCTCCTGCCCTCCGTCCGAGTCAGCGATGCCAGCAACTCCCGGAGCGACCGTCCCTGGACGCGCTTCATCACGAAGTAGACCTGGCCCTGGTCCGTGATGCCCAGGTCGTGGACTGGCACGATGTTCGGGTGCTCGAGCTGCCCGGTGATCTGGGCTTCTGCGACGAAGCGCCCGAGTCGAGCGTCTGCCAGCTCGGAGCTGTTCAGTGCGACTTTGATCGCGACGGTGCGGCGCAACTGGGGATCCAGGGCCTCGAGCACCCTTCCCATCCCGCCCTCTCCGATCTCTCTGACCAGCTCGAAGCGGTCGATGCACTCTCCGATCTCGGGCTCTTCCGAGGTGGAGCTGGACGGCAGGGTGGTCTGTCTCAGGGCCTCACTCAGTCGCTGGACTTCAGGCTCTTCGAGGACGCTGACTGTCTTGGGGATCTCGTGGTCCGACACCCCGGAATTGTAGGAGGTTCCAGCCGGTCTGGGGCATCTTGCCAGGGTGCTGTGTCCGAGACCGCAGGCTCAGGACTCCGAGACGTGCACGAAGGAGCGTCCGTGGCCCAGCCCCTCGAGCCGGGTCTCCAGCTCCTTGCGGAGCTTCCGCTTCACGCGCTGCAGGACGGCCCGTGTTCCGCTGCCCTGAAGGCTGAGCATCGAGTCGATCTGATCGAGGGGGAGGCCCTCGACGTAGCGCAGGTGGATCACTTCCTGCTCGCGATCGTCCAGGACAGCGAGCGCTGCAGCCTGTAGCAGCGACCGACGCTCCTCGATGCGCAGCTCGCTGAGCGCGGTTGCGCCGACACCGCCCGGCTTGAGCACCCCGTCGTGGGTGAGGAGCTCGCCGCGCTTGCGGATCGCGTTGAGGCAGAGGTTCCGTGCGATCCCGTAGATCCAGGGGCCGAAGCGCCGCTCATCCTCGAAGTCGGGGAGCTTGGTCCAGGCCACCACCTGGGCCTCCTGCACGATCTCCTCCGCTCGCGCGGAGTTCCTCAGCAGCCGGGTGCACAGGCGAAGCACCTTCGCGCGGTGGGCCTCGAAGAGGCGGTCCAGGTCTGCGGCCAGGGTGGGGGTTCGCTCGGCCTCACCGGCCCGCACCTCGCGTTCGCGCTCGACGAGCCTCTGCTCGGTCTTCGGGCCGGGGCCTTGCGCTTCCCTTGACATGGGCTCAGTCTAGCAGTTGCTTGCTTCGCTGCTGGTTCAGGCGCAGGACTCCCCCTCGCCGGGCTGAGGCAGCTCGCCGCTGTGCGACTCGAGCCCCGGGCTGCACTGCATGCTCGGGGGACGGACAGGGACCGTGGAGGTGCGGCGTGAGCCTGAAGTTCGGAACACGAGTCGGTCCGTACACGGTCGACGCGGTGCTCGGCCGGGGCGGGCAGGCCACGGTCTACCGTGTGCTGCACCGGGAGAAGGGGAGTCTTCACGCGCTGAAGATCCTCCGCCGCGCGGGACGGGACGTGGCGCGCCGTCTGCTGCGGGAGGGGCGCCTGCAGGGGGAGCTCACACACCCGGGCATCGTGGCGGTCCAGGACCTCCTCGCAGTGGATGGTGCTCCCGGGCTCGTCCTGGAGTACGTCGACGGACTGACCCTCGGGGATCTCTTCCGCGCCAGGCGCCTCGAGGCCGACGAGGCCGACGTGATGGGTCGGAGGCTCATCGAGGCCGTCGCGGCGGCTCACGCCCACGGGCTGGTGCACCGCGACCTGAAGCCGGGGAACATCCTGCTGCCCGCGGGTCGGGGCACCGTCCAGCCGAAGATTGCCGACTTCGGGCTGGTCAAGGTGGTCGCTGGCAACCAGGAGAGCCTGAGTCTCACTGCGACGGGCGCCAGCATGGGGACGCCCGGCTACCTCGCCCCAGAGCAGATCCGGGATGCGGGCAAGGTGGACGCGCGGGCGGACCTCTTCTCCATGGGGGCCGTGCTCTTCGAGCTGGCGACGGGTCGGCGAGCCTTCGATGGAATTCACGTGACGGACATTCTCCAGCGGATCGTCCAGGGGAACCACAGGCCGGTGGCCGAGCTGGAGCCGACGCTGCCACTCCACCGGGTCGAGGCGATCGAGCGGTGTCTGCAGGTGGATCCCGAGGCCCGTCCAGCGACGGCGGAGGCGCTGCTCGATGAATGGATCGGTGCCAGCCCCGAGCCCCCGGGACGGGAGAGCTGGTACGTGCCGGTGCGAGTCGCCGAAGGTGGCCAGGAGGACGTGCTGGGGACGGTCAACCAGTCGCACCCCCCGCTGCACGAGGTGATCGAGGGGACTGTCAGCCCCGAGATCATCGACCACCTGGCGCGCTGTGCGGCCTGCCGCATCGAGCTTCGCCTCTACCATGAAGAGTTCACGGCGGCGGTCGAGGGCACGACGGTCGTCGTCGATCTCGGCTGAGGCGACCGAGCGCCGCCCAGCTCCGGGCCTTTTCTCTCCTGAGTTCGTGATCTCTCCGGTTCCCGGGACAAGCCCCTGGTGAACCCGCCGCAGGCCTTCCCCTGCGATGCCCACCGAGGAGAGACCCATGGGACCGACCAAGAGACGCGCTCCGGAGAACCTTCCCAGACTGCGCGAGCGCTCTCCAGCCTCGCTGCTCGGCTTGATGATGCTGCTGCTCGCGCTGGGCGCGTCCGGCTGCTTCAGCTTCGACGAGTTCACGACCCCGGAGCCCGAGGGCATGGGCTGTGCCCAGGTGCCCTTCCCCCAGGGCGAGTACAGCATTCCACCGACGAACGGTGCTGCGACCCAGGTCCAGACACTGGCCTGCATCACCCGGATGTCGGACCCCTTGAAGTGTGGCCCCAACGACCCGTCGAGCTGCGCCATGGGCTGCAAGTTCCAGATCTTCAGTGATGAAGACCCCTTCGGTGGGCTCGCCCTTCAGCCCATCGACACCACCCACTTCGTGCCGTGGGGCCAGGCCATCGACACCACCGTCACCATGAACGCTGGCTCCCAGGGCCTCGTGAAGGACGACATCCCCATCAACCTGCTGCACGTCAACTGCCTCAACGACACCTGCCTGCCCCGCGAGATCGCGCGGGTGAGCGTCTCGAACAACTGATCCAAGAGCGCTCCCGCGCACAGACCTGGAGGAAATCATGTCCCTTCGAATTCCCGCCCCGATCCTGATCCCCTTTCTGGCCGTCCTCGGCTTGCTCTTCGCCGCTCCCGCAAGTGCCAACTGGTGGGATGAACTCGAGCAGGCTGGCGACGAAGCGCCGGCCGAGGAGGAGGGCACCTGCGAGGCTTCCTGCGGTGGGCAGGCCCCCACGGGCTGCTGGTGCGATGCCGGCTGCATCTGGTTCGGCGACTGCTGCGCCGACAAGGTCGCCGTCTGCGACACTCCCGAGCCCGCTGGGAGCTGCGCTGGAGCCTGCGGAGCTGCCTCCGACGACGGCTGCTGGTGCGATGAGTCCTGCGAAATCTACGGAGACTGCTGTGGCGACAAGGCCGATGTCTGCGACGCATACGAGGTCACCCTCAACGGAGACACCGACGGGGACGGGCAGAGCGAGCCAGTGTCCTTCGTGGACCTGGACGGGCACGCCGAAGACCCCATCTCGAGCGACGAAGATGCGTGGCTCAAGTTCTGGCGGAGCATCTTCACCTTGCTCGCCCTGCTCAACGGAGGGATCGCGGACATCGGACTCAACGGCCTGTACGACGGTGTGATCACGGACGAGGCCGGGCACTCCTACGACGCCATCCTCGACCTGGTTGCAAAGGACGGAGAGCTGAGCGGCTCCCTCTGGATCGTCGAGCCGGGTCTCCAGGTCCAGACCGAGGCTTTCGACAACTCCCTGTTCAACCTGTGCGAGGGGACGCTCGAAGTTCCAGTGAGTCGCTTTCCGATCGAGGGGACCTTCAATCCCCTGAGCCCCCTGCAGGGCAGCGGCGGAGGCAGCCGCAACGTGGCGATCAATGGCTCACCGCTCTCGGGAAGCTACGGCTTCACGGCGTCCCTCGACCCGGTGGGCCTCGAGATCCTCACGGTCTCCCTCTCGCTGGACCTCCCGTCCGTCTTCTGCCGTGACTCCGGGATGACGGGCACCTTCTTCCGGCGCCCCGGCTCCTTCAACTGAGCCTCAGTCGGCCTCCCAGCTCCCGGCCCTGCACACCGCGAGGTGTGCAGGGTCGGGTGGCTTGGGCTGCTGCCCTCGTGCTCGGGAGCGGCCCCGCCAGGAGCAGGACTCCGCCGAGTCCCAGGTGGTGCTCCTCGCTGGCGGTGCAGCCGGTCCGCCAGCTTCGGCAGGGCCCGAGTCGGGAGTGACTGAGGGTCGCCGGGCAAGGCTGGCTGTGCTAGGAAGAAAGCCTGCGGTCCAAGTGGTTCCGTCGGAGGTGATTCCTGCCCCTCCTCGTCTGCCTCCAGCACGTAGAGGCGCTGGCGGTAGGGAGCCTTGAGATCCGTCCAGGTTGAGAGAGAGGGCATCGGCTCGGCCAGTTCGCGTTCACGAAAAGCACTTTGTCCGGCCTACACGCTCGGGGGCGGCACGGTGCACTCGGTGCCCCTGAACGCCGATGGCGCGGCAGGCGAAGCGGAGCTCTTCGCCTCGATGGGCGCGAGCGGTGACGACGACGACTCCGAGAACATGCCGGACTGGGCCGGCGACCCCTGGTACGAGGGCTGCACCGGGCAGTCTGAAGGGGACTCCTGCACCGTGGTGGATGCCCCCGGGACCTGCGTTGATCGCTGGGACATGCTCCTCTGTGAGTCCGACGATGCCCCCTTCATCGCCGCGTGTGACGGGTTGTCCGACGGCGCGGCCTGCTCCATCGACGGCTATGACGCCACCTGTCAGGACTGGGGCAAGGGAATGCTCTGCTGGCAGGACAGCTGGTGGGGCGACGGCGATAGCGTCGCGGGCGGCGGGATCGACGGCATCGCGGTGGACGCCTGCGGATACGTCTACGTGACCGTCTACGAGCAAACGGGCGGCAACATCATGTGTGCCACCGAGCGCGGCGCCGAGTTCGAGGTCGTGGCCGATCTCCCTGTGGGCTGGGTGCCGAACATGGAGTTCGGAAACGGCGTGGGTCGCTGGGACGAGCGCACGCTCTACGTGAACACCCGGGACACCGACTCGGTGTTTGGGCTGGCCATCGGTGCGCTCGGCCGACCGCGCGCGGATCGGTGATACTCGCTCCCCGGCCTGCCGGCGGAGTGACCCATGACCACGAACCGATCGAAGTACTTTGCCCGAACCGTCGTCTACGCCCGCCGTGGTGAAAAGGTCGTGCTGGTCGACATGCACGACGCCTCGGCGAGCCAGCCCCTCGAGCCCTGGCTCGGCAAGGTGTTCCTGCTGGCCGACGGATCCCACACGATTCAGGAGCTCATCGACTTCGTGGGCAAGCGGTACGTCGGCGGGCCTCCGGACACGCTCGGAGACACCATCGATTCGGTGATCGTGCGCCTGCACGAGGCGAAGAGCATCGCGTTCTCGGACAAGCCCGTGACGCTTCCCTACTACCTGAGCATGCCGGCCGACGATCAGGAGGCGGACCTGTCCCACCGGCTGATGGTGGAGGACGGGTTCCAGCAGGGAACGCTCATGGACGTGCCCCTGAACTAACTCTGGGACGCGGCTAGGTGCCCGGCGGAATGAAGCTGTAGACGGGCACTCCCCCGGCCAGCGACCAGGACGCTTGTCCGTCCCGAAAACTCCATCGGCGTTGACTGCGTCGCAGTTCGTCTTGTTGCTCAGGGCGCCGGGCGGTACGTTCGGCGGCCATGAAGACCGCCCTCGTCGCGCTCCTTGCAGCCGTCGGCTCAACGGCTCGCTCGCGT
>JAAESI010000234.1 GCA_024229515.1 Pseudomonadota bacterium | reverse complement strand
TGTGCCCTTCCGTTGCCGGTCCGATTCGCGTAAGGTGCCGAGACGCCGGACGATGGGGGATAGAGTGAGCCGGCTTGGCCCTCCGAGCTCCAGGTTCACGAAGACGCCGAACGCCCTGCTCGATGCACTCGCGCGGGTCGGCGCCGCGATGCCGGCGCGTCACCGCTCCATCGTCGAGTTCCTGGTGCGCGAGATGCTCGGCTGGCATTGCGACGCCCTGGCCGTCTCGCAGCGCACCATCGCCTCGAGGCTGCGGGTCTCGCCGCGGACCGTGCGGGCGGCCGTCGAAGATCTCGAACGCTGGCGCGTGCTGCGCCGTCGCGGAGCGGGTCGCGGCCGGGTCGCCGTCTTCGAGCTCCGGGACCCTCGCGAGTGGCGCATCTCCAAGACGGCCGGGGCCATCCGGGTGTCTGAGCGCAGGCGGCGCCTCAGGGACTGCGACCAGCCGCTGCTGCCCTTCGAGGACGTCGCTGCGGTCCTGGACTTCCCTACGCAGATTCGCGGAACATCGCGGGACACTAGGGGCGACGTCCCGCGACGTTTGGTGGCCGCCCTGTATAAGAAGAGAAAGAAATCAAAGGGGGTCGGAATCTCGCAACCGGGTGATACAGTCCCGATGGCGCTTACGCGCCCTGGGGACCGGATGCCGAACGACGAACCCCAGAAGCCGACGCCTCTCGAGCTCGCCGAGATCCGCGCCACGCGGGCGGCGCGCGCACGGATACGCCGGCTTCACCTGGGCGACCCCTTCGACCTGGACCTGCTGAAGCGGGTCGCGGCCGAGCTCACGCCCGAGGACGTCGCCGAGGAGATCCGGCTCCGGGAGCTCGAGACGGCCGACGAGCACGAGGCCCGACAGCACCGGCTCCAGGCCGACGCGATGCGACACGAGGGGAGGCGCTGATGTCCGTCATTCTCACCGGGGCCACGCTCCACCACGAGGGCTGGCTTGCTGGGATCTTCGAGCTCGAGCACGCCGAAGAGGACCGCCCACCGGAATACCTCGCGGGCCACAAGGTCGGCCGGCTCGAGCAACGGGACGACCTGCTCTGGGAGAAGCTGGCGGCCGCCGTCATCGGCGGTGACGTCCTGATCTC
>JAAESI010000233.1 GCA_024229515.1 Pseudomonadota bacterium | reverse complement strand
TTACCAGATTCACCAGTAGAGTAAGAGATCATAGCAACACGTGGGTCGATACCGAATGCCGCAGCAGAATCTGCAGATTGGATAGCGATTTCAGCAAGCTGTTCAGCTGTTGGATCTGGGTTGATCGCACAGTCACCGTAAACCAGTACTTGGTCAGGCAGTAGCATGAAGAATACAGAAGATACGATAGACGCATCTGGTGCAGTCTTGATGATTTGGAACGGAGGAACGATAGTGTTCGCAGTAGTGTGAACAGCACCAGAAACTAGGCCGTCTACTTCACCGTTTTCAAGCATCATTGTGCCTAGGAATACTGAGTCTTGTAGCTTCTCACGAGCAACAACTTCAGTCATACCTTTCGCGCCACGTAGCTCAACTAGACGAGCTACGTAGTTTTCACGTACTTCATCAGAGTTGATGATAGTTACGCCAGCACCTAGCTCAACACCTTGTTGTGCTGCAACACGACGGATTTCTTCAGGGTTACCTAGAAGCACACATTCTGCAATGCCGCGCTCTGCACAGATAGCCGCAGCTTTAAC
>JAAESI010000232.1 GCA_024229515.1 Pseudomonadota bacterium | reverse complement strand
TCGCCGGCCGAGTCGTCGTCATCGCCGGCCGAGTCGTCGTCATCGCCGGCCGAGTCGTCGTCGTCGCCGGCCGAGTCGTCGTCGTCGCCAGGCGCCGAGTCATCGTCGTCGGTAGCGTCGTCGTCGTCGGTAGCGTCGTCGTCGTCCGTGGCGTCGTCGTCGTCCGTAGCGTCGTCGTCGTCCGTGGCGTCGTCATCGTCGCCAGCGGAGTCATCGTCGTCGCCAGCGGAGTCGTCGTCGTCGTCGTCACCCGGGGGCGGCGGCTCGAACGAGTCGGGCGTGAAGTCGGTGTTCTCCGTCCAGAAGTCCGTGCACGACAGCTGGAAGTCGTTGATGTGGTCACCGCAGGTGGTGATGACGCCCTGCTCGACCGTGTTCTCGCAGTCGGTCCGGTCCTCGTCGGAGGCATCGGCGCAGGTCTCTTCGATCTCGTCCACCACGTGGGCGTCGATCGCGTCGACGCAGGCGCCGACGAACTGGGACTTGTTGGTCCACTCGCCGTCCGCGACGTCCTCCCAACCCTGATCGAACTCGGGCAGGCAGCCCTCGATGAAGTTGGCCTGATTCCGGCAGAAGGCGTTGCAGTCGTTGCCGCAACCGGTTCCGAAGGCGACCATCGCGGTGAGCGCGGAGAGCAGCAGAAGCTTCTTGACCATTGTCAATTTCCTGTCAGAAATCAGGGACTTGCGTCCACTTTTGTGCGCGGAGCGGACGGAGAGTACCCGAACCCCTCCGGCGGATCAATTGGCCTTGTCGTCAGGGATCGATGGACACCAACGACTGGCAGTCCGTGTCGGAGCGGGCGATCTCCCCGTCGGTCTGGCACTGGCGGACCAACTGCTCGTATTCAGCGTCGCCTTCGTCGAGGTCCTGAAGGGCGTCACCCCAGACCGTGTAGCAACGATCGGTGAAGGCGTCCTTGTCCGCGTAGGACAGTTCCACCCAGGTGGTGTCCCAGTCACCGAGGCAGCGCTCGATCATTTCGGCCTGGGAGTCACACATGGCGTCGCACTCGTTGGTGCAGCCAGAGGCGCAAAACAGCACGACGGCGAGGCTGAGGAGGTGAATGTTTCTCACGGCGGCGCACTGTAGCAGGGCCGGTTGACACGGAAAGGGCGTCCCCTTACATTCCCGCCTCCGCGGAGGTGAACCGTGGGCAGATAGCTCAGTCGGTAGAGCAGGGGATTGAAAATCCCCGTGTCGGGGGTTCAATTCCCTCTCTGCCCACCACCTTCACCGCTTCAACCGCGCGCCCCCTGCGACCACTTCGAGAACCGCTTCCTCGTACCGCCCTTCGAAGGTGGTGAGGATGCGGGCCAGTGCGTCCAGGCCGTGCTCGCCGCGGCCGAGCCCCCCGGGGATCTCCAACGCAACGATGTCCGCCTGCTTGCCCGGGACGAGCGCCCCTCGCGCGCGTGACTCCCCAATTGCTTGGGCACCGAGCCAGGTGGCCCCTGCGAGGGCGAGGCCGGGACCGGCGTCGGCGTGCTCCGCATGGACCTCGCAGAAGGCCCGCATAACGTCGAGCATGCTCAGGTCGGGACCGGCCCCCACGTCGGTGGCGAGGGCCCAGTTCACGCCCGCGCGCATCACCCGCTCGATCGGCATTCGGCCGCTTCCGAGGGCGATGTTGCTGGTGGGGCAGTGGGCGATCCAGGAGCCGGTCTCGGCCATGCAGGCGAGGTCGGCGTCGTCCAGGTGGATGCAGTGGCCGAACACCGACCGGGGGCCGAGGAGGCCGAGGCGGTCGTAGACGGCGAGGTAGGACCGGTCGTCGGGGTGGAGCTCGGCGACCCAGGCGACCTCATCGAGGTTCTCCGCTAGGTGGGTCTGCATGCGGACCTGCCCCGCCGCGAGGAGCTCCCCGCAGCCCGCCATCAGCTCTTCGGTGCAGGTCGGGGCGAACCGGGGGGTCAGCGCGTACCGCTCGCCGTACTCCTGGACGTGGGCCGCCGCATCGACCAGGGAAGCGGCGCGGTCGCGGAGCAGCCCGTCGGGGCTGTTGCGGTCCATGAGCACATCGCCCCCCTTGATCGTCAGGGGAGCGAGGTCGCGGAGCACCGCGTGGGTGGAGTCTGCTTCCGGGGAGCCGTAGACCATCGCCGAGGTGGTGCCGTTGGCGATCAAGCCCGCTCGAAACTCGGAGGTGACCCCCTGACGGTACTCGAACTCGGCGAACCGCTCCTCCTCCGGCCAGATGTGGTTGCGGAGCCACGGCAGCAGCGCTTCGGAGAACCGACCCCGGACCCGGTATTGGGGCAGGTGAACGTGGGCGTCGATGAGGCCCGGAATCAACAGGGGGCCGTCGCCCCCGGTGCCCTGTTGGGCGATCAGCCGGCCGTCGTCGTCCCAGCCGAGCAGGGAGTCGCGCTCGAAGTGGATGCCCCCGTGGGGGCGGGGCGTCAGCACGTGCCCCCGGATCCAGCCGGCCATCAGCGCCCCTCGAACCGGGGGGGCCGCTTCTGCATCGCGGCGGCCATGCCTTCGCCGAGGTCGGCGCTCCCGAGGCAGCGCTGAGCCCACGCCCGGTGCAGCGCGCGGACCGCATCGTCGGGAGCGTGTGCGGCGTCGGCGCGGATGAGCGCGCGCAGGCCTGCCACCGTCAGGGGTGCGCGGGAGGCCACGTGGGCGGCGATCTCCTCGGCCCGGCGGAGCACGCTGTCGGCGTCGGCGACCTCGGTGTAGAGGCCCCACTGCACCGCCACGGAGGCGTCGACGTCGTCGCCCAGGAGCAGGATCTGCGTCGCGCGGTCGACCCCCACGAGGGAGACGAGGCGCCGAATCCCGGGGAGCGGGTACAGCACGCCGAGACGCACGGCGGGGATGCGCAAAAAGGAGCCGTGCTGCGCGACGCGGAAGTCCGCGCCGGCCACGACCAACGCCCCTCCTCCGATCGCGTGCCCGTTGATCGCAGCGATGATCGGCGCAGGGAACGTCTCGAGCGATTCCAGCATCGCGGTCAGCTCGGGGAACCGGCTGTCCCAGTCGTCGACCGTCGGATCGGGGTTGGGGAGGGCCGTCAGGTCGTAGCCGGAGCAGAAGGCCTTGCCCGGGCCGCCGGTGACGATTGCGGCGCGCACCCCGGCGGCGGCGGCCGCGGCGAGGCCGTCGGCGAACGCCACCATCATCGCGGGCGACAGGGCGTTGCCCCGACCCGGATTGAGGATGCTCAAGCGGGCGATGAGCCCGTCGATTTCAACTTTAAGCGGCGACGCCCGAACCCTTGAACGCGAACCGGACCGACAGGGTCAGGTCCTTTTCGTTGATGCCGACGTGGAGGTCGTCGATGCCGGCGGACAGCTTCAGGGGGCCGTCGCCGGGGGTGATCATGTTCTCGAGCTTGCTGCCCGGAATCAGCGGCAGGGGGTTGAACCGACCGATCTGCCGGTCGATGACGCGGTCCGCCGCGACCTTCAGGAGGCGCAGGGGCAGGCTGTTGCCGAGGCTCAGCGAGACGTTCGCGATGCTGCCCTCGAGCTGCTTGCGGTCCTTGCTGTAGTGCACATCGTCCAGGCTCGCGGTCGCATCCACGCCGCGCCCGATGGCGAACGGAATCTCGAACTGGTCGCGGAAGAGCACGGCGGTGCCTTCGACCTCGAAGATGGCGCGGGCATCGAGCGTGACGCCAGCGTCGTGGTAGCCAAAGTCACTGCCTTCGCGGCTGACCCGAGCGCGCCAGCGGCCGGTCACCTTGACCGACTCCTTGATGCGGTTGCGGGCGAAGCGGCCGCCGCGCTTGACCAGTCCCTTGGCGCGTCCGCGCACGCCCTTGACCACGGGGCTTCCCAGCACGGGAGCCTCGTCGAGCTTCTCGGTGGCGCCTTCGAGCAGCCCCTTGATCTGATCCTCAGCGGTGTCGAGGAGCTTGCGACCGGCATCGATCAAGTCGAACTCGCCGGTGCCGACCTGGATCGGAAGGGCTTCGCCGAGCAGGTCGGCCCAGAGGGTCTGCGAGATCGAGAGCGACAGATGGTATCCGTCGGGCAGCGCGAGCATGGCCATACAGGCTCCTCTTCGAGCGCTCTGCGCTTGTGGCGCTTCTTGCTCGAACTACCAGTTTAGAGGAATGAAGGAGTTCCCGTCGCAGTTGTAGGTGCCGGCCTCGACGTTGAAGTTCAACGCTCCCGGCGGGTAGGTGTCGCAGAAGAAGACGTCAGGGCAGCTCCCTGCGCCGATCGCGACCTGCACGTTGTTGCCCAGGGCCCCCAGATCGACGATGGCGATCCGCGCGATGATCGAGTTGCCCTCGAACAGGATGTCGATGGGCTCGCTCGGCACCAGCGGCGGATCCGGCTGGGGCGCGAGCACGCAGCCCTCCTCGAAGTCGGGCACGCCGCCGACGGACTCGATCGTGTACTGCGCCGGCACCTCGTAGAAGACCCAGTCCACGAAGACGACGTTGGGGTCGTAGGGCACGTACGAGTCCACCCGGACCTGGAGCATCAGCCCGTCGCTGCGGTAGGCGCAGCCGGCGATGTCGAAGTCGTACGGGAGCGCGAGGTCGCCCTCGGGATCGGGATCCTCGGGGCAGTCGAACCAGGGCAGGTCGGTGACCTGCACGATCAGCTCTTCGGTCCACTCGTCGTCGCCCGCGGACCAGACGATGTCCAGGTGGACCGAGTCGCCCAGGGCGTTGTCTTCGCCGATGGACATCGAGATGGCGTTGGTCGACTCGACGGGAACGCCGGGTTCCAACGGGTCGACGCCGAACTCCAGCGTGACGCTGCCGACGACCACGTCGACGGCGGTGCTGCCCGTGCCCAGCGAGACCTCGGCGGTGACGGGACCGTCGGTGGCGAAGGCGCCGTCGTTCAGCGCGAGCACGTAGATGTCGACCGCTTCGCCCGGGTCGGCGAGCTCATCGTCGTCCTCGAACTCGTCGTCGATGCGCACCGACTCCACCGTCGGGTGCGCGTACGGCACCTCGAAGTCGAAGGTGTGGGTCAGCGTGTCGGCCCCATCGAGGCACAGCAGCGTCAGCGGCAGCGGCGTGTTGTCGATGTGGGCGGCGGCGATGTCGAACGTGAAGGGGCCGTCCGCCACCGCCGTGGTGTCGGTCTCGATCACGGCCCCGCCGAAGCTGACGGGCTCATCGCTGAAGCCGGTGGCGTCGTCCGAAGAGGAGCCCATCACGCAACTCACCGGGCCCGCGGTCGCGCGCGAGGTGTTGCGGATCGTCAGGTCGCTCAGCGTGACCGAGGCACCCGGCACAGCGGGGTCGGGATCGGAGACGAAGGACTCCAGCACCAGCACCGGCGGCGGCGGGATGAGGAGGACCACCTCGCCGTCGGTGGCGACGTCCGCGGGCACCGCATCGGCGGTGTACTCGACCCCGCCGACGGTGAAGACGACCGAGTCGATGGTGGAGGCGGCGAGGCCTCCGCCGGTGGCGCGCAGGTACCAGCGGTCCGGGCCAGGGCGGGGCGGCAGGGCCGTCGCCTCTTCCGTGATGTCGAAGGACCACGCGGCTCCGCCGAGGGCGGCGGCGTTCGTCTCGACGGCGTAGTCGGGGGCGCTGGGGGAGCCGTGCCCCAGTTCGAGGTCGAGCTCGCCGCCGAGGCCGGCGGTGTATGTCACTGCGACCGTGCTCTGTTCGCCCATGAGGAGGCGGATCGGGACGGTCCAGGTGTGGTCCGCGCCGTCGTCCAGGGTCATCGCGAAGTCGAGGTACGCGTTGTCCGCGTGGTTCACGTCCACGTCGAACAGGAAGACGCTGTTGGCCGAGACCGTCGCGCCGGGGGCGGCCGCATCGAAGGTGTTGCCGCTGCCCGTGATGGAGAGCAGATCGTCGGCCGTGGTCAGCGTCGCGGTCAGCGCGGGCGCGCCGTACAGATCGCTGATGTTGGTGATGCTGACGTCGAGGGAGACCTCGGTGCTGCCCGGTGCCACGGACGAGTCCAACGGCCCCGCCTCGTCGAGCACGAGGTCGGCGAGCGGCTCACCCACGTAGAAGTCGTCGATCTGCCAGCGGCCGGCGGCGCCGCCCACGTACTGCAGGGCGACGTAGACCTGCTCGCTGCCGGCGTAGTCCGACAGGTCGTACCACTCGCTGCTCTCCCAGGCCGATCCGGGGAACGGGAGCTCCGCCACGACGGCCTCGTACTCGCCCGCCTCGGGGTTGGGAGAGCCGGTAGAGACGTACAGGCTGTGCACCTCGGCGCAGGCGCCGCCGGTGACGCGCCGCTGGAACCAGCGCACCGCGATCTCGTCCTTGCCCGAGAAGTCGAGGGGTTCGGACACCAGCCAGTTGTCGCGCTCGATGGTGCCGTTGCCGTCCGGCGGCGGGCACTCCCAGAAGCCGCCCGGGATGCCTTCGCTGTGGAACGCCGCGCACTCGCCCGAGAGCGGGTTGCGGTCGGTCAGGCGCCAGGCGTGGGTGCCCTCGAGGAACGAGGTGATGACCGAGGCCCAGTTGAGCTCATCGACGTCGGTCCCCTCCCCCGAGCAGCCGACTGAGGTCTCGAAGTCCTCGTAGTAGGGCAGCGGCTGGAGCTCGAGCAGGGTCGAGAAGTGGGCGGGGCCGTCTTCGCCCGCGGCGGGCTCGAACGCCTCTTCCTGGCAGCCCGTCGAGCGGTCCGTGGCGCGCACGTAGTACTCGACGCCGGGGTCCTGCACGACGGTGGCGGGGATCTGGCCGACGTAGATGCTCTCGTCGCCCGTCCCCTCGTTGCTCATGAAGTCGAACGTGAAGCCCGGCTGGCCCTCGGTTCGGTAGTAGAGGCTGACGGTGTTGACGCCGTCCTCATCGGTCACCTGGGCGAGCACCTCGACGGGGAAGTCGACCGGCTGGTCGTCCTCCACCGCCTGGACGAGCACCACCGGGGGAGCGGCGTTGTCGCACGGCTCGGCCGAAGCGTCGTCGTCGTCCACCGGCGGCGGGCACCCGTTGGTGAGCGCGGTGGCAGCTACGAGCGGGGTCAGGAGGAGCAGCCGTCGCAGGCTCACTGGTTGATCTCCGTGCAGGGAGCGACGCAGCCGTAGCCGACCGTCACATCGCCGGGCCCGCGGATGCGCGAGCAGAAGTAGCCGCGGGGGCACTCAGCGCCGCCCGAGCAGTCCACGGCGCAGTACGTCTGGCTGGTGCCGGGCATGCGAACGCAGATGTTGTTGTCGGACACGCAGTCCTGCGAGTTGCTGCACTCCTTGCAGTACAGGTCGCCGGCGTCGACGCACTGGCCGGTGACGGCGTGGCAGAACTGGCCCAGGTCGCAGTCGAGGTCGGTGCTGCGGCAGCCGGGCTCGTAGCAGGTCAGCTCCTCCTGATCGCACTGGTGCGTGGGCAGGCAGTCGCGGTCGTTGAGGCAGCCGGTCTCGCACTGGCCGTTGCTGGCGTTGCACCAGGACTCGATGGGGCAGTCCAGCGAGCTGGTGCACGCGATGATCTGGCAGGTGCCGGTGTCGGTGCAGACCTGGCCGGAGGGACAGTCCGCGGCGGCGGGGTCGCACTCGGCCTTGGTGCAGCCGACCGTGAAGATCAGCGTCGCGAGGAACGGAACGATGAGGAGGTACTTCATGGCCTACTCGCCCCCCACGCTGTCGTCGTCGTCACCCGAGCCGGAGGCGCCTTCCTGCTCGGTGGGCGGGGTCTGGCTGCGGGTGTAGTTCACGATGATCGTGCTGTCCTCGGCGGGGATGGCGCCTTCGACGAAGAGGATGCGGTTCTCTACCGGGTCGTACTCCCAGCCGTCGAGGAGCTCGTTGGCGTCGGCGACCTCGTTCAGGAACACGCGGATGGTCGGACGGTCCGGCCACGCGGTCAGGTAGAAGATCGAGCGCAGTCCGCTGATGTTGAGGCCGAGTTCGCGGACCAGACCGCTGAACTCCTCGGCGCAGATCGACGTGATGATGCCGCCGCTGCGCAGGGCCACGTCGATGTACCGGTCGCCCGATTCGATGGGGTACGGGTTGTCGCAGAAGGGCGAGTCCAGGCAGTCGGTGTCTTCGCAGTCCTCGAGGCCGTCGTTGTCGTTGTCGACGCAGTCGTTGCACTGGTCGTGGCCCTCGATGCGGAGGTCGGCGCTGCACAGGTAGTAACTGGCGCAGTCGGGGTCGTCGCAGCCGGCGAACTCGGACTGGCCGTCGAGGCTGTCGATGTCGGGGCCGTCGGTCTGCAGCAGCGAGCCGGTGGACCGGTCGAGGATGACCGCGGTGTCGCAGCGCTCGACGAAGTCGATCTCTTCCCGCTGCTCGGTGCAGGTCTCGTCCCAGGCGAAGCAGGAGGGGTCGTCGCAGTCCAGATCGAAGTTCGGGAACTGGTTGCCGACGTGAGACAGCTCACCGTCGGAGCAGCTGATCTCGCCGCACACGCCGGGGAAGCCGACGAGGCAGTCGATGTCCTCGCAGTCGATGTCGCCGTCGCCGTCGTCGTCCTCGCCGTTGAAGCAGCCGACCTCGTGGCAGGCGTTGATGAAGGCGCAGTCCGCGTCGGCGCAGTCGGCGACGCCGTCGCCCTCGTTGTCCACGCCGTCGGTGCAGTCGGTCTCGATCTGGTCGGCGATCGTGCAGTAGTAGCTGCTCTGGCAGACGGGGGCGGCGCAGTCGATGTTGCCGTCTTCGTCGTCGGCTTCACCGTCGGCGCAGTCGGGGATCACCGGCTGGGGCTGCTCGCATCCCTCCGGCGGAGGACCGACCACCGCGGACAGGTTGATCAGGGTGTCGTCGCGGTAGCCGCGGTCGCCCTTGAGGCCCTTGAAGAAGGTCAGGTACTCGCCCACGGGGAGGGCGCTGTCATCGTCCTCGTCGCTGACGAAGACGATGGACAGGGCGGCATCCTCGCGGAGGAACTGGGGGTTGAGATCCTCGAGCGGATCCAGCGCGAGGCGGGCCGCTTCGAGGCCGCGCTCGAAGCCGGAGCCGGTGGCGCAGACCTTCACGTTCTCCTGGAAGAGCGCGCGGGCTTCGGCGATCGGGATCTCGCTGGTGATGACCGGGGTCTCGCCCACGAGCAGCCCACGCGACTCCGCCGTCACGTCCGTCGTCACGACGCCGATCTGGTAGTTCACCTCGGCCGTCAGGAACTGGTCGATGAAGCTGTCGAAGTTGGCCGCGAGCTTGATCTGCTCGTCCACCATCGAGCAGCTGTTGTCGACGACGAGGAGGATGTCGACGGTCTTGCGGATCTCTTGCTCGAAGACGTCGGTCTGGGTCCGGCGGACCAGCTCGACAGGCGGCTCACAGGCCGTCGTGCCCACGAGCACGAGCAAGGCGAGCCCCGCGAAGAGTCGGGGGTGGAATCGGCTCATGCGTGTGCTTCCGTTCCGGTCAGGGACTGGTGCTGCCGGCGTCGCTGAGACGCGTCAGGGAGAATCGTAGGACGTCCCGAGCGTCGTCGGTGATCTGGGCCTCGTTGTGGAACGCCGTGTAGACGACGCGGCCCGCGTCGGTGAACGAGAAAACCAGCGGGACGTCGTTGCGGAGCACAAACTCGCCCGTGATCGGGTCGTCGTACTCGATGTCCGCTTCGACGAGGACCTCGACATCGTCCGCGACCGCCAGGGGAACGGCCCAGCCGCCCTGGTTGAAGACGATCTCGATCTCGTCGCCGATACCGACCTCCATGAACGTGGCCAGCTCTTCGCTGACGACGCGGGCGTTGACCGGACCGGCCTTGCCGCGCTGGGCGTCATCGAGCTCGTCCTCGTCGCCCGCCCAGGTGACGCGCTCGGGCCACGTCGCCTCGATCAGGTCGTAGGTCCAGTCGGAGAAGTACAGCGCCCCGCCGTGGCTCAGCGCCTCCGTCAGGTTCGCGATGACGGTGCCGTCCTCCACCAGGTGGTTGTCCTCAGCGACTCCGTTGTAGACGTGGTCCGCCACCCCGCGCATGCCGCAGGACAGGAACGTGGTGTCGAACTGGTCCAGCCCCTGGCTGGTGTCGGCGCGCAGCAGATCCTCGACCTGAAGGGCGAGGTCGCCGGGCTGGATGTCCGTCTCCGTTTCGAAGTGCGGACCGTCGATGTAGCCGTCGTAGTAGTGGATGTCGGCTTCCACGGTGGTCGTGTTGGCGACCTCCTGGATCAGCTGCTGGACCGTGTCGAAGTCGCCCGTCGCGATCGCCGTGCGACCGAAGTTGAGCCGGGTGAGGTTCGGGTCGTTGCAGGCCGAGGTGCTCACCCCGGCGACCAGCGCCGCGAGCAGCAGAAAGGAACGTCTCAAGGGGCTACTCCTCGGTCTCGTCGCCACCGGACTGCAGCAGCATGAAGCCGCGCCAGGTGAGGCCCGAGCGGCCCTGGTTCTCGACCCCGATGGGGCCGTTGCCGAAGTCCAGGAACCACTTCGGCTCGCCGACGCCGGCGCCGAAGATGAAGTACCCGCCGCCCTCGGGGAACGGGGGCTGGAACGCGGAGGACTCCCACATGTGCTCGCCGTCGTCCCACGGCAGCGTGATGACGCGCCACGGCTGCGGCGGATCCACCGTCGCGTCCGAGCCGGAGTACAGCGCCGAGAGGCCCGCGACGTCGTACGTCATCGCCGGCGTCCAGAGGATCTCGAGGTCGTCGGCGGGGTCGTGGGTGAAGTTCTGGCAGGGCATCGGCTCGAGCAGGTCGAAGTCCGACGGGAGCGTGAAGAGCACGTCCTCGGCCCGGAACGCCGGGATCTGGGAGTCGTCGTCGCTGCCCGGGTCGGCCACGAGGTCGTAGTCGACGTAGCCGAACTTGTAGTCCTCCAGCGTCAGCAGCACCTCCGGCACGTAGAAGATCTCACCGGTGTAGGTGTTCTCCTGGCGGGCCAGCGTGATCGTGTTCTGGTCGCTCTCGAAGTACACGAACGGACCCGCGTCGCACGTCGGCGTGGCGGGGCAGTCGACCGAACCGCTGGGCGGGCTCTGCGTGTAGTTGATGTCGTAGGGGAAGACCGGCGGGCCGGGGGGCGGGCCGCACGGCGGGTCCAGCGGGGTGAAGAAGACGGCGGACGCCGACACCGACTCGTTGACGGTGCAGGTGTCGTTGTCGATGTCCCGCGTGACGCTGAAGCTGAAGCTGACGCCCGGGTTGTCGTTGCAGTCGATCGGGACCTCGCGGACCTCGAACCCGTCGTGGAGGATGACCTCCTCGACGACCGAGTACTCGCCCTCTTCGATGAGGCCGTTCTCGTTGAAGTCCTCACGCTCGAGCACGTAGGCGCGGACGTCGTACGTAGTCGGGGCAGCACCGTTGCTGATCTGCATGGAGCCCTGGACGTTGGTCGGCGCGAGCACCGTCATGACGCCGCCCGGCTCGATCTCGTCCTGGCACTCAGGGTAGCCCTCGTTGACGCAGATGGACGTGCTCATGTCGATGAGCGTCTGCCGCTCCAGCCCGGTGTCGGGGTCGATGCCGTCGGCCCAGTGGGTGCCGAAGCCGCGCACCACGAACGGGAGGATCTCGCCCTGGTTGCCGTGGTCCGGGTCGATCTCGATGGCGATCGAGCTGCGGTCGACGAAGAAGCCGTCGTCCGCGGTGGCGCCGAAGGGCCCGTTGAAGAGCACGACGGTGTGGAAGCCGGGGTCCGCCCGCTGGTCCACCGAGACGCTGACGTAGGCGGTGGTCGGGTCCGCGATGGTGACCCAGTTCACGAACAGTCCGGGACCGAAGTCGGCCCACGTGACGCCGTCCTGCCAGCCGGTGTTGAAGCCGATGACCTCCACCTGGAGGGTCTCGCCGAGGCGGGCGCGGTTGGGGCTGATGGAGACGATGCCGCCGGGCTCGACGGTGAAGCCTTCGGCCTGCTCGAGGACCACGCTGCGGGTGGTCACCTCCTCGTCGACCTCGACGGGGAAGGAGACGCTGACGTCGTGGAAGCCCAGCGCCGCAGTGGGGCTGATCTGAATCTCTGCTTCGGCGTGGTTGGGGCCGTTGACGGTGACGCCGCCGACGAGGATGTCGGTGCCCAGGTCGACCGTCAGATCGCCCTGCTCCCACTGGGTGTTGATGCCGCGCAGTTCAACGGTCATGGCCATGCCCTGGCCGCCGTAGCGGGGGGACAGGCGGACCAGCGGTTCGGCCGTCTGAAGCGTGACCTCCGCGGGCGGCGCCTCACAGCCCGCCATCAAGGCGACTGCAGCGAAGAGAGCCAGCGCAAGTGCGGGCACGACCTGACGGATCATCGGGAACCTCCGGGGGACCGCTGAGTATAAGAGTCGCTGAGAGGGGGTGTCAACGACACAAAAGGACCAATTTTCGAAGGGTTACGGCACATTTCGTCTCCACAGGCTATGCACCTGGCGGACCCTGGACGAGGGTTCATCGCTGCCCTACCCTCCGCCGATGCCCATTCGCCTTGGAATCGACGAAGCGGGACGCGGTTGCGTCCTCGGTCCACTGGTCTTCGGTGCGTGCCTGATTGAAGAGTCCGACGAGCCCACCCTGCGTGACATGGGCGTGCGGGATTCGAAGAAGCTGACCAAGGACAAGCGTAACGATCTGAAGGGCCGCATCCCCGACGTCGCGATCCGCTGGGAGACCGTGGCCATCGAGCCGGCGGTGATCGACGCGGAAAACCTGGGGATCATCGGCAAGCGGGTGATCGTCGACCTCGCCGCGCGGCTGAAGCCCGATGTGCTCGTGCTCGATGCGCCCGTGCAGCCTTCGGGGATCCCGAACTACGTCAAAGACATCCGCGAGCGGTTGGCCGCCGTCGGCGTGATGGAGATCGAGATCATCGCGGAGAACGGCGCGGACGACACCTACATGTGCTGCGCGGCCGCGTCGGTGTTCGCCAAGACGACCCGGGACGAGCGGCTCCAGGGCATCGAGCTGGAGGCTGGCGTGCCGCTGGGCTCCGGATATCCGGGCGATCCGAAGACGACCCATTTTCTCCGTGACCATTGGACGCGGGAGCGAAAGTGGCCCTCGTTCGTGCGCACCAAATGGGACACCTGCCGCCGCATCGTCGCGGAGTCGGCCCAGGGTCAGCTATTTTCCTGAGCGTTGGCTGCTAACGACAACTGGATCCCGCCCGATCGAAGCCGGCCCACCGGCTCGGAGCGCCCCCCTCTCTCCCTCACCATCCCGTTGTACGACGAGGAGGGGAACGTGCAGCGCGTGGTCCGCGACCTGCTGGACGCCTTCGGCAAAGCCGACGTCCCGTTCACGTTGATCCTCGTGGACAACGGTTCGCGCGACGGCACCCGGGCGATCGTCCAGCGGCTCGAGGCCGAGCACGACGCCGTGCGCGGCGTGTACCTGGACAAGAACCAGGGCTACGGCGGCGGAATCCTCGCCGGCATGGAGACGGCCGACACCCCCCTGCTGGGCTACATGTGGGGCGACGCCCAGGTCGGCGCCGACGACGTGCTGCGGGTCTACCGCCGACTCGTGGCGGACGACGTGGATGTCGCCAAGGCGCGCCGCGTGCAGCGCATGGACGGCTGGCAGCGGACCGTCGTGACGCGGGTCTACAACACCGCCGCGCTGTGGCTCTTTCACGTCACCAGCACCGACGCCAACGGCTGCCCGAAGATCTTCACGCGCGACGCGTGGAACCAGCTCGGCCCGCCGAAGTCCGCGGACTGGTTCCTCGATCCGGAGATCATGATCGGCGTGGCCGAGCAGGTGATGAAGCTGGCCGAGGTCGACGTGCTCGCGCGAGCGCGCGACTTCGGGGTCAGCAAGGTCGGCGTGGGCACGGTCATCGAGTTCGCGATCAACATGCTTCGCCGCCGGGCGGGCGGACGATGAGCTCCCCCCGCGTCGTCATCCTGTGCGGCGGCCAGGGCACGCGTCTCAAGGAAGAGACCGAGTTCCGGCCCAAGCCGATGGTGCAGGTCGGCGGGCGGCCGCTGCTGTGGCACATCATGAAGATCTACGCCGCCCAGGGGCTGGACAGCTTCGTGCTTGCCCTCGGCTACAAGGGCGCGATGATCCGCGACTACTTCCTGAACTACCGGGAGCAGACCGCGGACCTGACGCTGCGCTACGGCTCCGGCAGCGCCGTCAATGAGCTGGAGTTCCACGAGCCGCACGACATCGAGGGGTGGGAGATCACCCTCGCCAACACCGGCGAGACGACGATGACCGGAGGCCGGATCTTCCGGTGCCGCGACCACCTGCGGAACGACACCTTCATGATGACGTACGGCGATGGCGTCGCCGACATCGACCTCGGCGCGCTGCTGGCACGCCACAAGGAGTCGGGCCGGCTGGCGACGGTGACCGCCCTGCGGCCGCAGTCCCGGTTCGGGATCATCGAGCGGGACGGCAGCGGCGACGCCACCGGGTTCCGCGAGAAGCCGCGGCTCGACAGCTACGTCTCCGGCGGCTTCTTCGTGCTGGAGCCCAAGGTGTTGGACTACCTCGACGACGCGTGCGTCTTCGAACAGGAGCCGCTGCAGCGGCTGGCCGACGACGGACAGCTGGCCGTCTACAGCCACGACGGCTTCTGGAAGTCGATCGACACCTACCGCGAGTACATGCAGATCAACCGCATGTGGGACGACGGCGACCGGCCGTGGGCGGTCTGGGAGAAATGACCGACCGCTGGCTCGACCGGCCCGTGCTGGTGACCGGGGCGACCGGACTGCTCGGTGGGCACATCGTCGACCGGCTGCTCGAGCGGGGCGCCCGCGTCCACGCCTTCGTCCGCGACGAGACCCCCGACTGCCTGGTCCGCCAAGACGGGCTGATCGACCGCTGCGTGGTCGTGCGCGGAGACCTCGGGCACCTCGCCGACGTCGAGCGGGCGGTGCAGCAGTACGCGGTCACCGACGTGTTCCACCTGGGCGCGCAGGCGATCGTCGGCACCGCCAAGCGCAGCCCCTGGCAGACCTTCGAAGACAACGTGCGCGGCACCTGGAACGTGCTGGAGGCGGCGCGAAAGTCCGACCTCCTGGACGCGATCGTCTTCGCCTCCACGGACAAGGCCTACGGCCCCACCGAGGACCTGCCGTACACCGAGGCGCACCCGCTGGGCGCGATCGGCCCCTACGACGCCTCCAAGGCGATGGCCGACATCGCCGCCAACTCGTTCGCCAAGACCTACGGGCTGCCGCTGGTGACGTTCCGCTGCGGGAACCTCTACGGGCCCGGCGATCTGCACTTCAACCGGCTGATCCCGGAGATGCTGCGGGCGCGGTTCCGGGGCACGCAGCCGGTGATCCGGTCGTCCGGCCGGGCCCAGCGCGACTACCTCTACGTCGGTGACGCGGTGGACGCGTACCTGATGGCGGCGGAGCGGGCGATGGAGGTCGGCATCCGCGGCGAGGCGTTCAACATCTCGACCGGCCGGCCCTGGACGGTGCTCCAGGTGTGCGCCGCCATCGACGCCGCGGTGGGCATCGCCGAGCCGAAGCATCAGATCCTGGGGACCGCCGAAGCGGAGGGCGAGATCCCGAACCAGACGCTGGACTGCGCCAAAGCCGCGGAGCGGCTGGGGTGGACGCCGAAGACCCGCCTGGAGTCCGGGCTGGAGGTCGCGGTCGACTGGTACCGGCGGTACTTCAGCACTCCGATCCCCTAGCGCCGCGGGGGGGAGGACTACTTGTAGTCCAGGGCCTCGAAGCCTTCCCAGTCGGCCGACGGCGGCTGCTCCATGTAGGCCTGCGCCCGACCGAGGAAGGCCGACGCCACGCGGTCATCCCCGGCGGCCGCCTTCGCCGCCTCGAGGTGCGGCAACGCGGCCGCGAAGCCCCGATCGAAGTACCACTTCATCCCCTCTTCGAGGTCCGCCCGGGCCACCAACTTCGCCTCCCGGCGGCTGTCGGTCTCGGCGTCCAGCACCTCGTACAGGGAGATGATCAGCTTCACGACGCCCGTGTCCGGGTTGAGCACGATGTTCGCGGGGTTGATGTCCTTGTGCATGACCCGCCGGCGCGCCAGCTGGTCCAGCACCCCGACGATGCTCGAGGCGAGCTGAAGGAAATCCCGCAGCTCGAGGTTCCCGGCGAGGCCCAGGCGGCGCAGGGAGTCGCCGCCGTACTCCTCGATGCACATCATCCAGCGGCGGCCGCTGCGCTCGACGGAGTACACGTCGATGACGCCCGCGAAGGTGAGGTTGCGGGTCACTTCGAACTCGCGCTTGAAGCGGGCGACACGCGACGGGGACGGATACTCCTCCTTCAGGATCTTGAGGATCACCGGGGTCCCGTCCGCCTCCCGCACCGCCCGAACCACGATCGAGTTCGTGCTGTCGTGCAGGGTTTCCTTGATGGCGTGGCCGGGGACGAGGACTGCGGGCATGGGGCGCTCCGGGGAGGGGCGACGACGCTAGCCCGGTTCAGCGCGGAGGATCCACCGGGGTGGGCGGCGTGGGCCGCAGCGCGAACAACTCGACCGACACCTCGTCGCGGAACGCGAACCCCAGCCAGTACGGCTGGTCCGTCTGAAACAGCTGCACGGTGGATCGGTTCGCGGGAGGCACCTCCAGCCCCTCGAGGCGAACGACGGTCGATCGGTCCGCCGCCGGGGCGACGATCTGGAGGTCGACGTCGACCTCGGAGGCAAAGGCCCACCCTTGATTGATCACGCGCACTTCGGTGACGCCGGGACCGAAGTCCTGCACCCGCAGGAGCAGGCCCTGGTCAGCCGCGTAGGCCGGCCACGTGGGACCGAGTTCGACGGCCACGGACGGCAGCTTGGGGGATGGTGGGGGCGGGGGCGCCTCGACCGCAGCCGGCTCCGGGTCGGGACGAGCGCGAACAGGCCCGCGGCTAAGAGCTGTCGTTCCGGTGTCCCTCGCCCCACAAGGCCTCCCAGCGGAGGGAGCTTACCCGTGGCGTCGAGCTCCGGACCTCACGGAAGGCAGGCCGGCACCGAACTCGCCAGCTTCCGCCGCAGGAACAGCGTGCGCCGGGGTCCCGTCCAGACGGCCGTCCACTGAGGCTGCTCGTCGAGTCCGGCGCACAGGGGGACGTCGTGGGGGATCACGGCGGCGGTGAAGCGGTACCCGCGATCGAGGCGTTCGAAGACCGACGGATCGGCTATGGCGGCGCGCATGGCGAAGAAGTGATCGTCCGTGAAGAAGGGTGGGGTGCGGCCGTCGATGAACACCCGGGCCTCGCCGTAGAGCGTCCAGCCGAGGAAGCCGCCGGCGTCGTAGTCGTTGAAGATCGGTCCCCGGACGTCGTGCTCGAGCACCGCTTCACCCAGCGCGGTGGGCACCCAGGCGGGATCGAGGCCCAGGCCGGGGCCGTCCCAGCCGCGGGTCTGCACCCCCGCCAGGAGCAGTCCGGCGGCGATGGCGATCGCCGGCGCCGCCCGCCCGTCCCGACGGAAGCTGCCACGCAGTCCGTCGATCACCAGCGGGACCAGGAGGATCGCCCAGGCGCTGCGGAAGCGGTGGGTGTTGAGCGTCATCATCAGCCCGAAGACGGCCAGAGCGGCGGGGCCGATGGCGAGGCGGCGGCCGCGGATCGCACCGACGATGCCGATCGCGGCGAGGACTTCGACGAACAGGATCGAACGGGCGTGCGGAGGCCACCACCACTCCGGGGGCATGGGGTGCATCTCGCCGATGTGCGCGGTGGAGTCGGTGCCCGCGTGGCCCACGGCCTGCCCGAGGATGCCGACGCCGTAGGGGCTGAGCAGCGGGAGGACGCACAGGATCGCGAACGTGCCCCACATCGCCGGGGTCAGGGACGGAACGTCGCCGTGGCGGCGCGGACCGATGACCCACGGCGCGCCCGCGGCCCCCACCACCACCGGGGCGATCAGCACCGACGGATGGCACTGCGACCAGAACGCGACCACCGCCACGAGGCCGACCAGCCAGGGAAGCTGCTCACGCGCGGGAGCGCGCGCCGCTTTCGACGCCAGCAAGAGTGTGGCCGGCAGGAGCACGAGGAAGAAGATGTGGGGCCGGGGGAAGAAGCGAACCGCCGTCGTCGCCGCGACCAGGGTGGTCACGGCCAACGCGGACCAGCGGTGATCCGGGCCCGCGAGGGTGCGCGCGAGCATCCACACGAGCACGAACGACAGGGACGCGAACGCGGCCGCCAGAAGCACCAGGGGAGCGCTCCCGCCGGCCTCGAAGAGCAGCACGGCGAGCACGTCGAAGATCCACTCGCCGGCCACGAACTCGTCCTTGGGCGGGATGCCGACGACGTCGGGGAAGCGGCGCACCTTCGTCTCCAGCACGGTTCGGCCCACCGACAGGTGCCACCAGGTGTCGGGCGCGCCCAGGGGACGCAGTCGCAGGAACCCCGCAACGGCGGCGAAGGCGAGCCCCAGCGGGACTGTCGGATCGCGAGGCGCGGGGTTCTCGGGCACGGCGGGAGTCTATCCAGGGGTCGGGGTACGCGTCCGACGGCGCGCTGGTAGTTTCGGCGCCATGTCGCCGTACATGCTCGACTTCTTCCGCGAAGGTGGCCCCTGGATGTACCTCATCCTGGCCTTCACCGCCCTGACTCCGCTGGTCGGACTCGTCGGCGCGATCCTGTACGGGATGCGCGTCCGCTCGCCGTCGGTGATCTGGATCGCACCGATGGGGCTCATGATCGCGATGGGAGGGGTCGGCGTGCTCAGCGGCCTCGCCCTGGTCGACCAGGCGGTCGCGACCGCCGCGCCCGAGTACAAGCAGACGATGATGGCTAAGGGGCTGTCGATCTCGCTGTACACCGACGCCTTCGCCCGCTTCTGCGCCATCGTCGTCGGCCCGTTCGTCGCCTTCTGCGTCGCCGTCGCCCACTTCGTCTCCGTGCGAGGGGACCGGGGGATCTGGACCCCCGGTCCGGCCGTCGCCGTCGGTGTCCTCGCGTTCCTCGGCACGTGTGTGTCGGGGTTTCTCGCCGGCATCCGCATGGCCGAGGGCTACGCCAGCGCCATCGTCACCAGCGGCGTGATCGTCGCCGTGCTCGCGCTCCCCTGCCTCGTCGCCGTCGGCGTACGCGCCGAAGCCGCGCCGGAGGACCAGGACCGCACGGCAGGGGCCCGGTTCGTCGTCTGGTTTGCCTGCGTCGTGGCCGCCTGGAGCGCCTGGGGCCTCCCCGAGATCAGCGGCATCGTGATCGCCTTCAAGGCGGTCGCCACCGCGGCGCCCACAGAGAAGGCCCAGATGCTGGAGGTGGGCATGGACTACGCCGCGAAGGACGGGTTCACCGGGATCGGCGCCTTCGTCGCGCTGCTGCTCGCCGGAATCCCCCTGCTCGTCCCGATGGCAGGGTCCCTCAAGCACCACGCCCTGACCAAAGCCGGCCTCGTCATGAACACCCTGTTCATCCTCGGCGTCGGAGGCCTGCTCTTCATGTCGGGCGGTCGGGTGCAGGTCACGATGAGCTCCCTGTTCGAGATGGCGGAGGAGGAGCAGGAGCCCCACGACCCGGGCACGGAGACCCTCGATCTCGGAGGCTGACGCTCCTGATTGACTAATCAGTCAACAGGACGCAGGATCCCTGCGCCCCGCCGCCACGCAGGCGCGCGGAAGGCTGCATGGAGCTCTGATGGGACTGTTCGACGGCAAGGTTGTCATCGTCACTGGCGCAGGTGGAGGCCTCGGCCGCGCGCACGCACTCTCCTTCGCGTCCGAAGGCGCCAAGGTCGTGGTCAACGACCTCGGCGGAACCCGCGACGGCTCCGGGGCCGGCAACGCGATGGCCGACCAGGTGGTCGCCGAGATCCGCGAAGCGGGCGGTGAGGCGGTCGCCTCCTACGACAACGTCGCGACGATGGACGGCGGCGAGAACATCACGAAGATCGCGCTCGACAGCTTCGGCCGCATCGACGTGCTCGTGAACAACGCCGGCATCCTCCGCGACAAGAGCTTCGCCAAGATGGAGGAGTCGATGTGGGACCTGGTGATGCAGGTGCACACCAAGTCGCTGTACGCCGTCTCGCGGCCCGTCTACCTGCACATGCTCGACCGCGAAGGTGGCGGCACGATCATCAACACCAGCAGCCTCGCGGGGCTGCTCGGCAACTACGGCCAGACGAACTACGCCACCGCCAAGGCGGGCGTGGCCGGGTTCACCCGCACGCTGGCGAAGGAAGGCCGCAAAGGCGGCATCCGCGTCAACGCCCTCGCCCCGGTCGCCAAGACCCGGATGACCGAGGACATCGACATGGTCCCGGACGACATGACGCCGGAGCACATCACCCCGATGGTGATCTACCTGGCGTCCGAGCTCAGCGAGGGCGTCACCGGCCGCGTCTTCGGCGTGCACGGCAACCAGATGTTCGAATACAAGATGACGCAGACCGACGGCGTCACGAAGGACGGCGCGGAGCCGTGGACGGCGCAGGAGATCGCCGACGACTTCGACGCGATCACCCGCGAGTACGAGTCTCCGGCGGCCGCTGCCGCGGGCGAAGTCGACGAGGTGAGCCTCGCGTTCGCGCAGATCCCCAAGGGCTTCAAGGCGGACGCCGCCGGCTCCTGGAAGACCAACATGCACTGGGTCATCAAGGGCGCGTCCGACCAGACGCTCTCCATCGCGGACGGCAAGTGCGAGTACGCCGAAGGGCTCGTCGGCACCCCGACCTGCACCGTCAAGACGGACAAGGACACGGTGGTCGGCATGTTCAGCGGCACCATCGACCCGACCAAGGCGTTCATGGCCGGCAAGATCTCCGCCGACAACCTCGGCGACATGATGAAGATGGGCGGAGCGTTCGACTTCGAGACCATCGGTGGCCACATCGCCGCGGCGATGGCCGAAGCGGGTGGCGGCGGCGCAGCCGCGGATCCGGTGACCGAGGCGTTCGAGTTGCTGCCCCTGGGCTTCCTCCCCGACAAGGCCGGTGACTGGGCCAGCACGTTCCACTTCGTCATCAAGGGCGGCACCGACCAGACGATGACCATCGGCGGGGGCGTCTGCACCACCGCCGAGGGGCTCAACGGCAGCCCCACCTGCACCATCAAGACGGACGTGGACACGATCGTCGGCATGCTGGAAGGCCGCATCGACGGAACCAGGGCGTTCATGGGCGGCAAGATCACCGCCGACAACATGGGCGAGCTGATGAAGTTCTCGACGAACTTCCGCATGGACGCGAGCCCCGACGAGGTCCGCGCCGCCAAGGCCACCAAGGGTGGAGGCAAGGCGCCGCCGCCCAAGAAGGCGGTCGACCTGCGGGAGGCCATCGGCCGCACCTACATGGCCGACTACATCATGGTGAAGGAAGACTGGATCAAGGCGTTCGCCGCCGCGACCAACGACCTGAACCCCCGCTACACCGAGGGCGACGTGGTCGCTCCGCCGGTCTTCCCGGTCCGGCTGTTCCACCCGCTCATGTTCAAGTGCGTCGGCGACCCCGACCTCGATCTCGACATGCTCCGCCTCGTCCACGGCGAGCAGGACATGACCTGGCACGGCGCGGTCCGCCCCGGCGACATCGTGAACCTGCGCGGCATCCTCGAGTCGGTCGCGCAGAAGTCGAAGGGCTGCGTCATCGCGTGGCGCATGCTCGGCCTCGTCGACGGCGAGACCCGGGTGGAGGCGCGCATGAGCGTCTTCGTTCGCGGCCAGACCCTGCCCGGCGTCGAGTCCGGTGAGGTCTTCGGCACGGTGCCCCCCGGCGCCGCCGGCGATCCCGAGGGCGAGGCGGTCGCCACCGCGACGATGACCGTCGACATGGATCAGCCCAGCCGCTACGCCGAGGCCAGCCTCGACGACAACCCGATCCACACGGACGAGTCGATCGCGAAGGCGGCCGGCCACCCGACCGTCATCCTCCACGGGCTCTGCACGATGTCGTTCGCGGCCCGCGCGATCGTCGAGGAGGTCCTGGATCGGGACCCGAGCAAGCTGCATCGCTTCGGAGTGCGCTTCACCAAGCCGGTGCTGCCAGGTTGGGAGCTGACCACGCGCCTGTACGACGCGGGCACGACGGAGGCGGGACGGAAGGCCTACCAGGTCGAGGTCAAGAACCAGGACGGTGTGATCGTCGCTGGCAACGGCTGGGCCGAGGTCGACGCCTAGGCGGCGACGGCGGGGTCGGCGGGGGGCGCCTCGAAGTCGCCCAGCAGCTCACCCACGCGGGTCACGAGCTGGTCCACCCGCGGATCGTGGGAGGCCAGCACCTCGGCCACCTGCAACTCGATGAGCGCGAGGCCGAAGTCGCAGCGTCCGATGTGGATGCGCGCGAGGTTCAAGTACGGAAACTGCGGGTTGTCGTAGCGGGGAGCGGCCTTGGCACGCTCGAACCAGTGCAACGCCTCGTCCTCGCGGTCGAGCTCGACCAGGTACGCGCCGATGTCGTTGTACGGGTTGCCCAGCGTGCCGTCGGTCTGAATCGCCCGCTGGCACTGCTTGATGGCCGCCTCGAGCTTCCCCTGGAAGGACAGACCCCACGCGTAGAAGGTGTGAGCCTCGGCGGTCTCGTGCATCTCGATGCTGCAACGGTAGAGGCGCATCGCCTCGTCCAAGTCGCCGCCCAGCTGCCGCTCCAGACCCTCTTGCCACAGCTCGGTGGCGAGGCGGAGGTCAAGCTCATCTCGGTTGGGGTTCGTGTTCGTCATCGCCGACCTCTCCTTCACCCACCTCTATCGGTGGGGAGGGGCCGGCGTTTAGGACGAATGCCGAATTATTCGGTCTTGTCCTTGGCCTCGAGATCCTTGCCCTCCGGAGCCTTGCCCGCGGGGGTGATGATCTTGTCGCCACGAGCGCCGTCACGCGGTCCGCTCCGGGCCTGGAGACCGAGGTCGTCCTTCACGCCATCACGGAAGTCGCGCACGGCGTTGCGGGTGAGCACCCGCTCGATGCCGGGACGGACCTCGTCCAGCGGCTGCATGTCGCGCTTCTCGAGGACCTGGATGATGTGGTAGCCGAACTTGCTCTTGATCGGCTCGCTGACCTGGTCCGGCTCGAGGCCGAAGGCGGCATCCGCGAACTCGGGCACCCAGCGCTCCCGCGTGGCCCAGGGCAGCTCGCCGCCGCGCCCCTTGGAGCCGCGGTCGGTGCTGTGCTCCTTCGCCAGCGCGCCGAAGTCGGCGCCGCCCTCAATCTGCTTGTACAGGTCGTCCGCGAGGGCCTTCTCCTTCACGAGGATGTGCCGGGCGCGGGCCATGGGGCGCGAGTACTTGTCCTTGTTCTCGTCGTAGTAGGCCTGGACCGCCTCGTCGCTGGCGGCGTTGTCCTCAACGGAGCTCAGCAGCGCCTGGACGTAGGCCTCCTCGGCCGCGAGGCGGGCCGACATGCGCACCTGGGGATCGTCCAGCAGGCCGCGCGTGGAGGCCTCCGCGAAGAGCGCCTTGTTCAGGAGCACGCGGTCGGAGATGTCCTCCTTACCCTTGTCGTTCTCGTAGCGGGTGCGAGCCCGCTTGGGGATCGTCAGCAGCTCGGCGTCCCACTCCAGCTGGGAGACGCTGTAGCCGCCGGCCTCCTTGACCACCGCGGTGGTGTCCGTCGGGGCGGTGCAGAGGGCGTCGGCGGCGGGGGCCGAAGAGGTGCCGCCGGTTTCGCCGCCGCCGCAGGCGACGAGGGTGAAGGCAGCGACAGCGAGGAGCAGGTTGGTCCGCATCGGGTCTCCGTAGTCCATTTCGGGCGCTCGAATGGTGAGCGACGGCGGAGAGTAGTGGACCGGTTGGTGCTCCGCAAGGGCGCCGCGTCGCGAGGGTCAGTCGATGCTGATCACCCACGTGTGCGCGTGGAGGTTCGTCGTGTCGATGGTGACCGTGCAGTTGTCCCGCAAGTCGGCGAGCTCGTCCGCGAGCACCGTGATGGTGTGCACGTGCCCCCCGACCGTTGTGTAGGTCCGGTCCTGATCCGGGTTGGCGATGTGATCGGCCGGGATCGACAAGCTGTGCCCGTGCGAGTTCGAGGTGCCGGAGGCGGCGCCCACCTCACAGGTGGCGTCGTCGTCGTCGCCGGCGCTGTCGTCGTCGTTGGAGGTGGCGTCGTCATCGTCGACCCCACCGCCGCAGCCGGCCAGGGACAGGGTCACGGGGACAGCGGCGCCAGCCGCGGCCAGCATCTCCAGGAATTCGCGTCGATTCATCGTTCGGTCTTTCCTCCAGGGCCCATCCTATCTAGAGGCGGGTCGAACCGCTGACCGGGGCAGCATCGGACCGGGCGGGCACCTCGGGACCCGAACGCGGGGCAGACTCACGGGAGGCATCGACGAGGACCTCCGCAGACGCCGTGCCGGAACGCAGATCGTGGGAGGAAGCCCCGATTCCCCGCGCGATCGGGACGCGACCGTCCCTGGGCGCGGACCAGGTGGGACGCTAGCGACCCAGATCGATCGGAGCGCAGCAGCGGTGATCGGTGATCGCCCCCTGAAGGAGCCCCGCTACGGGCCCGCGAACGACCGTCGTCTCCGTGGCATCGCAGTCGCGAAGCTCCCGGGTGGCGCACGAGGCGGGAACCGGCCGCCCCACCTCCTCGACGCAGAACGGCGCCTCCACGACGGCCTCGGTGCCGTCGGTCAGGGGATACCGCCCGGCGGGGACGAGGTGCAGCCCCGAGGCACAGCGGTCAGGGCCCGCGGCCGCGCGACGTCGCTGCTCCTGGAGGTTCTCGGGGGACGGCTCGACGAGGTCGGGATCGACGGGACTCAGCTGCACGGGGGCCTCGGCGTCGGGGTGGTTCAGCCCCGCGAGCCCCTCACGCACGAGCGCGTCCCCCTCCTCGAAGCCGCCGGTCCCGCGATGGGCTCGCACCATCGCCGCGGTGGCGCGGGGCTCCTGGTAGTTGGCGGCGCGGTCGGCGCGCATGGCGTAGTGCAGCGACAGCCGCGGCTTGTAGTGCTCCTCGGCGTGGGCCCGCAGGTAGAAGTCGGCCGCCACGAGCAGCAGTTCGACGTCCTCGGGGTGTCGCTCCAGGGCGGCGCGAAGCTGGTCTTCGGCGGCTTCATCGTCGCCCCCGTCGATCAGGCCGGTGACCCGCGTCAGGTCGCGTCCGGGATCTCCACAGCCCAGCAGCAGGGCCCCCGCCAGGAGCAGGATCGGCGTACGCAGCGTCACGGTGGACTAGGATACGCCCCGATGCGTCGTCTTTTGCTGCTGCTGTCCGCGCTGCTGCTCGCTCCCGCCTCGGCCGCCGACGACGACGTGCCCCCGCCCGAGATCTGCTGGGCCAAGGCACCCTCGCAGTTGAAGGTGCGAATCACCCCGCAGGGCAGCTCGCACCTCGCTCCGAGCCTCCCCGTCGAGGTCGAGTTGGTCGACGGGGTGACGTTCACGACGCGCTGGATCGAGGCCGAGCTGCCCGCGGAGGGCTCCCTGGAGTTGAGCACGGTGCGCGTGCGCGACAAAGCCTCGGACGGGTGGACCCTGACGGTCTCGGGCGGCGTCTGCAACGACGACGGCAGCATCTGCTTGCCCTTCCACGCGACCGAGACGATCCCCGCCCGCGGCAAGCGCCGGGGCAAGCTCACGGCCGAGCCGGGTCCCGCCCCCCGGGCTGTCCCGTCGCGAGCGGACGTGCCCGACGAGGTCACCGATGCGGCCATGCTCCCGCCGAGACGCCGCTGGTACGACGCGACCAAGGAGGGCGACGTCGAGGCCGCGTTCGCCGATGCGACCGCCTCCGGGCGCAACCTCCTGATCGACTTCTACGCGCCCTGGTGCCCCCCCTGCGATCGCCTCAAAGCGGAGTTCCTCGACCGACCCGAGCGGCTCGAGGTGCTGAGCGAGTTCGTCCTGCTCAAGGCCGACGCCGACGACCCCGCCTCGTTCGAGCTCAAGGACCGCTACCAGGTGGGCGGCTACCCGACTCTGCTCGTGGTGGACGCCGCCGGGATCGAGTTTGACCGGATCACTGGCTTCGACGGCCGCACCGACGCCCTCGCCGCCCGCCTCCACGCCGCCGCCTACGCACCCGCGGCGGCCGAAGCGACCCCGGTGGACCTGCTCCGACAGCTCGTCGCCGCCAACGAGTCCGAGGCCGCCGTCGCCTTCGTGGTCGGCATGGAGCCGCACGCCGCCGAGGCCTTCGCCGAGGACTACGAAGGCCTTCGCCTGGCGCTCCAGGCGCTGCGCGGATCCAATGAGGACGCGCTCGCCACCGCGATCAACCTCGCGGCGGCGGACACCTCTCCCCTCCCCGGCCTCGCCGCCCACCACGCGGGCTCCGCGATCGAGATGGTGGAAGCCGAGGACGCAGCGCGGGCCGAGGAGCTGAAGGCGCACTACGAAGGCCGGATCGCGGCCGCGGTGGGAGCCCGTTCACCCGCCAACGTGCTGCTGGGGCGGGGCTGGACCTCGATCTCCGGCCAGCTCGTCGACCACGCCCCCGACCTGCACGACGATATCGCCCTGGGCAGTTGGTACCGCGCCGACTGGACGGACGAGGACGGCGCCCGGCAGCTGCTCGCGGACGGAGCGCTCCGAGTCGCCGCCGCGATCTTGATCGCCGAACAGCAGACCGCAGACCTTCCGCGGCTCGAGGACGGCCGGCTCTCACTTGCCCTCCCCGACTCGCTGCTGACCGAAGCCGTCCGCCCCCGCCTCCTGGAGCAGTCGGGCCGGGTGCACGACCTCGTCTCCCTCCTGAACAAGGCCGGCCTCGCCGACGTGGCCGAACCGCTGATCGCGGCGATGGTGGCGCTGACCCCCCAGGACTTCACCTGGCACTACAAGCAGGCCGGCTTCCTCCGCGACCACCGGGGGGGCAACGGCGCCGCGGACGCGGCCACCCGGGCGCTCACCCATTCGTACGGCGACAACCGCCTCCGGGCGGCCCGCCGCCTCGCCGAGATCCTCCACGCCGTGGGGAACGACGACGCCGCCCTCGCAGCCATCGACGACGCCCTCGCGGTCCCCGCCCCCACCGAGGAGAACGTCCGCACGCACCGCTACCGAACTGCCCTGGTGACCCTCCACGACACGATCGCGCCTCCTCCCAAGGAGGAACCTCGCTGATGGGCTGGCAGGAACAACTTCCCTGGGTCACGCGCCCGCTGGGCGAGCTCCCCGACACCATGAAGGAGCACGGCCTCGTGCTCTGGTACGCGCTCCGCGATCTGCCTCGCACGATCCGCCAGGACGCGACGGTGGAGATGGCCGCGGGGATGACCTTCTTCCTGCTGTTCAGCCTCTTCCCCGGCCTCGTCTTCCTCGTGACGCTGCTGCCGTACCTGCCGATCGAAGCGCCGATCGACAAGATGTTCGAGGTGGCCCGGCCGCTGCTCCCCCCGGAGGTCTACGACCTGCTGTACGGGCACGTCGAAGAGCTCATCACCAACCCCAAGACCGGCCTGCTGACGGCGGCGGCGGCGATCGCGCTGTTCTCCGCGAGCCGCGCGCTGGTGTCGCTGTCGCGATCGCTGAACCGCAGCTACCGGGTGCCGAAGATCACGTCCGAGGCGTTCCGCCGGCTGCGCTCGATGGGGCTGACGGTCTGCGCCCTGCTGGGCGGCGTGATCACCGTGTTGCTGCTCAGCCTGGGCGACAACATCGTCGGCGCGATCGTCGAGAAGGGCTGGCTCCCGATCAGCTCGGGCGTGCTCATCGTCACGGTCCGCTGGCCGGTGCTGCTCCTGCTGGGCGCCTTCTTCGTGCAACAGTTGTACTACCTGCTCCCGGACATCCGCCCCCGCTGGCGGGCGATCTCCACCGGATCGATGTGCGCGGTCATCGGCTGGGTCGGGGCGACGTGGGCGTTCACGACGTTCGCGACGAAGTTCGTGAAGTTCAACGTCACCTACGGCTCGCTGAGCAGCTTCGCCGTGATCATGGCGTGGATGTTCCTGGGCAGCTTCGCGCTGATGGCCGGCGGCACGATCAACGCGCTGGTCGACCGCGGCCTTCCCCCCACCCCGGGCGAGAAGCTCGAGCCGCTCCCCGACGTGGAGGAGCTCGAAAACGCGACGGAGACGCTGGGGTAGGCTTCGCCCATGTCGTCAATCACCGTCGCCGTCCTCGGGACCGGCACCATGGGTCGGGCCCTCGGAATGGGCATGCTCCGCGCCGGAGTCGTCACCGCCGAGGGCATCTCCGGCACCGTCAAGCACGCGCGGGAGGCCGACGAGGTCCGCTCGCTCGTCGACTTCGCCGTCGATACCGACAACGCCGCCGCCGTGCGCCGCGCCTCAGTCGTGCTCATCTGCACCAAGCCTCACGGCGCTGCCCAGGTGCTCTCGGACCTCGCCGACGAAGGCGCCTTGGAGCACGACCCGCTCATCATCTCGATCGCCGCCGGGGTCTCCATCGCGGCCCTCGAGCACGCCGCCGGCTGCCCCGTCCGCGTGATCCGGGCGATGCCCAACACGCCGTGCCTCATCGGCGAAGGCATGGTCGTGCTGTCGGCCGGCTCCAAGGCCAGCGAGGGCGACCTCGACGTGGCCGAGACCATCTTCACGCCCCTGGCCCGCGTGCTGCGGCTGGACGAGGAGCACATGAACACGGTCACCGGGCTGAGCGGCTCGGGGCCCGCGTTCGTCTACGTGATCATCGAGGCGCTGGCTGAAGGCGGCGTGATGATGGGCCTGCCCCGCAAGGTCGCCACCGAGCTGGCCGCGCAAACGGTGAAGGGGGCCGCCCGCATGGTGCTGGACACCGGCCGCCACCCAGCCTCGCTCAAGGACGACGTGACCACCCCCGCGGGGTGCACAATCTCGGCGCTGCTGTCCCTGGAGGACGGCCGCCTTCGCTCCGTGCTCGCGCGCGGCGTTCAGGAGGCAGCTCGCTCTGCGGCTGGCCTCGGAGGGGAGAAGTCATGAGGAAGACCACGGCCCTGCTCGGGCTGCTGAGCCTGCTCGCCTGCAGCTGCGGTGACGAAGGCGTCGAGGGCGTCGCCGTCACCTACGACACACCCGACGGCCTCACACTGCGGGCGACCTACAACGAACAGGCGACCGGCCCGACGCCGACGCTGATCCTCCTGCACCAGCCGGGGCCCAACAACAGCCGGTTCGACTGGGATCCGATTTGGGGCGCGCTGGAGACTCGAGGCTACGCCCTGCTGGCGCCGGATCTGCGAAGCCACGGCGCCAGCGACAGCGACGGCGACTGGGCAGACCTGGTGCACGACCCCGCCAAGTTCCCCGCCGACCTCCTGTCCTGGCTCGACTTCCTCGAGGGCCGCGCCGAGGCCGATGGGCTCGTCGCCCGCGAGGCTATCGGCATCCTCGGGTTCGGATCGTCGGGAAGCCTCGGCGCCGCCGCGCTGGGCAAGGGGCACGTCGCGTGCGCCGTCGCCATCAGCGCGGACCTGGCGAGCCTCGCCGCGTACGGTCCCGCGTTCGAGGTCTACGTGCCGCCCGAGGACGAGGAACGCGGCGACGACGACGACTCCGCGGGGGACGACGACGACTCCGCCGAGGCCGATCCGTTCGACGGCCTCGACCTCCACACGATCCGGTACATGGCGTCCGAGGGCGACGAGCCGTCCGCCTCCGACGTGCATACGATGTTCGACAACTCGTCCGATCCGACGGACCTGACGACGTTCCCGGGCACCTCCCACGGCGTCGACATGCTCTGGCTCAGCAGCGAGGGCGAGGTCATCAACGCCTCCCGCACGGCGATGGTCGAGTGGTGCGACGGCCGGTTCTAGAGGACGACGGCCCCGAACCGCTCCGGGTCACCCAGCGCCAGCTCGAGCTGCTCCAGCTGATGCGGATCTGGTCCGTGGAGCACGGCCGCATGCCGTCGTTGCGGGAGCTCGCCAAGATGCTGGACCGCTCGCCCTCGACAGTGCACCAGCACCTCAAGGCGTTGGAGAAGCGGGGCTGCTTGATCATGGACGGCTCGGCGCATGGCCTCGAGCTGACGGTCGACGATCGGCAACTCGGCACCCAGACGCTGGGCGCGCTGCTGCCGATGAAGGGGGTGCTCGCCCCGGGCCGGCGGATTCGACGTTCCAAGACGCCGTATCCGAAGGTCAGCGTCGGCGGCACGCCCGATCAGGGAGACTACGTCATCCAGATCGAGGGGGATCGGCTGGGGCCCGATGGGATCTACGACGGCGACCTGATCGTCGTCCGGCCCGCCTCCCGAGGAGACGGACCCGCGTTGGTCGAGTTCGCGGACGGCACGTGCGACGTGCGGCGCGTCACCACCCTGCGCGATGGCTCGTTGGGGCTGCTGCCCCCCCGGCCTCGGCTGGAGTCACGCAGAGGCGCACGCCGCGCCGAGAACGTGCTCGTGCGCGGACGTGTGCTTCGGATCGTGCGGGTCTTCGATTAGACCCTGCGTCGCTCTTAGTGCAGAGGATGCAGGCGGAAGCAGCGATGGGGGTCCGCCTGGACCTCCGCCACGGCCGCTTCGATGCTGTCGAACGACGGGTTGCCGGCGTAGGGCCACCAGCTGCCGTCGGCGCGCTTCCAGTACAGGAACCAGTGCTCGGTGGCGCCCTCCTGGACGACGCGGAGCTGGAACACGGGCGTGTGCACGATGTTCCGGTGGGTCAGAGGCTTGACCTCTTCAGCCGTGAACCGGTTGCCGTCCTTGAGGACGCGCAGGCGGCGCGGACGGAACTTCTTGACGGCGTTCTTGACGCCTTCGTGCCAGTCACGCCCCTGGGCTCGTTCGGGAAGCCAGTGCAGGACCATGGCCTGCACGCCCAGCGTTCCGCCGGTGTGGTACGCCGTGGACCAGGAGGTCACGTCCTGCAACGGGAGCCCGTGCTCCGTGCAGAAGTCCTCGAGGTTCTCCACGTCGACCGTGCTCGCAGTTTCGGCGAACTCGATCTTCTGCTCGATGGTGAGGGATTCGCTCATCACGCTCCTAATTGCCCAAACAAAACGGTTTTCGGGCACAGAAACGATACGGCTGCACCTGCCGAATGCAATGGAAATCAACGGGTTTGCGAGTTGTGAACGAGCATTCAACATCTCCTCGACAATCGGTACCCTCCCGACATGGCGAAGAAATGGGAGATGGAGGATCGGATCGACAAGGCGCGCGCCATGCGCACTCACGGCGATCCGAAGAACCGTGAGCGAGAGCAATTGTCCTGGCGGGAGAAGGACCGCCGCAAGGACATCTCTCCGCACAGCGACCAGGCCGGTCAGGAACGGGAGCCCAAGGCCAAGGACCGGTACGCCAACGCCCAGGCCCAGAAGGCGCTGAAGGGCGAGCTGGAGGAGCTCTTCCGCGACAAGAAGGGCGATTCCCTGAAGAAGGGAATCCTGGAAGCGGACCGCGGGTCTCTGCAGGGTGCGATCGACGCTTACATCGAGGCCAAGGGGGCGCTCCCGACGGACGACTCCGAGGTGCTCATCAAATGCCTCGAGGCCCGACGGGACAAGACCCTGCGGATCGTGGTGGCGGCGATCGCCGAAGGCATCGGGGAGTTCACCCCGGACGCCAAGAAGGTGATCCTGTTGACCCTCCGCGCCAAAGCCCGACGGAGCTTCGACGCCAAGCTGGGGAAGCAGATGAAAGCGCTGCTTGCCGAGCATGGTGTCGAGGACTGATCTGACCTCCCGCCGGGAGCTGCTGACCGCCGCGGTGGGAACCGCCCTGCTAGGGCCGGTCTACTCCTGGTACGTCGAGCCCCGCTGGGTTCAAGGGACCCACCAACGGGTCGTCATGCCGGGTCTGACGGCACCGCTGAAGGTCGTGCACCTGACCGACATTCACGCTTCGGACGCGGTCCCGCTCCGGTTCGTCCGCAAGATCGTCGAGCGCGTGAACCGGGCCGCCCCCGACGTCGTCGTCGTGACGGGCGATCTGGTCACCGAGGACACGACCTACATCTCGGGAATCGCTGAGGAACTCGGCCGACTGCGGGCGCGCCTGGGGACCTACCTGATCCTCGGCAACCACGACTACTGGACCGACGGCGCACGCATCTCCCGCGAGCTGGACCGCCACGGGGTCAACCACCTCCGCAACGCCAACGTGGTGCTGGACGGGCTTCGGTTGGTGGGCATCGACGACCACTGGACGGGCAACGACGACCTGGACCGAGCGATGGCGGGGGTCGGTACAGACGAACCCTCCCTGCTGCTGATGCACTCGCCTGACCTCATCTACCAGGCGTCGGACGCCCAGATCGGCCTGGCGCTGTGCGGCCACACGCACGGGGGCCAGGTGCGGCTCCCCGGCTACGGGGCGATCACGGTGCCCAGCGCCTACGGCTTCGAACAGGGCTGGTACGTGGTCGAGGGAAGCCGCATGTACGTCAACCGCGGCCTGGGCACGCTCCCGATCCGTGCACGATTCAACTGCCGACCCGAGGTGCTTCACCTCGAGCTGGTTCCGGAGTAGAAGCCCCCTCATGAGCACGTTTGCCGATCTCCTCAAGTGCGACCCCATCGACATGGACACGGTCGCGGCCCACCTGGACGCGCTGCCGCACGACGAGCGGGTCAAGCAGGTCCGCCGGGTCGGGGGCGGGCTCCAGCGCAAGCTGTTCGCCGCCGCCCAGGGCTTCAAGGCGCTGGATCACGCCTACTACGTGCCGGAGGCGACCGACGACAAGACCTTCGTGCGCCACTACGGCAAGAACAGCCTCCCGCTGTTCAGCATCTTCGAGAAGCGGTTCGCCCGACCGGAGCCCGAGAGCCCCGTGATGTGGGGCTACAACCACAGCTCGATGATGCCGCTGGTCGGCCCCGGCCACTTCGTGCTCCGCACCGGCCCCGGCGACGGCGAGATGCACGTCGACTACTACTCCACCCCGCCGGAGCGGCTGGACGGCGCGCCCAAGCTCAAGGCCAACGACAGCGGCATCTCGACGCTGGTGTACGGCCACATGATCGACGTGATGCGCGGCGTGTCGGACCACGTGTCCATCGGGCGGGCGGTCAAGAAGGGGGCGAGGACGGCCAACTACTTCCTGCTCTGCCGGGAAGGCGCCGCCTGAACGGCATGCTCGGGCCCGAACTGCAGCGAGTCGTGGACGCGGCCCTCCGGGAGGGGGAGTCGGTCCGCTTCGTCACCCGCGGCCGCCGCCTCTACCCCGGCGAGCGGATCGTCGCGGGCAAGGAACTGGCCCGCCTGAACCAGCTGCAGATCGTGCTGACCGACCAGCGGCTGCTGCTGGTTCACTGCGACAACGACGGCACCCCCGGCTCCTACGTCAACGCGATCCCGCTCGGCCGCATCCGCACCGGCTGTTCGTGCGATGCGGTTGGATCGGGGTCCGTGGGAGTGTTCGCCTCGCTCTGGATCGCGCTGATTGGCCTGCGTCGGGGACGCGGGAGATTCAGCTTTCCTCGGCCTCGCTGAGGGCCCCCGCCCCCGCCCCCGCCTCTGCCGCCAGGCTCAACTCGCCCCCGTCGTCGGACGCCGCTGACAGCGATAGGCCCCCTCGGGATCCGCGCTCCCTCGCCTCGATCGCCTGAAGCACGTCCTCCCGCCCCAGGGCCGAGGCCGCGATCTTGGCAAGGCCGTACTCGTCACCGGCGAACAGTTCATCGGCCAACAGCGTCGCCTGGGGGTGCCGGGGGTGGTGCCCCATCATCACCGCGACGGCCCGACGTCGACGCGGCATCGAGCCTTCTCGCGCGATCGTCGCGAGGGCGTCGGGCACCTCGGCGGGGTCCATGGCCAGTGCGCTGGCGACGCGACGGAGATCCGCCAGCACTTCCCCCGCCGTCTCCCTCGGGGCGCGCAGGGGCACGAAGACCTGACCCAGGCTGTTGCGGATGGTGCCTTCGTACAGCTCGATGATGTCGCCCAGGGCGAGGCGGGCGCGCTCGTCCAACGCCGCCACCAGCAGGTCCGCGGGGCCTCGAAGCTGGACCGCCTTGTCGAGCCGGCGGTCGCCGAGGTCGACGTCTTCGCCGATCCCCCAGACCTGGGCGATGGCGTTCAACGGGACCGGCATGGGGACCCGCAGCCGAATCGACGGGAAGCCGACCTCGTCGTAGGGAGAGGCCTGCACCCCCAACTGCCGGGCCCGCCGCGTCGCCTCGACGTCCGGGCCAAACAGGAGCTTGGCGAAACCGGCCAGGAAGAGGCTGATGAGCACGCCTCCGACGACGAGGCCGACCACGAACGGCTCGCCTTCCGCCGACTCGAGGCTCGCGGTCCACAGCACGATGTACAGGCCCGGGGCGACGCCGATCACGGCCATCGCGATCAGGCTCACGATCCACCGCAGGACGCGGAGGACGCGCCCGAGGTCAGTCACCCGAGTAGCCGAGCATGCGCATCGCCTCTTCCAGCCCCCCGTCGTCCTCATCGTCGGTCGAGGACCGGAACTTTGGGTACAGGTCGCGAGGGAGCTTCGTGGTCGGCCCCAGCGCGACGGCCCGCTCGTCGGCGAGGCGGCTCCAAATGCGCGGCACCCCGACCAACCGATCCTTCAGGCGGCCGACCCGTCCCGAGGCCGCGGCGGGGCCGACGTCGCCCACATCCCGGAGGCCGAAGAGGCCGTCCCAGGTGTAGCGGCGGCGGTCGGTACGGAGGGCGAAGCGGCTCCACATGCGCCGGCCGGACTTGGGGTACTTCGCCGGCACGATCGCGTTGTGGGAGGTGACCGTGAGGGCCTCCTCCAGCGGGGTGCGGCGGCCGAGCATCACGGCGGCGGCGAGGGAGACGCCATCGAGCTCGAGCTCCTCCCCCTCGGCGCCGATCCCGCGGTCGACGAGGGTGGGACCGTCGTGAGTGGGGATCGGCCCCGGCCAGGGCACCCCCGCGAGGCTGCAGAGGGTGGGGGCGAGGTCGACTCCCCGGGCGAAGCCGCCGACGTTCTGGCCGGCCGGGATCGGGCCGTTGCTCCCCTGCCCCCACAAGATCAAAGGGACATGGGTCGTCTCGTCCGTCAGCCAGCGGCCGTGGAGGTCGTACATGTGCTCGACCGCGTGATCGTCCGGGAGGGAGTCGCCCCAGGTCTCGCCATGGTCGGCCGTGAAAGCCAGGAGCACGTCCTGGCCGCCCGACTGAGCGGCGTCCAACCAGCGGCCGAGGAGCTCGGCGTCCATCCACGCGAGGGCGTCGTGGTAGTCGCCGCGGAGCCGGGGCACGGCGTCCTCGGGATCGTGCCCGAGGGCCTCGATCTCCACGTCGCAGGCGCGCTTCCACTCCTTCCGCGGGAGCTTGGTGTTCACGTACGGCAGGTGCGTCCACCAGTGGTGGATCATCACGAACCGGTCGGTGCCGGCGGGGGCGCGGAGGGCAGCTTCGACGTCGTCGGGGACTTCGCTGTCGCTGACGGTCCCCCGGAAGCCGGTGTTGGCGAGGCAGAAGCGAGGGTTGTGCACCACGGTCTGCACGTCGAACCCGGCGGCCGCGAACGCGGTCATCAAGGTCGGGCGGTGGCGGGGGAACGGATGCCTCCACCGGGAGACGCCGACCCGGTGGGGGTAGGTGCCGGTAGCGATGGAGACCATCGACGGCACGGTCCATCCGGCGGAGGCGTACGTGTCGTCGAACACGGTGCCTTCGGCGGCGAGCCGATCGAGCACGTCGGTGCGCGCCGCCCCGCCCCCGAAGTTGGGGGCGTCAGCGCGAACGGAGTCGGCAACGATCAAGACGACGAGCACGGCGGACCGATAGTCTACGCGCGTGCCCCGGGTCCACTTCGAGCGCGAGAATCGAACGGTGCAGGCCCGCGTCGGCGAGAACCTCTGGCGGCTCGCCCGCAAGCACGACATCAAGCTGAGCAGCGGCCTGCGCAAGTGGCTGCACTGCCGCGGGCGCGGGTTCTGCGGCGGCTGCCGGGTGCGCATCGACGGGGACGCGGCCGCGACCAACGAACGCTGGACGTGGGAGGAGCTGCGGTTCGCGGACACGGACGTGCGGCTCGCCTGCCAGTGCGAGGTGCGCGGCGACCTGAAGGTCACGACGCAGCCCTGATCAGTCCAAGGCGTAGACCTCGAGCGGCGAGGTGGTGTCGCCGTAGCCGATCAGGCGGTAGAGCTGGCCGTCGGGGGCCCACTGGAGCACGCCCATGTTCGGCGGATCCTCGGGGATCGAGGCGGGGAGCGGCAGGACCGTGGTGCCGTCCTCCGCCAACCGCACGATCTCCGGAACCGCGTCGATGGCGAGGTACCAGTCGCCCGTCCAGCGGGCCTGCGTGATCGAGTAGACGGGGCCCGCGTAGGTCGCCAGCAGGGTCGAGGAGTCCGTGGTCGGGTCGTAGCGGTAGAGGCGGCCCTCCGAGGCGCTGATCTTGGTGCCGACGAGCACGGTGGTGTCGCGGCCCGCGGCGAGGCCGAGGATCTCCTCCCCTTCGAAGATCGCGACCACCCGCCAGCTGGCAACGCCGGTGGACGTGGGGAGCGTGAACTGGGCGAGGCGGCCGAGGGTGCCGGTGTCGCAGCAGTTGGGCTGGTCGGTGCTGCACAGCACGCCCGGGTTGTCCGGATCGCAGGCGGTGCAGCCGACCTCGTCCGAGCACGTCTGGGGGCGGAAGTTGCCGACGTAGTACGAATTGCGGGGGCCGACGGCGAGGCCGTTGGGGGTGGAGATGTTCCAGCCGTTGAACGGGAAGCTGGTGTCCAGCTGGCCTGTCGGCAGGAAAGGGGTGTCCAGGAAGCCGGGGCAGTTGGTCTGCCCGGTGCACCCGCAGGCGGGGTCGTCGGGATCGCAGGTGTACAGCAGCGTCAGGCCGTTCGACGCCAGGCAGCCACAGCTGGGGCAGCACTGGTAGGTGACGACCACGCGTTCGTTGGTGGGGTCCGGATCGACGAGGGCAAAGCCCATGTTCTGGTTGGCGTTGCCGTAGTAGGTCGTGGGCGGGTCCAGCGCCGGCTCGTGGGGCACGACAGTGGTGTAGTCGGGGCCCGAGATGTTGGTCGTCAGGTACGTGTTGCACTGGAAGTCGAAGTCCAGGTCCCACATGGAGTGCAGGTTGGCTTCGATGTCGGGCATCGAGTAGTCGCAGTCGGGGCAGATGGAGCCCTCGTCGACCTCACCGTCGCAGTCGTTGTCGAAGCCGTCGCAGCTGACCTCTTCGGGCTCCCACCCGGGGGTGCCGGAGCAGTCCCAAACGCCGTCGGTGCAGACCGGGTCGTAGCCCAGGCAGATGCCGAAGCAGAGATCGGTCGGCGGCGGCTCGTCGCAGGGATCGGGGGTGGTGTCGTCGTCGTCGACGGAGGTGCCGCTGTCGTCGTCGTCGTCGTCCGAGGTGCCGCTGTCGTCGTCGTCGGGCCCCCCGAAGGCGTCGTCGTCGTCGGTGGGATCGAGCCGACCGTCGTCGGGGCAGCCGCACAGCGCCGCGGCCAGAACCAGAAGCAGCATCACCCTCATCGGGCCACGATACCGGGCCTCGACGGCGACGCCCCGACCCGCTACGTTCCGCGCCCTTCGGAGGCGACATGCAGGTAGGCATCACGGGGTTTCCCCGCAGCGGCAAGACGACGGTGTTCCAGGCACTCGCACCGGGCGTGTCCCCCGGACGCGACGTGACGTTCGGCAACATCAAGGTCCCCGACCCCCGGGTCGACAACCTCGCCGACCACTACTCCCCCAAGAAGACGACGTACGCCGAGATCACGTTCGTCGACATCGCCGGCAACCCCGGTGCGACCGAGGCCAAGGCGCTGGAAGCCAAGACCATCGCGGCGATGCGGAACGTGGATGCGCTGGTGCACGTCGTGCGGGGGTACGAGGACCCGATGGGCATGCGCGACATCAACATCGCGCGCGATGTCGCCGACTTCAACGCCGAGCTGATCCTCGCGGACTTCGAGGTCGTGGAGAAGCGGGTCGACCGGCTGCGCCGCGAGAACGCCAAGACGGTGGAGCGCAACGTGCTCGAACGCGCCCTCGAGGCGCTGGAGAACGAGACCCCGCTGCGGGAGTTGGAGTTCACCGAGGACGAGCTCAAGGCGATGTCGGGCTACTCCCTCGTGTCGCTCCGGCCGGTCATCACGCTCTTCAACCTCGGCGAGGACGAGTGGGGCGACGACGCCTACGCGCAGTGGCGCAACCCGGCCCCCCCCGAAGGCGCCGGACAGGCCGCGATGTCGCTGTGCGGGCAGCTCGAGATGGAGCTGGCGGACCTGGACGAGGACGAGCAGGCCGAGTTCCTGGAGGTGCTCGAGCTGGAGGAGCCGGCGCGTCTGGCGTTCATCCGCAAGGCGTACGAGCTCACCGACCTGATCAGCTTCCTCACCGCGGGGCCCGACGAGTGCCGCGCGTGGACCGTCCGTCGGGGCAGCCCGGCGCCGGTCGCCGCGGGGAAGATCCACACCGATCTGCAGCGCGGCTTCATCCGCGCCGAGGTGCTCGGCTGGGACCACTGGGTGGAGCACGGAAGCGAAGCGGCGGCCAAGGCCGCCGGCGATTACCGCGTCGAGGGGAAGAGCTACATCGTCCAGGATGGCGACATCCTGAACATCCGCTCGGGGGTCTGACGAATTAGTAAGTGACTGCTCAAGAACACTTGCGTACCGCCGCTCGGCAGGCTAAGTAAGTCACCAGTCACGAACTAACCCCGTTGGAGGTCCCCATGGGCCGACCCCGCACCGTCAGCGACGAAGCGATCCTGGATGCCGCCCGCGCGGTCTTTCTGGAGCACGGACCGAGCGCATCCACCCAGTCCATCGCGGACCGGCTGAGCCTGTCGCAGGCCGCGCTGTTCAAGCGCTTCGGCACCAAGCAGGACCTGATGATCGCGGCGCTGATGCCCCCGGCGCAGCCCGCGTTCATGGGGATCGTCGAGCAGGGGCCGTCCGCGGACGTGCCCTTCGAGCAGCAGCTGCGCAGCCTCGCCCACGGCTACGTCGTGTTCTTCCGCGCGATGGTCCCCTGCGTCATGGTCCTGAAGTCGTCGGGGCTCGACATGGAGGAGCTGCTCAAGAGCTACGACGAGCCGCCCCCGGTCATGGCCCGCCGCCTGCTCACCGGCTACTTCAAGCAGGCGATGGACATGGGACTGGCCCGTCGGGCCGACCCGCTCGCCGCCGCCACCGCCTTCCTCGGCGCCTTCCACATGCACTCGTTCATGTCGCACGTCACCGACCAGGTGATGACCGACGACGAGCTGCTCGCGTTCTCCGACGCCGTCGTCGACGTCGTGTGGCACGGCATCGCCCCCAGGTCCGCCCAATGATGATTCGTTCTGTGCTGCTGCTGTGTTTGCTGCTGCCCGCCTCGGCGTGGGCGGGCGGGCCGATCAAGCCGGTCGTGCCCGACGAAGAGGCGAGGTACTCGACCGGCACCGCCATCCGTGCGGACGAGTCCGATGAGTGGTGGACGTCGCTTCAGGACCCGGCCCTGAACGGGCTCGTGGTCGAGGCGTTGGAAGCCAACCACGACATCGGCGCCGCCCAGGCCCGGCTCCACGCCGCCGCCGGCGTCACCCTCCAGAGCGTCTCCCCGCTGCTGCCCACCGCCAGCTTCGACGTCGGCCTCAACGCGAGCCCGAGCTCGAACGCTTCCTTTCAGGTCTCGCCGCAGCTGACCGAGTTGCTGGAGCAGCTGTCCGATCTGGCGGAGAGCATCCCCGGCCAGGATCCGGCCGAGGAGGACGACGACGACGAGGACGACCCCGACGTCACGTGGAACGGGTCGGCGCTCCTGAACTTCGGACTCAACATCGACGTCGGCCGCTCCGCTACGGCCCTGCGCGCCGCTCAGCTGGATGCCGCCGCCGCCGAGAACGACCGCGACGGCGTCGCCCGGGCGGTCGTGCAGCAGGTGGTCGGGGCGTGGCTGGACGTGCGCACCTCCCGCGCTCGGGTCGCCCTCATCGAGGGCCAGATCGAGACCAACAGTTCGCTGCTCGAGCTGACCCGAGCCCGGTTCATCGCCTCGGACGCGCGTGGCCTCGACGTGCTCCAGCAGCAGCAGCAGCTGGCCGCGACCCGGGCCCTCCTGCCCCAGGCGCAGCAGATCCTGCGGCTGCGCGAGGTGCAGTTGGCCACCTTGCTCGGGCGCGATCCCAGCGACCCCCGGCTCCCCACCGACTCGGGGCTCCCGGCCCTGCCCCCCGCGCCGGGGATCGGTACCCCCGCCGATCTGATGACCACCCGCCCCGACCTGGCGGCCGCGTCGAACCGGTACCTGTCGGCCCGCAACCGCGTCGCGAGCTCAGCGCTGTCGTTCGCCCCCACGTTCCGGCTGACCGGCAACGTCGGCTACCAGCTGCGCTGGTTCAAGGAGTGGGACAGCCAGGAGACCTGGGGCTTCGGCGCCGGAGTCTCCATCCCGATCTTCAACGGCCTGCAGCGGCACGGTCAGCTCAAGCAAGCGGCCGCATCCCGCGATGCGGCCGCCCGATCCCTGTCCGCCGCCGCCCTTACGGCGCGGGCCGAGGTCGAGAGCGCGCTCATCCGGGAGGAGACCGATGCCGATCGGCTCGACGCCCTCACCGACCAGCTTCAGACGGCCCGCGTGGCCTACGAAGAGAGCTCACGGCAGTACGCCTCGGGGCTCGTCAACTACCTCACCGTGCTGACGTCGCTGGCCTCCTGGCAGGCGGCCGAGCTCAACCAACTGCAGGCCCAACGGGACGTCCTCGGCGCCCGCGTCGACCTGCACACCGCTCTGGGGGCGCCCTGGGCGGCCCGCCTCAACTCCGCTGGAGGTGCCCGATGACCGCACCCAAGATCGTCAAGTTCATCCTCCCCGTCGTGATCGTCGCCGTCGGCGTCGGCACCGCTCGGTTCGTCATCTCCCAGAAGAAGCAGACCGAGAAGAAGGCGCCCGAAGCGCGCATCGCCTCCGTCGAGTACGTCGAGGTCGCCGCCGGCGCCCCCCGCGCCCGCATCGAAGCAACCGGCACCGTCGAAGGCGACCGGCAGGTGAGCCTGTCGTCGCTGGTCATCGGCGAGGTCGTCTACGTGGCCGACGCGCTCGATCCCGGCGGACGATTCCGCCGGGGCGCCACGCTCCTTCGCGTCGACCCCCGCGACTACGAGGCGGCCGTCGCTCAGGAGGCGTCGCGGGTCCGGAAGGCCGAGCTCGACGTCGAGTTGGAGAAGCAGCGAGGCGCCACCGCCGCCCGCGAGTGGGACCTCCTCAGCGAAGGTCGGGACGCGTCCGAGGCTCCCCTGGCGCTGCGCGGTCCCCAACTCGCCACCGCCGAGGCCGCCCTCGTCGCGGCCCAATCCGGCCACGACCGGGCCAAGCTCAACCTCGAGCGGACCTCCCTGCAGGCGCCGTTCAACGCGATGGTGCTCAACGAGACCGCCGAGCTCGGCCAGGTGCTCTCCCCCGGCGCGCCGATCGTGACGCTGGTGGGTACCGACCGGTTCCGCGTGCGCGTCGCCATCCCCGTCGAACAGCTGGCCCACGTGGCCATCCCCGGCATCAACGGCAGCGACGGCTCGACCGCGCGCGTGGTCCAGGACCTGGGCGGCGGGCAGCGGATCGAACGGGAAGCTCGCGTGACCCAGCTGGCCGGCCAGCTGGACCCCCAGACCCGGACCGCTGAGCTCTACCTCGCCATCGACAAGCCGCTCGCGGGCGACGGCCTGCCGTTGCTGCCGGGTGCGTTCGTGAAGGTCGAGATCGACGGACTGCCCGTGGACGGCGCCATCGCCGTGCCGCGCGATGCGCTCGTGGACGGCGCCATCCTCTGGACCGTGTCGTCCGAGGAGACCCTGCAGCGGCGTGACGTCACCGTCGGCTGGCGGGACGGAAGCACCGCGTTCGTCATCGACGGCCTCGACGGCGGCGCACGGGTCGTGACCACGCCGCTGTCGCTCCCCATCGAGGGAGCGCCGGTCCGGGCCAGCGCCCAGGAGGGCTAGACGATGCTCCAGTCAGGCCCCATCGCCTGGATGGCGAAGAACCACGTCGCGGCGAACCTGCTGATGATCGTGATCCTCGCCGGTGGCGCACTCGGCGCCAGCCGGATCAAGCAGGAGGTGTTCCCCGCCTTCGACCTCGACCTCATCCGCGTCACCGTCCTGTACCCCGGGGCCAGCCCCGACGAGGTCGAGCAGGGCATCGTGCTCGCGATCGATGAAGCCGTTCGCGGCGTCGACGGCGTCAAGCGCGTCACCTCGGGCGCCTCCGAAGGGGCCGGGGCGGTGCGTGCCGAGCTCCTCATCGACGCCGACCCCGACCGCGTGCTCGCCGATGTGAAGGCCGAGGTCGATCGCATCCGCTCGTTCCCCGAAGAGGCCGAGGATCCCCAGATCGCCATCGCCGGCCGGAAGCAGCGGGTGATCTCGCTGGTCATCGCCGGCGACCAGGAGCTGCAGACGCTCCAGGAGATCGCCGAGGGCGCGCGGGTGGAGATGCTCAACCGCAAGGCCATCACCCAGGTCGAGATCGAGGGCGTGCCCGCCCAGGAGATCGCGATCGAGGTGAGCCGGGAGAAGCTCGAGGAGTTCGGGCTGACGCTGCAGGACGTGGCCGCGCAGATCCGGCTGGCGTCGCTGGAGCTGCCCGGCGGAGGACTCAAGACCGAGAGCGGCGAGATCCTCGTACGGCTGTCCGACCGGCGGCAGACCGGGGCCGAGTTCGGCTCGATGATCCTCCGCTCCACGGCCGCGGGCGGCTCGGTCCGTCTGGCCGACATCGCCACGATCCGCGACGGCTACGCCGAGACCGATCAGTCCGGCTTCTACAACGGCCAGCGGGCCGTGCGCATCACCGCCTACCGCGTCGGCGATGAGACCCCCCAGGGCGTCGCCGATGCCGTGCGGGACTACGCCGATAAGCTGCGGGGCGAGCTCCCCGGCAACGTCGTGCTCGACGTCTGGAGCGACGACAGCGAGATGCTCCGCGGCCGCATCGACCTGCTCGTCCGCAACGCCCGGCTGGGGCTGCTGCTGGTGCTGCTGGTGCTCGCGCTCTTCCTCAACCTCCGGCTCGCTTTCTGGGTCGCCCTCGGCATCCCGATCTCGTTCCTGGGCACGTTCCTGCTGATGCCCGGGTTCGACATGACCATCAATATGGTCAGCCTGTTCGCCCTGATCATCGTGCTCGGCATGGTGGTCGACGACGCGATCATCATCGGCGAGGCGGGCTACTCCAAGATGCTCGCGGGGAGCCGCAGCAAGCTCGACGCCGCCGTCGACGGGGCCCGCGAGATGGTCACCCCGGTGTCGTTCGCGATCCTCACGACCATCGCGGCGTTCAGCCCCCTCCTGATGATCCCGGGGCTGTTCGGGAAGATCTTCCGGATCATCCCGCTGATGGTGATCGGGGTGCTGATCTTCAGCCTCCTGGAGTCCTTCTTCATCCTCCCCGCGCACCTGGCCCACATGGGCGAGGACCCGCGCTGGCTGCGCCCGGTGGTGGCGGTGCAGAGCAAGGTCGCCGACGGCCTGCAGCTCTTCATCCGCCGCGTGTACCGGCCGACCGTCGACCTCGTGGTCCGCTGGCGCTACTCCGCCGTGGCCCTCGCCATCGCGCTGTTCGCCGTCACGATGAGCCTCGTCGTCAGCGGCATCGTGCCTCGCAGCTTCTTCCCCGCGCTCGAGGGGGACGTGCTGAGTGCCACCGTGCGGTTCCCCTACGGCACCAACGTCAAGAAGGCCGAGGCCGCCGGAGCGGTCCTGCAGGCGACAGCCGAGGAGACGATGGAGCAGTTCGGCGGCGACCCCTACCTGCGGGGCATGTTCCTGCAGGTCGGCGAGTCCCCCCCGCAGCGGGGTCCGGGACCGGGTGGAGTCGAGGTCGGCAGCCACATCGTCAGCCTGGAGATCAACCTCGTCCCGGGCGAGCAGCGCACGTTCACGTCCGCCTCGTTCAAGGACGCCTGGCAGGCCGCCACGCCGGAGTTCATCGGTGCCGACTCGGTGATCTTCACCTCCGCCATCGGCCCGTCCGCGGGGGCCGCGGTGGCCCTGCAGCTGTCGCACCGCTCCAGCGACGTGCTCGGCACTGCCAGTGCCGACGTGGCCACGTCCCTCAGCGCCTACTCGGACCTGACGAACGTGGAGAACGGCTTCGTCGGCGGCAAGCGGCAGGTCGACTTCAAGCTCAAGGAGGCCGAGGCGCGGGCGCTGGGGGTGACCTCCCAGATGGTCGCGCAGCAGATCCGCACGGCGTTTTATGGCGCCGAAGCGCTCCGCGAGCAGCGGGGCCGCAACGAGATCCGGGTGATGGTCCGCTTGCCCAAGGAGCAGCGCGTCAGCGAGTACGACCTGGAGACGATGGAGATCCGCACGCCGATGGGCGGGTTCGTGCCCCTGACCCAGGTCGCCGAGTTCACGCGGAACCGCGCGCCGACCACGATCGATCGCGAGGACGGCCGCCGCGTGGTCACCATCCAAGGAGCGTTGGCGCCGGGCGTGAAGTCCCCCACCAACGTGCTGGAGTCCGTCAACGAGGAGCTGATCCCGCGGCTGAAGAAGGACTACCCGGGGCTGCAGGTCGGCCTCGTCGGGGAGCAGCGCGAGCAGGGCGAGGTGTTCGCGTCCCTGGGGCCGAACTTCCTCATGGCGATGTTCGTGATCTTCTCGCTGCTGGCGATCCCGCTGAAGAGCTACATCCAGCCGGTCATCATCATGAGCGCCATCCCGTTCGGGTTCGTCGGTGCCATCTGGGGCCACCTGATCATGGGCTACCAGCTGTCATTCGTGAGCGCGCTGGGCATCATCGCGCTGGCCGGCGTGGTGGTGAACGACTCGCTGGTGCTGGTGGATACGACCAACCGGTACCGCCGCCAGGGGGCGAGCGCCTACGACGCCATCACCAACGGCGGAGCGCGGCGGTTCCGGCCGATCCTGCTGACGTCGCTGACGACCTTCTTCGGGCTGCTCCCGATGATCTTCGAGCAGTCGGTCCAAGCGAAGTTCCTCATCCCGATGGCCATCTCGCTGGGCTTCGGTGTGCTCTTCGCGACCTTCATCATCCTGCTGCTGGTGCCCGCGCTCTACATGATCGTGGAGGACATCCGGGTGCTCTTCGGGGCCGACGACGAGCGGGCCCCGAGCGAGGGTGGATGGGAGCCGACCGAGATGGTCCGGCGGGAGCCGGAGGCGGAAGAGGAGACCGATGGCAGCTGGGCCGCGATGGAGCCCGCGCCGGCCTAGGAGCAGCTTCCCCCGGCGGTGACCCGGCAGCCGGCGCCGCCGAGGAGATCGCACCACACGGTGACCTTCTGGCCGCCCTTGAGATTTACCGACGTGCTCACCTGAGGCGAATCGCCGATGCCCATGCCGATGGTGTGGGCCCCGGACGGTGCGTCCAGCTTCGCCGTCGATCCGGTGCCCGCATGCACGCCGGTGGATCCCCCGTCCAGGAACACCGCGGCGCCGGGGGGGGATGACTGCAACACCATGCAGCCGGCCGCCGAAGCCGCCGCCGGGGGGGGGGCGGGGGCCGTGGCCTTCGGGCGTGGTGGGGCCGGGGTCCTGGGTCGCGGCTCCGCCAGGGGCGCGGGCGTGATGTCAGCGCGGGAGATGCGGGTCGGCTTGTCGGACGCATCGGCCTCGGGCTGGTCCCCGGGGACAGGTTCGGGCGGGGGCTCGGGCACGACCTCGACCTTCGGTTCGGCGGCCGGAGCGGAGGGGGCGGCCGACGCCACGGGCGGGGGGTCGGCCGGCGGAGCTCCGCGGCCCACGCCGTTGGCCCACTGCGAAAACGCGAGGATGAAGCCGAAGAGCACCGCCGCGATCCCCGCTCCGAGCAGAGATGGGCGGACCGTCAGCGGCTTGGACGGCGGCTCCGGAGGCACGGGCGGGGGGGCGGTGCCGAGCTTTCGCGTCTGCCCCACGAGGTCCGCCGGCGAGACCGGGTCGAAGCTCGCGGAGACGAGCGTCTCGTCCGCGTCGAGGTCGAGGCCGTGCAGGCCGGCGCACTCCAGCAGGGCCGTCCACGCGTGACCGCCCCCTTCGACCAGCTCCATCCCGCGGCCGGAGAGCCCGGACTGGCCCACCCCGTGGCCGACGATCGGCGCCGCGAGCTGCATCATCGCCGGCAGACCGCCTCCCGACGGCACCTGGCGAACCGCCGCCTCGAGCAGGCGCGCGGTCTCGGCCGCCGTCGCGGTGCGGTTCTGCGGATCCCGCTGGAGCAGGCCTCGGACGGCCGGGCACAGCTCCGGGGAGAAGAGCCGCAAACGCTGGATGTCCTCCTCGACGCTCCCGTTGGTGGCGAGGCCGATGAGCACGGGGATGTCGCCCTGCAGGAGGATCTCCCCCGCGGCCATCTCCCAGAGGATCGCGCCGACGGCGAAGAGGTCGTTCGCAGGCTTGAAGTCGCGGTGCCCCAACCAGACCTCGGGGGCGACGTAACTGGGCGTGCCGCGCAGCATCCCCGACTGCGTCGACCGGTTCGACGTCCGCGCTTTTGCGATACCCCAGTCGGTGATCTTGGCGTGCCCGTTCCACGTCAGGAGGATGTTCCCGGGCTTCAGGTCGCGGTGGATGAGCTCGAGGGCGTGTCCGTCGTGGTCGGTCGCGTTGTGGGCGTGGTCCAGGGCCTTGCAGATCTGGATGCCGAGGTCGATGACCGCGGACGGCGGGACCCGGAGGTCGAGCTGCAGGAAGCGGTCGAGCAGCTTGTCCAACGAGATGCCGTCCACCCACTCCATCGCGACGAACGTGTGGCCGCGATCGGTGGTGACGCCGTAGACGTCGACGAGGCCGGGGTGGTGGAGGTGACCGCAGAGGCGGGCTTCGTCCAGGAGGGCGTCCAGGCTCTCGGGATCGTCCCCATCGGGCTTGAGGATCTTGAGCGCCACGCGCTTGCGGAACCCGTGCGTGCCGATCTCGACCGCACGCCACACCTCGGCGAAGGCGCCCTCGCCGATCCGCGTCTCCAACTCGTAGCGGCCCAGCTTCTCGCCGGGGAGCAACTCCGTCAGCTCACTCAGTCCTTGGGCGGCGGGAACATCGACGAGGTCGGTGGCCGGCTTTTCCCTCATTCACTCCCTTGGGGCCACGGCTCCCAATCGCCCGACGTTGCGGCGATCGGCTTCCGCTGAGTCCCAAAGAATACCGCGAAGCCCAAACCCGCGGCGCTGATTCCTCCCGCGACGGCCGAGCCGGCGATGAGGGCGCGCTCACTTCCGAGCGCGCTCTGATGGCTCGACCAGGCGGCTGAGACAGCGTCGTGATCGCCCGCTGCCGCGTGGGTCCGAGCCTCGTCGCGCAGCGTGTCCGCGCGGGTCCCCGCGTCCACCGCGAGGCCCGCGAAGACCCCCGCGGCGATGGCTGCAACGCCGGCCACGACGGCTGGAACCGCCACCTTGGCCCGGTCGGCGGGGGCCTCCTGGGGATGCTCGGCCTGCCACGCGAGCCAGGATTCCCGTACCGCCCCGGTTCCCTCCATGGCGGCCGAGTCGACCGACGAGGTGCTGACCTCCCCCGGGGCGATCACGACCTCGAGGGCGGACGCGCCCAGCAGGGGGTGGTTCACGAACACGCCGGCGGTGCCGGGAGGCAGGGAATCCACCTCCAGCGGCGGCGCGATGCGGAGCCCGGTGTCGGCGTCGATGGTCCCGATCGTGGGATCGAGGGTGTGTTCGACGTTGACCGGGTCCGAGAGTTCGCCCGCGGCGTAGACCCGCACCGACGAGCCGGCGGGCACCCCGACCAGCTTGAGGGCGGACGGGAGACGCGGGAGCAGGTCGATCTCGGCGGTCTTCTCTCGGACCACCGTGAGGCGGGACTTGAGGCGGCCGTAGTCATTGGCGACCCACACCTCGGCCGGACCGGCGGTCACCTCCAGGGGCTGACCGGGCTGCAGTCGGCGCTCCCAACCGTCGGGATCGGCGAAGGTCACCTCCACGGCGGGCCCCCCGGGGGGCAGGAGGATCCCGCCGACACCGACGAACTCCGCCTTGATCTTGACGGCCCGGACCTCGCCCGGAGCGAGCGCGGGGAGCCCGTGGTCGACCTGGGCAAAGCCAAGGCCCCCGACCCGGAGGATCAGGTCCGTCGACGACGGAAGATCGGCCAGCGTGGACTCGTTGCCAGCGACGACGGACTCGACCACCGAGCCGTCCGCCAGCAGCACCTGGAAGCGGGGCGGGGAGGGGAGCCGGGACGAGGACGGCGAGGCGACGACGGTGGCGAGGCGCGCGGCCAGGGTGTCGCGCACCATCTGGGCGGCCGCATCGAGGGCTCCAAGGGCATCGGCGCGGCGGTACGCGAGCACGGCGCCGCGGGTCTGTCCGAGGCAGCGATAGGCTTCGGCGCGGTGGAGCCAGGCATCCCCGTCGTTGGGCTTCTCCAGGGTCCACACCTCGGCCAGGGCGAGGGCGTCATCGCAGCGGCCGTCGGCGAGGGCTTCGGCGGCGGCGGCGGGGTCGGCGGCCTGGGCGGCGGCCGGCAGCAACGTCGCCAGGAGCACCGCGCAAGCGAGCAAGCTCGCAGGGTCTGACCCCGTTGTGCGGCGGCGGCGGGCGAGCGCGGCGGCGGGGAGCAGGAGCAGCAGGAAGGCGGCCGGGGGCCGGGTCGTGGTGGAGCAGCCGGAGCAGCTGGCGGGCCAGCAGTCGGGGTCGTCGAAGTCGCCCGTCTCGGAGGCGTCGCAGTCCTGGTCGATGCCGTCGCCGCAGATCTCTTCGGCGCCGGGGTAGGCGCCGGCGTCGCCGTCGTCGCAGTCCAGATCGGCGGTTACGCCGTCCCCGTCCGCGTCGTCGCTGGGGGCCGAGTCATCGTCGTCGGTCGCATCGTCGTCGTCCGTCCCGTCGTCGTCATCGGTCGCGTCATCGTCGTCGGTGACGTCGTCGTCGTCCGTCGCGTCATCGTCGTCCGTCGCGTCGTCGTCATCGGTCGCGTCGTCGTCATCGGTCGCGTCGTCGTCGTCCGTCGCGTCGTCGTCGTCGGTCGCGTCGTCGTCGTCCGTCGCGTCATCGTCGTCCGTCGCGTCGTCGTCGTCGCCGCACTCCTCCTCGTCCAGCGGGCAGGCCCAGACGCGAAGGTCGTCGGTGCGCGAGGCCTGCGAGGCGGTCTGAAACGGCTCCGCGAACGCTGCTCCCTGCGGCTCGACGACGGCGCGGAAGCGCATCGTGTCGCTGCCCACGACTCCGTCGGTGTTCGCGTTCCAGGTCACCGAGTGGGTGGTGCCCGCGGGCGAGGTGGTGAGATCCGTCGTGCCGCCCGACAGCGTGGCTTCGTTCCAGGCGCCGCCGCCGAGCGTCGAGTACTCGACCCGAACCTCGGGCGCGGGATCGGACTCGGCGTCCGTCAGCACCAGCGTCAGCGCGAAGGTCGGGCCGATGAGCAGCTCGGCCTCCACCCGCCCGGGGCCCTGCGCGCTGGTCCCCGCGAGCTCCACCGAGGCGCGCGTCGGGGTCTGGGGGAGGCCCTCGCCGACCCGGTGGTTCAGGGCCACTTCGAAGGGGTCGTTGTGGGTTCCCACGACGAGGTCCTCGTCGCCGTCCCCGTCGAGGTCGCCGGCCGAGACCCCGCGCCCCTTGGAGCTGTACGGCGTCTCCCCGAGCAGGACCAGGCTTCCCCCCCCGTCGCCCGCGTAGAGCGGGTCGACCTCGTTCTCGCAGGCGAAGTAGAGCTCCAGGGCGCCGTCGTCGTCGAAGTCGACGAAGCCGACGGCCTTCGCCTTGCGCGCCGTGGAGTCGGTCCAGGCGAGGGTGAGCGCACCGCCCGCGTTGGCGTACAGATGCGCTTCCTGGTTGTCGTTGGCGACCGCGAGGTCCAGGTCGCCGTCGCCGTCGATGTCTCCCCACGCGAGTCCGTGGGACTTGCTCGTCTCGGACGACGTCCACGCCGAGGTCAGCACCCCGGCGTCGGTGATGTAGAGGCGGTTGGCCGCGTTCTCGTTGCCCACGGCGAGGTCGGCGTCCCCGTCGCCATCCACGTCGCCCCAGGCCATCGACCGGCCGGCGTCGGTCTCAGGGGCGGTCCACCCCACCGTGAGCCCGCCGCTGCCGTCGTTGGCGTAGACGACGTCCGCCTCGTTGTCCCGCGCGAACGCCAGATCCAGGTCGCCGTCGAGGTCGTAGTCGGCCCACCCCAGCGCCCGGCTGTCGCTCGTGGACGAGGTCCAGAGGCTGGTGAAACTTCCACCGACGTTCTCCCAGACCCGATCTGGACCGTCCTTGTTGGCCGCCGCCAGATCCAGGTCGCCGTCCCCATCGATGTCCCCGAACGCCACCGCTTGCGTCGATTCGCTCAGCGACGCGGTCCACGCCAGGGTCATCTGGCCGCTGCCGTCGTTGGCCCAGACCTCGTTGGCCTGGTTCTCCTTGCCCAGGGCCAGGTCCAGGTCGCCGTCCCCGTCGAAGTCACCCAGGGCGATGCCGTGCACGTGGTGGTTGTTCGAAGAGATCGTGCGGTCCGCCGGGAAGAGCGCTTCGGCCGCGTACACCGTGGAGGCTTCACCACTGCGAACCGCGAGGAAGTCGTAGTCGCCGTCCCCGTCGACGTCCGCGAGCGCGGCCGAGCGCGAGTCGGTGGAGCCGGTATCGAACCCCTCCGCGAAGTCGCCGCTGCCGTCGTTGAGGAGGATGACGTCGTCGGCGCCGTCGTGAGCGACCGCGAGGTCGAGGTCGCCGTCCAGGTCCCAGTCGCCCCAGGCGACGCCCACTCCATCGTCATCGATGTCCAGATCGTCCTCGGCCGAGAAGCCCTCCGTGTAGGTTCCAGTCTCCCGAATCCAGACTGTGGCGGAGCCTCCATTGCCCGCGAACGCGAGGTCGAAGTCGCCATCGCCGTCGGCATCACCGATCGCGACGGCGCGGGTGTCGTCGTCCCCCCCGAGCGACGCGTTGGTCGCGTAGGTGGAGCCGGTGGCATGGTAGACGCGGTTCGCCTGCCCCAGCGACGCGACCACGAGGTCGGCCATCCCATCGCCGTTGAGGTCCCCGAGCGCGAGATCGCGCGTCTCTTCGCTGGTGGGGCTGCTCCAGGCCAGGGACAGGGTGCCGCCGGAGTTGGCGTAGACGCGATCCTGCTGAGCCTTGTTGCCGACGACCAGGTCCAGGTCGCCGTCGCCGTCCCAGTCGCCCCAGGCGACGGCTCGGGAGTCCTCGATCTGGGGGGTGCTGAAGTACGAGCTGAAGCCGCCGCCCCCGTCCGCCTGGTAGACGCGGGTGGCTGCTCCCTCGATCGCGATCGCCAGTTCCGGGAGCCCGTCGCCGTCGACGTCGCCCCAGGCTGCGTCGTAGCTGTCGCCGGTGCTGCCGCTCCACTGGAGGCTGAAGTTTCCGTCGCCGTCGTTGGTGTAGACGCGGTCCCGCCCGCCCTTGGAAGCGAGGGCCAGATCCAGGTCTCCATCGCCGTCCCAATCGCCGTACGCGGCTCCCTCGAGGGGCTCCGACGGGCTGCTCCAGAGCACGTCCCCCACGGCCGCGAATGACACCGTCGAGGGGGCCGAGGACGGAGAGCAGGCGACAAGGACCGCGAGGGGTCCACCGATCAACAGGGCCCGGAACAAGTGCATCAGCCGGGCAAGGATAGCCGGCCGGGGGCCGCTACCGCCGGTCGCGTCGAAGGAGGAGCACCCAGCAGCCGAGCACGCAGAACAGCCCGAGGCCGCTCATCACCGTCAGATCCAGACGCAACTCGTCGTCGGGGAAGCCGCGACGCTCCCAGTACTTGGCGCCGAAGATGCGGTGCCGCGTCTTGTCCCCCCGATCGGTGGTCTCGGAGAGCTCCACCTGCAGGGCCGCGCTGTAGGCCCAGCGGAGCAGCACAGGCTTGGCGAGCAGGCTCGCCGTCGACGCTTCGGGGATGTCCTCGGGCTTCGTGTCCTCGGTCACCACGACGATGCGCGCGCCGCCGTTCTCCTCGTCGTTCTCCAGCGGCGGTCCCACCGGCATCAAGATCCCCGACAGCATGATCTGCGGGAGGATCACCAGCGGCACGAGCTGGATCGCCTGGAGCGGCGTGGACGCGACCGTCGAGACGAGGAAGCCCATCGACATCGCCGCCAGTCCCGCCAGGAAGGTCACCCCCGCCAGCTGGGCGACGCTCCCCTCCAGCGGCACCGTCGGAACCAGGATCGCCAACAGCAGCCCGATCTGGATCGCGACGAGGAAGCCCTGCACCAGCAGCTTGCTCATCAGGTAGGGCCCGGCGCGGAGGTTGCTGTAGCGCTCGCGTCGGAAGATCGCCGACTCCGACACGATCTCACGGGCGACGTTGCTGCAGCCGAACCAGACCGCCGACGCCATCAGCACGAACAGAGCGGGGGTGACGTCGTCCTTGAGGTTCAACGGCTCGAACCGCCCCTGGTGGAACAACAGCACCGCCAGAAGACCGATGACGGGCGCCTGCGCGAGCTGCACCAGCAGCGCCCCCTTGTCGCGGAACTTGAGCCGCGCGTACCGCCGAGTCAGCGTGATCAGCTGGCGGATCGGGTTCGCCCGGCGCGTGCGGGTCCGCCCCGCCGCCCGGCGCTCGATGGCGCGGTCCTCCTTGCGGAGTCGGCTGCGCACGAACCGCTCGAACAGCGGGCTGTTCTTGAACTGCTTGCGCCAGTGCTCCGGTGGGCGGACGTCGTGCGCGTCCAGCGGATCGAGCACGTCCAGCACGTAGTCGGCGGGGTTCTTGGCCGACTCGCTCGGCAGCGACGAACGCTCCGTGAAGTACCGCTTGGCCTCCCGCGCGGGGCCGAAGTAGGCGAGCTTGCCCCCCTTGGTCAGCAGGAGCAGCTTGTCGAACAGGTCGAACGCTTCCCGGCGCGGCTGGTGGATCGTCATCACGACGGTCCGGCCGGCGGAGGCGAGCCCGCGGCACTGCCGGATCAGCTGCATCGCGGAGCGCGCGTCCAGGCCCGAAGTGGGCTCGTCCAGCAGCAGCAGCGAGGGCTCGGACAGCAGCTCCATGGCCACGTTCAGCCGCTTGCGCTGCCCGCCCGAGAGGCCCCGACGGACCTCGTCGCCGACGATGGACTGCTCGACGTCTTCCAGATCCAACTGCCGCAGGACCGTGCTGATGCGGTCGTTGATCTCGGCGTCCTTCACCTCCGCGGGGAAGTTCAGCTTCGCCTGGTAGTAGAGGACCTCACGCACCGTCAGGGTGCGGTGCATGACGTCTTCCTGAGGCACGTAGCCGATGGCCGTGCGGAACACGTCGTAGTGCTGGTAGAGCGACAGGCCGTCCATGTAGACGTGCCCCTTGGACGGCGGCGTGTAGCCCGCCAGCGTGGTCAGCGCCGACGTCTTGCCTGCCCCCGACGGCCCCATGATCGCGACCATCTCGCCCGGAAGGATGCTGAAGGAGACGCCGTCGATGACGCGGCGCAGCTTCTTGGCTTTGCCCACCTCGCGCACGAGGCGGGACGCGTCCAGCCGCACGCCGGTGACGCCGCCGACGACCTGCCGGGTGCGGACCGTGAGATCCTCGGACAGCTCGAGGCGCTGGGGGCCGAAGCGGAGGTCATCGCCGGGCTTGACCAGCGTCGGCCCCTTGATGCGGCTTCCGTTGACCCAGGTCCCGTTGGTGGAGCCCAGATCCTCGACGAGGATGCCGTCCTCGGACCGCTCCAGCCGGGAGTGGAGGCGAGAGACGTTGGGGGTGTCCAGCACGATGTCGGCGGTGGGATCCCGGCCGACGATCAGGGAGGCGCCCTCCTCGAAGCGCACGTTCACCGCTTCGGCCGGCTTGCTCGACCGCACCCCCGAGACCGCCGCCGACGTGCCCGTCTCGGGGCCGAGGGACGACTTGCGGGACGGGACCTCCGCGCCCGGCACCGACAGCGCGGTCAGCACCGACGTGCTCTGCGCGGACCGGTTGCGGCGCACGATCCCGACGACCTGCAGCGGCGTCAGTACCGTGCCGCCGATCTCGAACTCGGTGCGCCAGTCAATCCGCACTCGCTTGACCCGGCGCTCCTCGACGTACGTGCCGTTGGCCGAGTCGAGGTCCTCCAGCAGCAGGTACCCCTCCTGCCGGCTGAGCCCCGCGTGGCGCGCGCTGACCGCGTCGTCCTTGAGCTGGTAGTCGCACTCGGGGGAGCGGCCGATGAGGATCGGGGCGAAGAAGTCGGGGAGGTCGCCGAAGTCCAGCGTGTCCACCGGGACCATGTCGTCCGTGATGCGGACGCCGTCGATCTCGACCACCTGGTCGCTCAGCGAGACCGTGGTGTGGACGCCGGAATCGACGCCATCGACCTTGAGCGAGCTCTCCGGGTTGAGCTTCTCGATCTCGACCTTCTCGCCCACCCGCCGCATGCGAACGCCGCGCGCCTTCACGCTGGAACTCATCCGGATGTCGGCGTCGAGGCCGGAGCCGACCGTGCGCCAGGCGCCGGTCCTCAGGTCGTCGGAGTCACCCGCGTCGCTGATGCTGGACGAAACCTCGTCCGAATCCACGTCGTCGACCAACGCGTCGGAGTCGACGGGACCTCGATGCTCGAAGGTGCTTTCGTCCCCGGGGTGCCCGGGAGAAATCTCAACGGGAGCCTCGTCGTCGTCGTCGGACGACAGGCTGGGGAAGGTGCCGGAACCGTCTTTCGGGTCGGTCACACCACCCGATCAGTCGACGTAGGCGATGGCGACGGCGAAGTCGGTCTTGGCGGCCTCGGTCTTGTAGACGAGGACCTGCAACTGGTACTCGCCGGTCTCCGGCGGGGAGACGTCGACGAACGGCTGGTGGTCGGGGCTCTTGTCGGCGCTGACGATGTTGCCGTCCTTGTCGTAGAGCTTCATGTCGAGGTCCAGCCCTTCGCCCCCGTCGGCGCAACCGAGCAGCACGTAGGACAGCCCCTTGTAGAGCGTCAACCGGTAGGTCACGGCCTCCTGGGGACCGGCCGAGGTGACGTCGGAGGCGCGCATGCGCATGCCCGAGGCGATGGCGCCGGCGACCATGCCATCGAGGCAGGACTCAGCGGCCGCGGGATCCGCGTGGCTGGTGCCCGTGGGGACCAGGACGGAGGAGGCGACGAGGGCGGCCGCGAGGCCGAGGGTCGTGATGGTGCGGGTCATGTCAGGTCCCCCTTAGAACTTCGCCAGGATGTTGCCGGTGTGCGTGGCCACCGCGGCCATGTCGGAGGCCTCGAGGGCGTCCTTGTCGGCGATGGCCTGGAGCAGCGTCATCTCCGCGAGCACCGCGTCGACGGCGGGGTCGCCGGCGCCGGACTTGTTCAGGAAGTCGGTGAAGTACGCCAGCACGCTGGGCTGGTGCACCAGCCCAGCAGCGTCCCCGCCGAGGTTCTTCTCGGCCAGCGCGGTGCTCAGCAGGTGCGCGCCCTGCAGCCAACCGCCCGCCTGAACGAGCGTGGCCTTGGTGGAGTCGCCCGAATCAGCGAGGTCGTCCTGGAGCTTCTCGTTCAGCAGGTCCAGCGCCGGGACCAGCTCGGCCGCGGCGATCGAGCCCTTGTCGAAGTCGCCGATGATCTTGTCAGCCTCGCTCAGCACGTCGCCAGGCACGTTGAGGGCGAGGAGCCCCTCCCGGGCGCTGCGCATGCGGGTCAGCGTCGCGGCCTTGTCGCCGTCCGCCGCCGTCATGAGCATCGTGCTCATCCGCACGCCGGCCTCCAACGCGATGATCGAGCCGCTCTTGCCCTCGAGCGGGCGGGGCTCGGCGACCAGGCCGGCGGTCAAGTTGATGTCGACCTTGGTCGCGTTCAGCGCGGCCTGGAACTCGCTCGGCGCGGGCACGAACATCGCCGTGCGGGCGGTGTCCCGGACGGCGGTGACGTCGAGCTTCTCCGCCGTGATTGGAGCGGTCGCCAGCTCCGGCTCGGGGGTCGACTCGGGGGCGACCTCACCGGTGGACGGGGCGGGGGTGTCCGAGTCTCCGCCGCACGCGACGAGGGGGAGACTCAGCATCAGTACGGCCGCAAGGGACCGCGGAGAGGGGAGCATGGTCATGGAGGTTCCTCAGCGAAGACCGGGGCAAAGAGGCGCACAGACTGCCGAAACGGGGGCCGGTTTTCAAGCTGACGCGGACTTGAGCCACAATGCGCGGCATGAGCAACACGCACGAGTGGATGAGTCCAGCCCAGGGTGTCCTGGCGTCTGTGGGGGACCGGGGCGCGATCCTGGTCCTCGAGGGACCGGCTTCGTCGGACGATCTGGCCGCGCTGGCCGAGGGAGCCGATCTGGAGTTGGTCGAGGTCCACGCCGCCTCCTGGGGCAGCATCACCGATGGAGTCGCCCGCGCGTGCGCGCCGGAGTTTCTCCCCGGACCGACCGGAGGAGGCGACCTCGGGTTCTGCGCCGACGCGGCCGGCAGCGGCGTGGGAGCGGCCCGCGCGTGGCAGGACCTGCAGGCGCGGTGGAGCGGCGCGGTGGATGGCGACGCGCTCGCCATGCCGCCGGACGATCAGGGGTTCCGCCGCTGCACGGAGATCCTCGCCCGCATCCTCGCGGAGATCGGGGAAGTCGGGGGCCGGTTCGTCGTCGTGCGCGACGCCGCCAAGTTCGACGAAGGCTCCGCCCGCGCCTTCACCTCCCTGCTCGCGGGGCGTGACGGCAGCGGTTGGGTGCTCGCCCTCGAAGGCGACATCGAGCATGCCCTCCAGGTGCAGGCGATGATCGGCACCGTGGAGCGCGCCTGCGCGGATGGGGACCGCGTGGCCCGCCTGCAGCCGCCTCCGCCGGAGGACGGCGACGGACCGAACCTGCCCAAGCGGGGCTCCGCCGTGGAGCTGCTGGACGTGCTCGCGGCCGCGCCCGGGTGCTTGCCCGCCGAGGTCGTCGGGAGCGCATCGCTGGCGGCCTACCGGGGCACCTCACCCCGCTCCGGCTGGCTCGATCTCCAAGGCCTGCTCGACGCCGGCCGAGCCGTGCTCGACGGCCCCGTCGTACGACTGACCGGAGGCTGGACCCCGTCCACCGACGACGACAGCGCGGTCGCTCGGGCCGACTGCCGCGCGCTGCGGGACGCGGTGGTGGAGGTCCTCCCTTCGGACAGCCCGATCGCGGCCGCCATCGGCGCCTCGCTGGCCATCGCGGGCGGGGCCCCGGATGCCGCCGACCGGGCCGCCGCCGCGGGCCGGGCCGCCCTCGCCGCGGGAGACGCGCGCGCCGCCGCTCGGTGGTTGAGCGCCGCCGGGGGCTCCACCGACGCCGAACTGCCCGCCCTCCGCACCCGCGCCGCCCGCCAGTCCGGCGACGCCGAGGAGGCGCGACGGCTCGCGTTGGAAGGACTCAAGGCCGGTCCCGCCCACGACGTCAGCGGCAAGCTGCACCTCGAGGCCGCCCTCGCGGCCGTCTCCACCGGTCGCGTCGCAGCCGCCCGACGCCACGCCGCCGAAGCCGCCGAGGCGTCCGACGCCATCGACGATGCCCCCCTCGCCAGCGCGACCAAGCTGCTGCTGGGCCAGATGCAGGAGGAGGACGGGGACTACGGGGCCGCTGCCAAGACCCTCGGCGAAGCGGCGCAGGCCGCCGAGCGATGGGGCATGGGACCCGAAGCCGCCCGGGCCCTCGCCTGGCGAGCCGTCTGCATGGGCAAGGCGGGCGCCGGTCCGCGGGCCATGAAGGAGCTCCAGCTCGCTCGAGAGCGCGCCGCCGACCCCGACGATCCACACCCCGCGGCGCTGGATGTGCGCGTGCTCATGGGGCTCGTGTTCCGCGACTCGGGCTCGCGGGAGAACGCCCGCAAGGCGCTGACGATGGCCGCCACCAAGGCCGGCGAGCACGCCGATCCCGTGCGCGAAGCGGAGGCTCGTCTCCTCCTCGCGAAGTTCTTCCTCGAGGCGATCCCGATCCGCGGCCCCGAGCGGGGCGAAGCGTTGCGGGACGGCCGCGAGGCCGCTGAGGCGGTCATCCGCATCGCCCGGGGCATGGGGCGCGCCGACCTCGAAGCGGAGGGCGAGGCGCTCCTGGGGGAGCTCTCCTACCGCGCCGAGGACTGGGCCGGAGCGCTCGGCTCCCTCGATCGTCAGGGTGTGCTGTGGGCGCTCGTGGGGCGGGCCAACCAGCAGGTCGACGTCGCGATCCGCCGCTCCCGGCTGACGGGTCGGAAGGGCGACCACGAAGGGGCCTTCAAGGCCGCCAACGAGGCCCTGATGCTCGCCACCCGGCGCCGCCTGCCGGAGCAGTCTGCCCAGGCGCAGTTGGCCCGCGCCGACGCGCTCCAGATGCTCGACCGCAGCTCGGACGCGTTGGCCGCGTTGGCCGAGGCCCAGCGGATCTTCACCGGCCTGGGCGACGGCTTCGCGGCCCAGGCCTCGGCCGCCGAAGAGCGCGCCCGCAACCTCGTCGCCGAGGCCCGCGGCTGACCCGGTGGAGCCCACCCTCCGACCGATGCGTCCCACGGACCGAGCCGCCCTCGCGCGCCTCGGACACACCGTATTTGCGCGCTTCGGCCGGTACGAGGGGGCGCTGGCCGGCTGGCTCCGCCACACCCAGGTCCGCACCGTGGTCGCGCAGGCCGACGGGCGGGCGATCGGGTTCGCCATGGTCGGCCCGGTGCCGGACGCCGACGGAGGCACCGACGCCTACCTGCTCGCCCTCGGCGTCGATGAGTCCGCCCGCAGGCAGGGGATCGGTCGCGACCTGCTGAACGCGGCGGTGGAGGAGGCCCGCAAGGGCAGCCGCCGCTGGGGCACCGACCAGCTCCGGTTGGACGTCGCCGACGACAACGTCGCGGCCATCGCGCTGTTCCGCGCGGCGGGCTTCGAGGACGCCTCCTCGGGCGAGACGTACGCCGGCGGGCAGTCCGCCCTGTCGATGGTTCTGCCCCTGGTGTAGGGTCGCCGCCGTGCTGTTTTCGCCCATGGTTCACCTCGCGCTCGTCGCGGGCGGTCTGCTCGGCATCATCGTGATGGCGCTGGCCTTCCGCCGGGAACAGACGTGGCCCACGCTGCTGCTGTGGGTGGTCCCGGCGGCTCTGACGGCGTCCGCCGCGGACGGCACGCTCCACCTCCTGGCGGGCCTCTGGCCGACCTTCGCGATGGACGGCGGCAGCGGCGATACGCTGCGCTTCATCATCGCCTGCGGGGTGCTCCTGCCCCCGATCGAGATCTTCTACCAGGGCCTCACCACCGCCCTGGCGGGCCGCGGGGTCCAGTACTCCGAGGCCGTCCGGGATCAGTGAGCCGCCCCCGCGCGGCGCTGCGCATCCAGCTGGACAAGCCGACCGCCCGGGCTGTCGCCTCGGGCCACCCCTGGGTGTTTCGGGACGTGCTCGAAGGCCTCACCCGCAAGCCCCGCAGCGGCGAAGAGGTCGTGCTCTTGGACTCGGTGGGGGCGTTCCTCGCCCAGGGGATCGCCGGCGACGCCGAAGGGCGCGGCCCCGGCATCCGGGTGCTGTCGCGGGATGAGCGCACACCGCCCCTGAACAAGCTGTTGTTCCGGCGCATCGCCGCCGCTCACCGGCTGCGCGAGCGGGTGGTCCTGCCCGGGACCGACGTCTACCGCCTCCTTCACGGCGAAGGCGACGAGCTCCCCGGGCTCGTCGCGGATCGCTACGGCGAGGTCCTCGTCATTCGCCCCGACGACCTCGGCATGTGGACCCCGCACCTGAACCGCGTCGTCGAAGCGCTCCGCAGCGAAGGACCGCGGGGCATCCGCGCCATCGTGCTGCGGACCAAGGACGGCGAGCGTGAGGTGTTGTGGGGGGAGGACGGCCTCGACGAGGTCATCGTCACCGAGGAAGGTCGCCGCTACCTCGTGCGCCCCGGGCACGGCCAGAAGACCGGCTTCTTCTGCGATCAGCGGGTCAACCGAACCCACCTCCAGGGGCTGGTCCGGGACGACGACCGCACCCTGAACCTGTTCAGCTACACCGGCGGCTTCAGCGTCGCGATGGCCGTCGGCGGGGCCGCCCACGTGACGTCCGTCGACGTATCGAAGTCGATCCTGGACGACCTCGGCCGCAACCTCAGCCTCAACGGCGCCAAGCCGGCGGCCCACGCCCAGGTCACCGCGGACGCCTTCGAGTGGACCCGCCAGGCCAAGATCGATCCCGTGGGTATCGCCGTCTGCGATCCCCCCGCCCTGGCCCGGTCCAAGCGCGACCTCGAAGCGGCCGGCCGGGCCTACAAAGGGCTGCACGTCGGCCTCGCCAGCAAGATCAAGAAGGGCGGGCTGCTGATGACCTGCTCCTGCACCGCCCGGTTCACCGAGGACGACCTCCTCGCCGCCGCTTTCTACGGCCTGAAGCAGGGCGGACGACGGGTGACGCGGGTGCTGCGGCGCGCGGAGGCGGGACCGGACCATCCCGTGCCGCCCGGCTTCCCCGAAGGTCGGTACCTGTCTTGCCTGACGCTCGCGTTGGACTAGGTTTGCCCGCATGACCGTGCCCCTGCAGACCGTGCTCGACCGCCTGACGGAGCGGCCCGCCCGGATCGTCGCCAGCGACGACTGGAAGCACGCGGCGGTGGCGTCGGTGTTCCGCGACGGGGATCGGGGCGCGGAGCTCCTGTTCATCGAGCGGGCGCACCACCCCAAGGACCCATGGTCGGGGCAGATCGGCTTCCCCGGGGGCCGAGCCGAAGACGCCGATGCGTCCCTCGAAGCGACCGCCGCCCGGGAGACGCGCGAAGAGCTGGGGCTCGAGCTGCTGGCTCCCCCCGCCCGCCGGTTGGGGGCGCTGGATCAGCTCCAGGCCCGCGCCCGCCGACAGATCATCGCCATGGGCATCACCCCGTACGCGTTCGTCGTCGACGGACCACGGCCCGAGCTGACCCCCAACTACGAGGTCGAAGAGGCCTTCTGGGTGCCGCTGAGCCACCTCGCCGACCCGGGGCGCCGGACCTGGTTCGACGCCTCCCGCGCCGGCGTGCCCTACCGCTTCCAGGCGATCGACGTGGAGCGACCCACCCTGCTGTGGGGACTGACCCACTACATGGTCACGGAGATCCTCCACCGGCTCGCCCTCGTGGACGACGTAGATTCCTTGACCATCCCCCGGGCGAGCGTCTAGGAAGACGCCGCCATGCGCGTCTCCAAGATCGAAAAGAAGCTCCTCCGCAAGGTCGGCCGCGCGATCAAGGACTACGGGCTGATCGAGGACGGCGACCGCATCCTCGTCGCGATGTCCGGCGGCAAGGACAGCTACGGGCTGCTCTGCCTGCTGACGCTGCTGCAAGAGCGCGCCCCCGTGAGCTTCGAGCTGATCCCCTGGCACCTGGACCAGGCCCAGCCCGGCTACGACGGCGCCCCGCTGGTGAAGTGGCTGGAAGACCGCGGCGGCGAGTTCCACATCGCCCGGCAGGACACCTACTCGGTCGTGGTCGACAAGGTGCAAGAGGGGGCGACGTACTGCTCGCTGTGCAGCCGCCTGCGCCGCGGGATCCTCTACAACGCCGCCGTCGCCCTGAACTGCACGAAGATCGCGCTGGGCCACCACGGGGACGACGCGGTGGAGACGCTGCTGCTGAACCTGCTGTTCACGGGCCAGCTCAAGGCGATGCCCCCGTGGCTCGCCAGCGACGACGGCCGCAACACGGTCATCCGCCCGTTGATGCTCTGCTACGAGAAGGAGCTGGAGGCGTACTCGCAGGAGCGCGCCTTCCCGATCCTCCCCTGCAACCTGTGCGGCTCGCAGGAGAACCTCAAGCGCAAGGCGGTCAAGGCGCTCATCGACACGCTCGAGGAGCAGTACCCCAAGTGCCGCGAGTCGATGCTCGCGGGGCTGACGCGGGTCCGCACCACGCACCTGCTGGATGCCGACCTGTGGCGCGCCCTGGGCATCGGTCCGGGCGATCTTCCGGCCCCTTCGGGGAAGCGACGGCTCACGGTCGCCTCCTAGCGACCTATCCTTGAGGCGGTGCCGATCTACGCGCTGCCTGACGAACACATCTTCCCGGACCCCGAACTGGCCGATCCCACCGGCCTGATCGCGGTCGGCGGCGACCTGCATCCGTCGCGGGTGCTGCGGGGCTACGCCTCGGGGATCTTCCCCTGGTACAGCGAAGGCCAGCCCATCTTGTGGCACTCGCCGGACCCCCGGTTCGTGCTCGAGCTGGACCAGCTCCACGTCGGCCGCACGCTGCGCCAGACGATGAAGAAGCGGCCCTACCAGCTGACCCTGGACTCGGCGTTCGGCGACGTCATCGCCCACTGCGCCGAGACCCCGCGGCCGGGCCAGGACGGCACCTGGATCACCGACGAGATGGAGCAGACGTACAACCACCTGCACGACATCGGCTTCGCCCACTCGGTGGAGGCGTGGCAGGACGGCGACCTCGTCGGCGGTCTGTACGGGGTCTCGCTGGGCTCGATCTTCTTCGGCGAGTCGATGTTCGCCCACGCCTCGGACGCCTCGAAGATCGCGTTCGTCGCGTTCGTGCGGCAGCTGCGACGCTGGGACTTCGACCTGCTCGACAGCCAGGTCCACACCGACCACCTCGCGCGTTTCGGCACCCACGAAATCACCCGCACCGACTACCTGGGGAAGCTGCGCGAGTGCCTGACCAAACCCACCCGGCAGGGCCGCTGGGACTGGGACGACGACCCTTACGAGGCTGACCTTTGACGATCCTGCTGCTGGATGTGATGGACACGATCGTCCGGGACCCGTTCTGGACCATGCCGGAGTTCTTCGGCTGCTCCTTCGAGGAGATCTGGAAGGACAAGGACCCGACCTCCTGGATCGAGTTCGAGCATGGCGACATCGACGAGGCGACGTTCGTGTCGCGGTTCTGGGCCGACGGACGCCCCCTGGACCACGCCGCGTTCATCAGCCTGTTCCGCGACGGCTACGCCTGGATCGAAGGCATGGAGTCGCTGCTGTCGGACCTGAAGGAGGCCGGCGTCGCCATGCACGCGCTGTCGAACTACCCCCGTTGGTTCGAGATGATCGAGGCCAGGCTCGAGCTGTCGCGCTTCCTGGAGTGGACCTTCGTCAGCTGCCTCACCGGGGTACGCAAGCCGGATCCCGAGGCGTATCGGGGGCCCGCCCGCACGCTCGGCGTCGACCCCTCCCAGTGCCTCTTCGTCGACGACCGGGGGAGCAACTGCAAGGCCGCCGCGGCGGTCGGCATGGGGGCGATCAAGTTCGTGGGCGCCGAGGCCCTTCGCATCGAGCTGCGGAACCGGGGGATTGCCCCGGTCTAGCTGCGCGAACGGCGGCTGCCCGGAGGCGACGACGTCCCGTGTGCTAGACGTCGCCCATGCGCTCCGCATCGCTCTCGTTTCTGCTGCTGCTGCTGTTGACGTTCGTCCTCGTCGCCTGCGGCCCCACGCGCCGCAGCCCCACCGTCGACGACGATGATGACGACGACTCGGCCAGCGACGACGACGACGCCACCGACGACGACGACGACACCGACGACGATGACGCCTCCGACGACGACGACTCGACCCCGCCCCCGGGCGCCCCGTCGACCCCCGGCATCGCCATCGACCCCACCGACCCCGGCGTCGAGGACGACCTCGTGTTGTCGATCACCGAGGAGAGCGTCGATCCCGACGGCGACGACGTCGCCTACGTCATCCGCTGGACCCTGAACGGCGCCCCCCTGTCGAAGTGGGACGACCAGCTCGTCATCACCGCCAACTTCACGAACCCGGACGACGAGTGGGAAGCCTCCGTCGTCGCCACCGACGGCGAGAACGACAGCGATGCCGCCGTCGCCGCGGTCACCGTCCTCAACGCCGCCCCCCAGGTCGACACCCTGCTCGTGCTCGGCGCGCCCGCCTTCACCGACTCGGTCCTCGAGGTCGAGTGGAGCGTCAGCGACGCGGACGACGCCGTGCTCGAGACCACCAGCGAGTGGCACGTCAACGGCGCCCCCACGGGGGAGACCGGTGACGTGCTCGACGGCACCGTCTGGTTCGACAAGGACGACGAGGTCACCTTCGTCGTGACCGTGGCCGACCCCTGGCACAGCGAGGTCGTCGAAGAGTCGGCCCCGGTGGTGGTGCAGAACACGCCCCCGGAAGCGCCGTCCGTCTCGATCGCCCCCGACGATCCCGCCGAGGACGACGACGAGCTCCTCTGCGTCGTCGACACCCCCTCGTTCGACGCCGACGGCGACTCCGTCATCTACACGATGACCTGGGACGCAGACAGCTCCACGTACGCGAGCGGCACCACGGACTGGCCCGGCGACACCGTGCCGGGCGGCGACTTCTACGAAGACCAGGTGTGGACCTGCACCGCCGAGCCCAGCGACGGGAACGACTTCGGCGCCACCGCGTACTCGGCCCCGGTGACGATCGACGCCCCCCTGCCGGACCTCATCATCAGCACCCCGACGACCCTCACGGGCGGGACCTACACGTACGACGACGTGGTCATCCAGGCCGGCGTGCTCCTGACGATCGAGGGCGACGTCACCTTCTTCGCGGACACCTTCACGGTGGAGGCGGCGGGCACCATCTCGGGCAACGGCGAGGGCTACGCCGGCGGCGCCACGAGCAGCAGCGGCAGCGGCCCCGGGGGCGGCGGCAGCTCGTCGAACGCGGGCGCCGGCGGCGGCGGGCACGGCGGCAACGGCGGCAACAGCGGCTACGACAGCGGCGACAACGTCGGCGCGGGCGGCTCCCCCCACGGCAGCGAGACCACCGTCGACATCACGATCGGCAGCGGCGGCGGGGGCAGCACGAGCGCCGTCGGCGGCGCGGGCGGGGGAGCGCTCGAGGTCCACGCGGGCACGATCGTGGTCTCCGGGTTCATCTACATGGACGGCAACGACGCCGAGCAGCTGTCGACCTGCGGCGCCGACAACCGCTGCGCGGGCGGGGGCGCCGGCGGCGGCATCGTGCTCATCGGGGGGCTCTACAACGTCAACGGCGGCGCCGGCGGACCCAACGGCGGGGTATCTGCCGAGACGGGTGACGCAGGCACGATCCACACGGCCTTCGCTCCCTTCTAGACGTCGCTGCCCAGGGCGTCGGCACACCTCCTGCTAGGGTCGTCGCTCATGATCCTCGTGACCGGGACCATGCGGTCCGGGACGTCGATGTGGATGCAGATCCTCATCGCGGCCGGGTTCCCCCACATCGGCGAAGCCTTCCCCGAGCCGTGGGGCGGGAAGCTGCACGCCGCCAACCCCAAGGGCTTCTACGAGAGCCAGTTGGTGGGCGGCGTCTACCACGCGACCAACCCGCACCCCGAGACCGGCGCCTACCTCTTCCCCGAGCAGACGCGGCGCCACGTCACCAAGGTGTTCATCCCCGGGATCGTGCGCAGCGACCTAGCGTTCATCGACTGCGTGGTGGCGACGGTGCGCGACTGGCGGGCCTACGCCGCGTCGATGGAGCGCATGCGGGGGATGCTGGACGCCGATCGCGAGGCGGACCTGTTCGACGTCCCGCTGTCGCCCGCCATCCGCTGGTGGATGGAGAACTTCGGCCTCATCCGGGACATCGGAACCCGCCGCTACGGGGCCCACGTCACCACCTACGAGCGCCTCCTCGCCGATCCCAGCTCGGAGATCGGCACGGTGCTGAAGTGGCTGGGCGAAGGCGATGAGGACGCCGCCGCGGCGGTGGTCGAGCCGTCACTGCGCACGCAGGGGCCCGACGCCCCGACGCCCACCGACATCGAGCCGCGCCATGCGCGTGTGTTCGACGACCTGTACGAATCCATCCACGAAGGGCGAGACCTGTCGCCGTCGTTCGTGGAGATGTTGAACCGGACCGACGCCGAGCTGCGCCCCCGCATCATGCAGGTGCACGACGCGGTCCGAACCCAGGTCGCCGGCCGATTGGCCCAGGCGACCCTTGCCGAGGTGACCCAATGACGCTGCAACTCCGCTGCCGTGAGCCCGAATCCAGCTCCCTTCCGGCCGACATCGCCGCTTTCGCCAGCGGCGCGCGCACCGTCGACGCCGAATCCGGTGATCCCATCGCCTGGCTGCTCAGCTCGGCGCCGTCGCCCGAGGCGGTCGGCGGCCTGGCTGCCCGCGAGGTCCGCGCCGGCATCCCGACGCCGGAGGAGTACATCGCGAAGATCATCCTCAACGACCCCGACACCCGGTCGTGGAACTTCACGTTCAAGGGCCGCACGGCGCGCACCCTGACCGCGCTGGCGTTGGCCGCGGGGCTCGCCATCGCCCCCGCGGCGGCGCAGGCCGAACACCACGAGGAGGCGGAGACGTCCGAGACCAGCAGCGACGGAGAGGCTGAGGAAGCGCCCGCCGAGGAGGCGCCCGCGCCGGTGGAGGAGGCCCCCGCCGAGCCCGCCGCCGAGCCGCTGTCCTACGAGGGCGACGCGCTGTGGGCCGCGGTGCGCGGAGCCCAGGTGGAGATCACGCTGCGGGGCGGGACCCGCATCACCGGCATCGTGCTGACCCAGGCAGGCGAGGAGCTGGCCATCGCGCGGGACCCCGACGGCACGGTCGCGCGGGTGCCCAAGCACATGGTGAGCCGCCTCCGGGTCCTGAACATGGGCACCTCGGCGGGCACGGTCAGCGAGGCCGAGCAGAAGCGCCGCGACAAGGCCAACACTCCGCCCCCGGACGGTAAGGGGCTGACGATCGCGGGCACGGTGCTGACGGTCAGCGGCGGTTCGATGATGCTGGCGTTCGGGCTCGCCCACCTCGCCAACAGCAGCTTCTTCTATTACGGCGCTCCGCTGATGATCATCGGCGCGAACCTGATCGGCCCCGGCATCCCGATGCTCGCGCACGGCGTGGCGCAGCAGGAGGCGCGGCGCGAGTGGGACATGAAGCACGACGTCCAGATCGGATTCGCCCCCACCAAGGGCGGCTTCGCGGGCAGCCTTCAGTTCCAGTTCTAGCCGATGAAATCAGTCGTCATTACGGGCGCCTCCACGGGCATCGGGCGGGCTTGCACGCTCTACCTGGACGAGCTGGGCTGGCGGGTCTTCGCGGGGGTCCGCAAGGCCGTCGACGGGGACGCGCTCAGGGATCTGGCGTCCGACCGGCTCGTCCCCCTGATCCTGGACGTGGCCGATGAGGCGGGGGTCGCGCGAGCAGCCGACGAGGTCGCCGCCGTCGTGGGCGATGACGGCCTGCACGGGCTCGTCAACAACGCCGGCATCGCCGTCGGCGGGCCGCTGGAGTTCGTGCCCCTGGAGGACGTGCGGCGGCAGTTCGAGGTGAACGTGTTCGGGCTGCTCCGCACGACGCAGGCGATGCTCTCGATGATCCGCGCCGCCCGCGGCCGGGTCGTCAACGTCAGCTCGCAAGGCGGCAAGGTGGCGGCGCCGTACTTCGGCCCCTACTGCGCCAGCAAGTTCGCCGTGGAGGCGATGAGCGACTCCCTACGGCGCGAGTTGAAGCCGTGGGGGCTGCACGTCTCCGTGGTCGAGCCGGGCGCGATCGACACGGCGATCTGGGGCAAGGGCGACAAGGAGTTCGCGACGGTCGACGACAAGCTCGATCCGGAGGCCCAGGCGCTGTACGCCGAGGGGCTGCGGGCGCTGCGGAGGCGGCTGAGCCACTCGGCCTCGACCGGGATCCCCGCGGTGCACGTCGCCCGATCGGTGGGGCACGCGCTCACGTCGGAGCGGCCGCGGCTGCGGTACGTGGTCGGCAACGATGCGCGCGCCGGGGTGTTTGGGGCCAAGTGGCTGGGCGACCGGGCGATGGATGTGTTGATCGCCCGCGAGTTCGCGAAGCAGTAGGCGCTTGTATGTCTCGTGGCGTGCCGGTGTTGTACTGGCTCACCAACTCCGGGGAGACCCTTAGGGGCTGAGGCCTTGAGCCTGGACAGTAGATGGGTCCCCCGCCCTCTTCACCGAGACCGATGAGCATCCGAGGCCACAAGAGCCT
>JAAESI010000231.1 GCA_024229515.1 Pseudomonadota bacterium | reverse complement strand
CAACCGGCGCGGCGCTGATCGTCGGGAAGGCCTCCCCGACGGGGGCCCAGTAGAGACTCAGTGGACCGTTGACAATCTCGAGCTCGGGCATGCTATGCCACCTCCAGGATGTCGGCTTTTGTGGTCCAGCTCTGCGCGATTGCTGGCCAGACCAGGTCCGGCTCGACCGACGGAATCGGCCCTCCGGTCGGGTTAATGTGGTGGAGAAGCACTTCGTTGTGGATCTCCCGGGCCAATAGGGTCCAGCGTTGCGCCACGGCGCGGAGGAGACGGTCGGCCTCGTGGTCCGTCTCCCCATAACAGAGCGTGATCACGGTCCGGTCGACAATCGGGAGAATGTCCTCCTGGGCCCCGCCACCCCCCTGCCGGATCACCAGCATTTTGGGAGGCTCGCGGGTGTCGGCCTTCTCGATCACGTCCTCGGGAATCTCGTTGATCCAGATCCGGTCCTCGACCAGGGCGAAGATCTCGGGGGTCGCCTGGGTCATGGTCAGTAGAGCCTTGAAGAGGTCACGCATGGCGGAAGGCCCTCGTGACCCGGCGCTTCAGCTTGGGATACTCCTCCTCCGCTGCCGGCCGGAGATAGGGATAGCTCGGGGCGTCGACGACCCGGCCCCGCGAGTCCTTCCCCTGGAAGCCGAGCTCGATCCGCCGAGCGTAGACGACGCCCCGGACGCCCCAGCGACCGACCACCCGGGTGCGGATCTTCCGGGCGGGCTGGACGATCCGCGTCCCCCGCTCGAGCTCCGAGCTCCGGGTGATAAAGCGGCGCTTGCTGTGGGCGCCTGGGCCGTGGTCCCCCTTGGCGTGGATGATCGCGGCCGCCATGGTCGCGTCGATCCCGAGGATCGCGGCCCGGTAGGCCTTGCCCTTCACCTCGTTGCCCTTCCAGTCGAGCGCCATTGTCAGAGGTGCCTTTTGCAGAATAGCTGCCGGTGGTTGGCCCGGGATCCGGAGCCACCCATCGGCCGCAGAGTCTCGACGTAGATCGGGCCGCCAAACTGCAGGAAGCCGAGCCGGTCCCGGACCTCGAGACGGTCCCGCTCCTTGACGTCGGCCGCGACGGGGATCAGCACGGCGACCCCTTCGATCACCCCGGTCTTGTTGGAATCGTCGACGTCCTTCTTCTCCTTCGACCATGCCCGGCAGGCGATCACCCCGACCTCGGTCAGCAGCGCCGGGTCGGGGCGATTCCAGTCGTTGGTCCCGGTCCCCGTGTTCCGGGTGACCGTCGCCCTCATGGTCATGGAGGAGCGGGCGCTCATTGAATCAAAGACCGCCCCTCTCGGACCTGGGCGAGGAGCTCACGGCGTCGGCTCTTCCACTCCTTCTGCTCCCCCTCCCAGTCGCCAGACTTTTCCCGCTCGAAGGCTCGGAATTCGAGGTCCACCTGGCTGATATCCAGGGCCACCCGATCGCGGACGTCCTCGTCGACCTCGGGGACGTAGTCGATCACGACCTCGTGGCCCCAGCACGGCGCCGGGTTGGTCCCGTCGGTCAGCCGGAGGAAGCGATAGGTCCCGACCTGGCGGTAGTCGTCGGCGGCCAGGGTCACCTCGGGGGAGGTGTGGCGCCGGCGCTCCTTGATCACGATCCCGGACGCGGGCCTCCGGATCGTGGCGAACCACTCCGAATTTGCGGCCAGCTTCGCCTCCTGCTCGGCGATCGCCTTGCCGGCGGCCCGGTCGATCGCCTGGACCGCGGAGTCGAGGATCCGCTGCAGGGTGTCGTCGTCGAGGTCGGTCTCTACTCGAGCTCGAAGGTCTTGGACGGTCACGGCCATGGCTTAGAGTCCGATCACCTCGAGCTGGCAGTCGGTATCCTCGTCTGTGGAGACGTCGAGATCGCCGCTCGGGTCGTTGTAGGTGTCCGGGTTGAGTGGCCCAATGTAGCGGACCTCCCCGCTCGGGACCGCGACGACCCGCTCCTCCACCATCAAACTGCCGATAGTCTTCGGGGTCACGATCGTGATATTTGCCGCGCCGGCGCCCACCTTGGAGACCCGCAGGGCCACGCGGCCGTTGTTCCGGATGATGTAGTTGTCCGCCGCGGCCATGACCTGGACGGTCGGCGCCACGCCGGCGTCGGTGCTCTGGTCTGGGGTGATCGGTACATCGGCCATAGGCTTAGCTCCCCTTCTTCTTGGTGGTCGCCTTGGTGGTCTTCTTCTTGGTGGCGGCCGGCTTCTTGAAACGGATCCCGAGCTCCTTCGCCTTCGCCTTGGAGACCATGGTCCCCGCGGTGCAGAAGAGGATCTTCGCGGCCGGGTCGCCGTCCTCCACCGCCTGGCCCTCGGCGTCGACCCAGATCTTCCGATCGGCGACGACGCGGTCCTGGGTGGCGTCCTTGTTTTCCTGGATCGTGAGCGCCATCGGTTTACTTGGCCTCCTGCCAGGCCACCAGGACGAAGTCCCCGGTGGTGTCGATCACCGCGATCTGGACGGCATCGGCCTTGGGAATCGTGGCCGCCGCGGTCAGGTCGACGTTGGCCGTCAGCGGGTCGGTGATCTGGGTCGCCACGATAATGGTGTCCGCGGCGTCGATACCGCCGCAGGGGCCGAGCGGGACGCCAGGGGCGCCACCGGGCACCACGGCGAAGCCGATCGGCTTGGAGAATCCAACGATCGTCGGCATGGTCTAGGGCCCTCCTCGTTGGGGGCTCGAGGCCGGGGGCCCCGGGTGGGACCCCCGAGCTCCGGAGCGGTTTAGAGGCCGGTCGCCGTGCAGAAGGCGGCCGGGCGATAGACCACGACGGCCCAGCGGCCGGAGCCGCGGATCGTCTGCATGCCCTCGGCGAATTGGGTCCCGACGAAGCCCCGCTCGATCACGATCCCGCGGCGCTCAAAGAGCGTGATCCACGGCAGCAGGAAGGAGCCGACCAGGCCGGTGCCGACGGTCAAGACCTCGTTGGAGACGACGGGCAGGCCCCAGATCCGTGGCGTCCCCTGCTCGGAGGGGCTGCCCCAGATGTAGATCCCGTCGGCCGTCCGGAGGAGCCTGATCGCGGACCAGTCGGTCGGATGCAGGAGGACGTGGGTCGCCTGGGCCCGGCCGGTCACCTGAATGTCCACGATGCAGTTGTAGATCGTGTCCGGGACCGGCTCGCCGGCGTTGGCGTTGGTCTGGATTCCGGCGGTGTTGAGGATCCCGGTCAGGTTGGGCGCGATCCCGTCGCCGGAGATGATCTGCTGGTCGAGGCGCTGCTGGATCCCGAAGTTGAGACGGCCCTCGAGGTAGGAGCCGACCATGGCCACGTCCTCGAGCTGCTCGTCGGAGACGGGGACCGAGTCGGCGACCTTGCGGACCGTGGAGCTCTTCTCGGTGAGCTCGAAGGTGCTCTCGGGATAGGTCCCGGCCTCGGCGGTCTCGGCGGCCGCGTGGGTCCGGGTGGTCTCCTCCATGTAGACGACCGCGGCCATGCCCGTGTTGCCCATGGGCATGATATCGGTCACCTGCAGGGGACGGGTCACCGCGTCGACGACCACGCCGGTGCGGATCGACTCGGGGGGCCAGCCGGCCGTGGTCAGGAAGTCGGCCTTGAGCTCCTTCAGGCCCATGTCGAGCTCGATCTGGCCGTCCTTGTTGCCCTCGAGCCAGCTCTTGTAAATGTCGGACCCGGTCACCACCTCGCCGAGGCGCTTCCGCTCCGGCTGAGCCTGGCCCGGGAAGCCGGGCCGGTTGACGGGGGTCTTCAGGGCCTTCTCGTTGGCAGCCGCGGCCGCCTCGGCGCTCTCCCGCTTGGTGAGCTCGTCCTGCAGCCCGTCCAGCTCGGTGTTGCGCTCGTTGACGAGCTCGACGACCCGCATGCTCTTGGCGGTGCCCTCGAGCGCCAGGACCTCGGAGCCGAGCCAGTCGGCCTCCGCCTTCTGGAAGTCGTAGGTGGTCTCGCCGTCGTCGGTCGTCTTTGTCTGTTTGAAGACCTCGGCGAGCTCGGCCCGCTTGGATCGGACCTTCTCTCGGAGTTGCTTCAGGGTCAGCATGGCCGCTCCACGCTCTGTGCAGCGTCCGGTGCAGAGGTGCGCGGCCCGCTACCTGGGCCAGCCCGAGGTGGCCGGCGAAGTAGGAAGTCGGGAGTAGCCTATCCGGTCTTCACGCCGAGGCGCAACGCATCGGCCGCCAGGAATTTGGCCGCGGCTCGAGCTGCTCGGTCCTCCGGGAGCATGTTTTCGGCCATGCCGCGGAGCTGCTCGAGCACGCCCTCGAGGTCGGAGCAGCGACCGCCGAGCTCGAGCGCCAGAGCCTTGGCCTCCTTGCCCAGGTCGCCCCCATTCTTCGCTCGAGCGGCCACGACGTCGGCCACCCGGCCGAGGACCGCTTCGACGTCCCAGGTCACGAGCTCGAGCTCCGAGGTCAGCTTCATGCCGCCGAGCTCGTCCTCCGCCCTGAGCTCCGGAGCCTCGAGGTCGGCGTCCTCGAGGTGGCCGGCCAGGTGGGCGTAGAGATCGTCGCGGGCCTTCCCGGTGACGGTGCTCCCACCGCGGGCGCCGTTGAGCACGGCAATGCCGGCGACCGCTGCCCGGACCGACGCGGCCCCGACCGTCCCGTCCTCGTCGATCTCGTGGTGGCAGAAGCGGCCGGCGGTCTTGGGGACGTGGCAATGCCGGCGACGGCCGCCCGCGTCCTTCACCTGCTCGAGGTCGATCCACCCGAAGGCGTGGCGGGCGTCCTCGAGGGGGACGAGCTCGGGGAGCCGGCCCTGGTTGGCGGGGCCCTGCCAGGAGTCGGTCGAGGTCTTCGAGGTGTGGCGACCCGTCCCGCCCTCGGCCTTGGCCATGAGCGTGGCGGTCCCGACCGAGGCGCCCCGGAGGACCGGGGAGATCTCCCGCTGGTCGACCTTCAGCAGCCGGCGGATCGGCTGGCCGTCCACCTGGTCCGCTCGAGCTCCTTCCGGGCCCAGGACCCTGAAGCCCCAGCTCCACTCCTGGACCGGGGGCTGGATGTTGGCCAGGTCGAATTTTAGGGCGCTGTGCCAGTCGCGGGCCGCGGGGATCTCGAGATTAAACTGGCCCACGGCCACGGCCTGGTTGCCCCGCTCCTCGATCACCGCCTTGCCCATGGGGACGTGCTGGCCGTCGTGGGCCGGCAGGATCGGGACCGGGTGGTCCGCGAAGGCGCCGAGCTCCACCACGTCCCCGTCGTGGTCGATCACCCCGAAGGTGGCGATCTGGGCCTCGAAGGTCCCGTCCTCGTCCGCCTTCTGAATCGTTGCGCCGATCGTCTTCCGCTCGGTCTTCATGGCCCGCTCTCCTCGTTGGTCGTTGGTTCGATCATTGGCCGATATCCCCGGTTATGACGAGGTAGCCCTCGAAGCCGGCGTTCACGTCGGAGTTGTTGGCGGAGACCTCGACCCTCATTTTTAGGTCGGTCTTCTCCGGGAGCTCGGCCGGGATCGGATAGAGCTGGTTGGACCAGGTCGTCCCCTGGGAATGAAGGCCGGCATAGCCCACCGTCCGGGCCGCCTTCCCGAAGGGCCTCACCACGAATTCCAGCGTGGCGGCCGTGGCCTGAGATCGGCCGATCGAGCCGTAGAGACGGGTCACCAGGAGGCTGAAGCCGGCCGGGACCGTATAGGCCGCGTTGGTCGCCTGGCCCTTCGTCGCCGGGATCCGAAACAGCGGCAAGGTGGACGTCTGCTGCTCGGCGTCAATGTCGCCCAGGTTGGTGAAGCCGGTCCCGGCCTCGTCGACGTAGGCCCGGTTGACGCGGAGGAAGGTCTGGGTGGTGGCGACCGGGGTCGTCCCGTCCATGGTGACGATCTCGACCAGGCTCACATAGTTTGCGTCCAGCCCTTGGACGATCACGGTCTGGGCGCCAGTCCCGGCCGGGTCGCCGTCGTCGTCTGTAGAGGTCGAGACCAGGACCACCGGCTCGGCCGCCGACGGGAAGACGAAGTCCCCGCCAATGGTCCAGATATCCTCCGTCACCGCCGCGGTGTCAACGTCGGGATTCCGGCCGAAGTTGTAGACGGGGAAGGTGTCGACGAAGTTACCGATCCCCGCCTGCAGGTTGGTGTCCGGGGCGTGCTGGTTGAAGGTCCTCCACGGGTTGGGCCCGGTCGGCGAGAGGCCTCGGACCCAGGCGTCCTGGAAGAAGGGCGCCGGCGCCGGCGGTGCCGGTGCCGGCGTGCCGTTGGTGACCGACGAGACCAGAAACGAAAGGGCGACAACGGCGAGCGCCCCAGCCAGGACGACGCGGAAGGTGCGAGGGCTCATAGACCCATCTCCTCGAGTAGCACAGCATTGACGGGGACGAAACTCCGGGTGCAGTTGGGGTGAGCCAACCCGATAGCCTCGGCCTCCTGGATCGTGATCACCTTGCCGTTGGCCTCCGAGCAGATCGGATCATCGAAGCCGGTCCGGTTGTCGAAGACCTGGACATGCTCGGTCAGCGGCATGGCCTTAGCCGTGGCGATCGTCGAGACGTTGGCCGCGTTGGCGCCCTCGGTCCTCGAGATCACGCGGGCCCGGGTCATGCGATCGCGCCATGGGCCGGCCTCGACATGCTCCCGGATATGCCGGGCCAGGTTGTCGGCGGTGAGCCCCTCGGCCCGGCCGGATTCTAGGGCGTCGAAGATCGCGTCCTTCGTCTGCTGGTCGAGGTCGACTAGGCCGGCCCGGAGGCCACCGGCTTGCATGACCTCCCGCTGGACGGCGTCCGGGATCTCGAAGTCGATCCCGAGGGCCTCGCCGGCGGCCGCGGTCACCTTGAGCGCCACCTCGAGGTAGCCCTCGGCCAGGGTCTCGGAGAGGGCCCGCTGGGCCCGGTCGGTGTCGATCGCGTCGTCGATCGCCTGGGCCAGAGCTCGGTCCTCGGGGCTGAGCTCGTCCTGCTTCAGCTCGCCGGCGCCGTCGTCCCGCTCCTCGGTCGCCCCGATCAGCCGGCTGGCCGCTTCGAAGGCGTCGTCCCCCAGGTCCTCGAAGACCTGCTCGAGGGGCTGCTGGAATCCCGCCGCGGCGGTCCGCTTCAGTCGGTCGAGCTCGGTCGCCAGCTTGCGGGTGGCCTCGGTGGTGTTGGCGCTCGGGGCCGCGTCAATGATCGCCATCTCGGCGGGGCTGTGTTGGTGCTGCTTCACCGCCACGATCCCGGCCGGCGTCAGCCATAGGTCGGGGACCGCGCCGGTCGCCTGGCGGACCTTCTCGATCGCGGCCTCGAGCTCGTCCGGATCCAGCCGGCGGGCCTTGCCGTTGCCCTCGAGCTCCTCCGGGGTGGCGGTGACGGTTCCGGTCACGGCCCGGGTCCCGGTGCCGGTGATCGTCGGGATCAGGCCGGAGACGTCGGTCCCCTGCGGGATGAAAGCCTGGGTCAGCTGGACCAGATAGACCTCGTCGGTGGGGTCGGTCTCCTGGCCGAGCGGGGCCCGGGCCTCGGCCCTGGTGATCACCCCGTCCCGGTAGAGCTTCCCGAGGCGGGCCGCCTTGGTGTCCTCATTCTCTCGGAGGGCCTCCACGCCGTTGTTGTTGAAGTCGACCGCGCCGGCGTTGAAGGGCTGGGCCAACATCCTGGTGAGCTCGCCGGCGATCGTCCCCTGCATCGGGATAACCCCGTTGAACCAGGAGAGCTGGCGGAGCTCCCGCATGGTGGCGCCCACCTTCGTCTGCTGCAGGCCGGAGCCGAAGCCGACGACGGCGCTCTGGACACCGAGGGCCGCGGTCACCCGCTCCTCGGAGATATCGCGGAGGGGGGAGAGGTCGAGCTCCTTCGGGCTGAATCCGAATTGGTCCACCCGGGTGGGCCCGGTCATGACGATGGTCCGCCCGCGGCCGGAGCCGGTCACCTTGGTGTCGATCGTCGCCTCGATCGCGTCGGCCGCGTCCCGGTCGATCTGGACGTCGGGATCCGTTGGCGAGATCACGACGCCGGGGATCCCCTTATTCCGGAGCAGCGAGGCGGTGAAGGCCGCGGCCTCGTTGTCGGTCCACACCTCCCGGAGGAGGCCCTTCAGCGGGGAGAGGCCCTTCCGGATGTTGTCGAGGTCGACGCCGTCCCGGAAGTGAATCACGTCCTCGGGGGCGAGCTTCTGCACCGCGCCCTGGACGGTGTACTCGTAGTATTCGATCCAGACCGTCGAGTCGTCGGCCGGCCATTTCGGCTCCACGTTGGTGTGGGGTGCATACCAGAGCTCGACCGGGTCCCCCTGGATGTTGCGGGCCACGAGCCAGTAGGCGTTGCCGTCGAGGCTCAGCGAGAGGGCCGTCCCGTCCAGGAGCGTGTCCCATGGATAGGCCGGGTTGGGTCGGGCCAGGAGGTCGGTTAGAGCGTTGCCCTCGAGGGGCTCCCCGTCGGAGTCGAGGACCTGGATCGGCGCCTCCCGGAGCGCCTTCTGCAGCCACCGGATCGGCGTCATGAGGACGTCCGCCCCGGTCCCGTCGCCGACGTCTCGAGCCATGACGTCGAGGTCCGGCCCCTTGAAGTCGAAGAAGATCGTCGACCGGCCCGGGAATCGGATCTGTTCCGGGAGGAGCTGCTTCAGGCCGGGGACTCGTCTCAGCTTGTCGTAGAGGCTCACGCCACCCCCCAAGTCTTCCGTGGTTTGCTTAACTCGGTGAGAGCCCACACCGCGGCGTCCGCTCTGTTGGGGCTCCCCTCACCTTCGAATCCCGTCGTGGTCATATGCCGGAGCTCCTCCTCGAGGAGATCGAGCTCGGCGTCTCCGCCTCGCCGGTGCTGCACCTGCTTTGATTCGTAGAGCAGAGAGACCGGCTCGGCCCGGATGTGCTTCCCCCTGCTGGCGGTCACCATCCGGACCGGCAGATCGGCTGCCGCGTTCTTGAGGGTACTCAGAACCATATCACCCCCGAAGTTGCGCTCGGCCACTACGGCGTCCCCTTTCCATTTGTCGTGGAGCTCCTTCACCTTCCGGGCCCACTTCGCTGGGGACCCGACGGTGGTCCAATCGTCGAGCACGATCCATCGCTCGGCCTTCAGCTGGCCGGCCGCGACGATCCCGATCTCGTCGCCACCTCCGGAGGGGTCCACCCCGACGATCACCCGCTCGAGCTGGCCGGCCTTGGCCTTCCGGTAGCGGAAGGAGTCCGGCGTCCAGAGCGCCCCGGTCACGGCCTCCGGGACCTGGCCGTGGATCTCCCGCTGCTCGAGCGTTGTCCCCTTGAAGCGGCGCTCGATCGTGGAGACGTACTGGGGCGAGAGGTTGGCCGCGTTCTCGTAGGTCGACCCCGTGGTGACCGCCACGTCCTTGTCCTCCTTCGCCCGCTCGAGGAGCTCGGAGACGATCCGGCCGGCCTTGGGCGTCGAGGTCACCACCAGCTTGGAGTCGCCGGCGCTCATGGAGAGGCTGAGATTCTCCCAGGCCTTCTTCGCCTTCTTGCTGGTCGTCTCGTCGCCCCAGCTGTCGGCCTCGTCGGCCCAGCCGGTGTCAAAGCCCCCACCGCGGAGCGGAGGCCGGTCCGGGTGCTCGGTGCTCATGACATAGGCCACCGCGCCGTTGGGCCAGTGGACCTCCCCCTTCGCGGAGTAGTAGCGGGCCGAGGGGTCGACGGCGAGCAGGCCGCTCTCAGGGTGCTCGATCATCAGCTGGCGGACGGCCGTATTCGTCGAGCCGACCAGGGCGATCGAGCGGGCCTTGGCGAGGTGGACGCGGTCCCGGATCCAGCGGGCCGCGGTGTAGCCCTTCCCCCAGCGCCGGCCCGGGTGCAGCAGCCAGACCCGCCAATCCCAGGCCGGCGGTCGCTGCTTCTTCCGCCGCTTGTCGATCGAGCTCGGCATGGCCGGCGGATCGAGGATATCCATGGCGACGTCGGCGAAGTGCAGGGCCATCAGGCCGCGCTACGCACCACCGACAAGTGCCGGCGGACGACCTTCCCGACGTCGGGGTGATCGGCCACCTTGAGGTCCTCGAGGATCCCGCGGATCGCCTCGGCGACCAGGGCGCCGTGCTGCTCGGCCAGCAGGATCTCCCGCTCCTCGATCCCACACAGGTGGGCCACTCTCGAGACCTTGACCAGGTGACGGCGCTCTATCTGGTAGAGCTCGAGCTCGAGGGTCCACTCCTTCAGCAGGTCGTCGGCCGGCCTTGACCGGATCCGCTGCTCGAGCCACCGAACGATCCCCGTTGTTCTCTGGATCTCCTCGAGGAGGGCCTCCTGGTGGCCGATCTCCACGGGGAGGCCGTAGGTCTGGGCGGCCTCCTCGAGCTCCTCCTTCTGGGCGGCCTTGACGTGGCTCGGGGTGCGGCCCCCGTGCCACTTGCAGCGGCCCCGGCCGGGGTGGGGAGTCCCCCAGCCTGCGGGCCTGCTGCACGCCCCCGGTCCCCGGGTCTTCTTCGCACCACAAAGGGCCCGCTGTATGCCGGGCCCCTTCTGGCTCTCTGTATGTCGCCTTTTCGCCATGGCCTCTAGTCTCTCCCCGAGACCTCCTCCGCGTCCACCCCGAGCTCGGTCAGCTCCCCGGCTGGTAGTGGGCCCAGATCCAATAGAGCGCCACCACCATGACCGCCAGGGTGACGACGATCCCGAGGAAGGCCCCCGGCCAGCCGATCGCCGAGCAGAGGTCCGGCGGTAGGAAGCCGCTCTCGGTCCGCGGGGAGACCTGGGGAGCACAGCCGGCGAGCAGCAGCAGGACGGCGATCGCGGCGCCCCACCTCCTGGCGAAAAAGTCCGGCGCCCCCCTGCTCTCCTCCTCGTCGTGGACCTTGGTCACCGCGGTGACGGCGACCCCGGCGGGCCCAGGGCCCCCGGTCGAGATCATCAGGGCCGGGTGGCCGTCGACGTCGTGGACCAGGCGGTCCTCGGCGAGCTCGAGCCAGGCGCGGAGCTCCTCCGCCACCTCCTCGCGATCGCCGACGAAGATCTGGACGACCCAGCGGTGGCTCATGGTGTCACCTTCCGGATGACCTTCTTCTTCCGCTTCCGCTTCGGCTTCGGCTTCGGCTTCGTCTCCTCGACCGCGGCCGCCAGCAGCTCGGAGTCCCGGGCCTTGATCGTCACCCCCAGGGTGAAGGGGAGGCGCCCCTCGAGGAGGTGCTTCAGGCGCCGGCGGAGCTCCTGCTCGAGGATCTTCTCGGCCACCTCCTGGGTCCTGGCTTCGAGCTGCTCCTCGACGATCGAGGTCAGCCGGTTGCCGATTATGCGATTGATCTCCTGCTCGACTCCGGAGACGACCACCAGCTGGCTGACCGCCTTCCGGATGTAGTCGTCGACCAGGCCGACCACCTGCTGGCCACCGTGGACCTCGAGCTCCTCGAGCTCCTTCGGGTCCTGCTTCTTCGCTGCTGTCATGGTGTCGCCTCCTTCTCGTTGTTGTTGTTCTCTACGGTAGCGGGCCAGCCTGAGCTCCTGGGCGCCACACTGGCAGCCCGGGATCCCGCTCGAGGTGCAGGCCTCGGAGTGGGGGAAGATCTCGGCGGCCAGTACCTCGAGGGCCAGACGGTCGCCGCTCATGACCACCACCACCAGGCTGCGAGCAGGGCCACGACGGCCCAGAAGAGCAGGCCAACGGCCAGCCCCAGCGAGATCCCGTAGGCCGGGTCTCCGCCATGCTCGTCTCGATCGAAGCGGCTCGGCTCCCAGTCATGCGGCCGCGACGTCCAGCAGCGCACACAAACCTGGAAGGCCACGCCGTCGCGTTGCGCCTTCTTCCACTTGTGCGCGCAGTATCGCGAGCTCATGGCAGCGTCCACCAGACCCGCCAGGCCACCAGGCCGGCGAGCACCGCCAGGGCGAAGGCCCGCCAGGCGATCGAGGGCGGCCGATAGTGCTCGGCCCGCTCGAGCCCCTCGAGGACCTGGTCGACCTCGGCGGGCGTCGGCTCGGTCCAGGTCCCGCACGTCCAGCAGTTGGACGCCGGGCCCAGGTGGAGCTCGTGGTAATTCCAGGGGGCGACGTGGACGAGCTCCTGCTCGGCCCTCATGACGCCACCTGCAGGGGTGGCTCGACGTCGCGGCGGACCCATTCGCGGATCGCTCCCGACTGCCGGGCCGTCCGCTCGGAGTTGCGGAAGCCGACACACCGCCAGAGCTTCGGGCCCCGGAAGAGAGCGCCGGCAGCGTTGCCGAGGTCCTCCGGGTCGTGGCCCTGGCGCTTCAGCTCCCGCTGGACGTCGTCCGCACAGACCACCAGGCCGGTCCGGCCGAGGTGGAGGGCGGTCGCCTTGGCGAACCAGAGGAGGGCCGCTCGAGAGGCGGCCGCCGAGGCGATCCCGGCGTCCCGAAGCCGGTCCCCCTCCGCGGCGTCAAACATGCCCACGGGGATCTCGCGATCGACGGCGCCGGCCACGTCGTCGAAGGTCTTCCAGCGCCTCGAGCAGTCTCGGCAGCTGAGGAAGGTCTCGAGACCGACCAGGCCGAGGACCCAGACGTCCCGGCCGTCACAGCCTGGGCAGGTGGGCCCGTCGTCGAAGGGCAGCGTCGGGCCGGTCATTGTGTCTGCTCCGGATCACAGCCCTGGGAGCAGGGCGGGGCCATCATGGGGGAGGCCATGCCGTCGAAGGCGCCGGTCAGCCCGCAGAGGTCACACTGAAACCACCCACGGGTGACGGTGACCGTCTGAGCTCCGCCCACGATCGGGACGGTCCCGAGCTCGGTCTCCTGCTCGGCGGGGACGGCGATCGTCTGGACCGCTTGGAGGCGCATCATGGCGCCACCTCCTGGCGGATCCGCTCCTCGAGCCGATCAATGCCGAGGTCCTGCTCCTCGTCCATGAGGCGATCGCACAGGACCGCCGCGGCCTCGAGGATCTCGAGATCTCGGCGGAGCTCCACGGCCCGGGCCCGGAGATTGTCGCGGACGAGCTGGTAGGCCACGGCCGCGGTCGGCTGGGTGATCCGCTCGACCCGCTCCTCCCCGAGCTCGGGACCGACCACCACCCGGAGCGCCGAGATCGGAATCCCGTCGTCAATGTGGCGCTGGATCTCGTCGTTGAGCTCGGTCGCCTTCCGCGTGGCGTGCTCCTGGACCAGGCGGTAGACCGAGGCCAGGGGAGACTCTCCTCGAGGGGAGACGTCGAGGGGCTGGTCGATCGTGAGCGGTGGGCCGTCCTGGGAGCACCGAGGACAATCGTCCACGGGCCCGACGTGGCTCTGATCGGTCACCTCGCCGGTCTCGAGGTCGGCCTTCGGCGGGGCCGCGTGGCGCAGCTTGGCCGCGACGACCTCCGGGGCGTCGGTGTAGCCGGCCGGGAGGGGGTCCTCCATGGTCCCGGGGTTGGGCTCGTCGAAGATCTCGAGGGCCTCCCGCTGATCGGCGCAGAGCAGACACCCGACCTCTGGGCCGGAGTGGCGGCCAGGGTGGCGGGCGCTGGTGCTCTGGTGCCCGGCGTGGTGCTCGAGGAGCTGGTCGGCCGTGGCTTCGGCCAGCTCCGGCGCCAGGTGAGCTGGCCGCCGGTGGAATCGGTAGGGGTCCTGGGCGCCCCCCTCTCGAGACCGGACGGCGGTCCCGGTCTTCCGGAAGTGGACCAGCACGGCCGCGATGTTGTTCGGCGGGACGTCCAGCACGGCCGCCAGCTCCTTGGCCGTCTGGGCGTTGTCGACGCCGTCGGGCAGGACCTCGAGGACCCGCTGGCGCATGGTCTTGGGCGCCTGGTCGTTGTCGTCCATGGTGTCGGTCTCCTTCTTCTCGGTGGTCCGGTGGTAGCGGCCGCGGCGGACGCCGGCCTGGCCGCCGGCGACCAGGGCCCGGAGGTGGGCCTGGACGATCCGCGGGGCGACGTCGACGCGGGAGGCGATCTGGACCGGGGTCAGGCCGCCGACGTCGACGAAAACGAGCTCCTCGAGGACCTGGGCCCGGATCTGCCGGCGGATCGAGCTCCCGATCTCGGAGTCGTCACCCGACCCGCCAAGGTAGGCCCGATCTGTGGCGCCGCTCATGGCCTTGGCTTTCGCCGTGGCGGCCTCGGGCAGGTGGCGAAGTGGGAGAGCCGGATCCGGTGGTGTCGGCCGGTGTCGTCGAGGCCGGAGACGTGGGCAGCGTCCAGCGGGGCCCGGGAGTTGTTGCCGGTCTTGATCCAGACCAGCGGGGCCTGGCAAAACTGGCAGAGACTCCCCGGTGCTCGGCCTGGGTTGAAGTAGTCCTCCACCAGGCGGACGAGCTCCTCGAAGGCCTCGACGTCGGTCGTTATCACCCGCTCGACGTTGGGGCTCTCGATCGTCCCACCTGGGAGGTCGTGGATCTGGGCCGCCTCGCCAACCACGCGGGCAGCCTTCAGGATCTTGTCGATCATGGTCGCCTTCTCCTCGTTGAATAGGTGGCGGGGGGGAGCGGGCGGCCGGAGAAGAAGGCGATCAACCCGACGGCGCCCAGCGTCCCCCCCTCCACGGGGTCTGCTTCAGGGTAGCAGGTTAGCCGGTGGCCGCCTCCTCTCCGGATTCTCCGGTCTGGTCGTCCTGGAAGCCGACCTCCTCCGGGCTGAGCTCAGAGATCAGGCTCAGCTGGGCGTCGTCGCCCTCACCGGTGAGACGGGCCTTCAGGGTCACGATCTCGTCCCCGAAGTCTGGCTTGCAGCGGATCGAGATCTCCGGGTCCTTCGTCGCCTCGGTCCGGCCGGGCGGATTGACCTTGAGGGTCAGCTTCAGGGCGGACGCGTTGTTGGTATCGACCACCCGGCGGATCACGTCCGGGAGATTCTCCACGACCAGGTCCGCGGTCCTCTTCGCCAGGGCCTCGGTGCTGGTGCGCGTGTTGCGGGTCATGGTGGTGACTCTCGCCATGGGTGCCTCCTTCTCTGCTGGTGGTTGTTGGGTCGGGCGCCTTTGCGCCCACAGGGTACTGACTCAGCGTCGGCTGTCAACTTATGGCTGGACGAGGAGCTCGGGCGGGACCTCTATCACCCCTCGATCGTGCCACTCGAGCCGGCCCGGAGATTCTCCCGAGAGGGTCCAGCGCCGGAAGGCCTCGGCGCCGGCGTGGCGGCCGGAGATCCAGCCCCACACCTGCACCTGATGGCCCGAGGCCACGAGCGCATAGGCCCGGGCCGCGAGCACCTCCGACTCCAAGATCTTCCGCTTGCGGGCGCCCTGGTTTTTCGACGTCGTCGTCTGGACGCACAGCCAGGGCGCGGCGCCGGCGCCTTGGAGCTCGTAGCCGGCCAGGTTTCTAGGCTTGAAGCCGATCACGTCGACGAAGCCGAAGAGGTCGAAGGAGATCCGCTTCACGCGGCGGGCGGTCCGGTCGGCGATCATGCCCAGGCCGTTGATCATGTAGCGGACGGTCTTCGTCTCGGGGGTCAGCTTGCGGGGCGCCATCAGGACAACGACCTGGCGCCCAGGCGCCGATTGCAGCTGTCATGCCCGAAGCCGAAGTTCTCGAGGGCCATTACCCGCTGCAGGCTGGCGCCGTCGACGGCCGCGCCCAGTGGATCGATATGGCAGATCACTGGCCGCTCGTCGAGCTCGGAGCCGCAGATCAGGCAGCCCTGCAGGTGTCGGCGCTCGAGGTGCGCCAGGAGCTCGGCGCGGTCGTATCCCACGAAGGCCCAGAGCGGACCGAGGGGAAGGAGGTCGAGCCGCTCGGCCGCCTGGCGGGCCAGGTGTCGGAGCCGGTGGACTAGGACCTCCTGGGTCTCCTTGTCGAATGGAGTCCGGATCTCGGCGCGGGGCGCCTTACTACTACTGCCAGAAATCAAGGTTAGATATCTCCTAGTAGCCCTCGTAGGGGCTGTGGAAACGTGGAAAAGGCCGCCGGCGTTGGGCTGAAGCTGTGGAAAAGCTGTGCAGGGATCTGTGGGCCATCGGCGGAAAACGGACCGGCCTCGAGGAGCTCGAGGTGGATCCACTGGATTTCAACAGGGGGGATATCCACAGGGCGCCGAAGACCCGCGCCAGCAGCGGCTTTAGCCTGTGGGAAACATGTGGAAAACGAGGACGGGGGCGGGAGCTCTCGGCGCGGCTTCACCTGTCCGAGATCAACCGGCGGGCGAGGTGCTCCACCGCCCCACGGCCTCGAGGTCGTCATGGTACCAGGGCCGCCTCCAAGGCCTCAGCGATCCGGCCGAGCCGGTGAGCGATCACGGCGAGCTCGAGGATCGCGCAGGAGACCATCCACCACCACCAGGGCAGGACCTCGACGAAGAGCCGGACGAAGTCCCGGAGCTGGGAGCCGAAGGCGGCCCATTCGTCGCGGACGGTCCTCATGGGACCGGATAGTCGGCGATCGGGGTCACGGTGTCGGAGCCCCGCCGCATGAAGCCGACCCAGCGGCCGGCCCAGAGGTCGAAGGCCACGGCCTCGAGCTCCTCGGTGGCCCCCAGGCTCCACCCATCGGACCGGATGAAGATCACCTCGGGGACGATCCCCAGGCGCCGGGCCCGGACGGACCTCACCGCCTCCCCCTCGTCGTTGATCACCACCCGGCTGGGGCCGTGGACCTTGATCGTCCTGACCGCGGCCGCCACGTCGAGGGCGCTCATTGCTGGACGACGTTAAAAGGCGGATTGAAATGGTCGAAGTTGTAGGCCACGACGGCCTGGGAGTAGAGTCCCGCAAGCCCACCCGGCGAGCATGTTCCGTCGGGCTGCAGGGTCGACCCCGGAGTGATTCCCGCCGGGTTGCCGACCGCCACGTAGAGGTTGTTGTCTCCCCCGACGTAGCCCTCCAAGCTCGGGACGTTCCCGAGCCCCTGAACATGTCCGGCTCCGGTGCAGCCGCCCGACGCAAACCAGACCCGCCGCTTGACGAAGTCGCTCGCCTGGATCTCGACCACCACCGCCCCGCCGGCGTAGAGGACGGCCGCGGTCGCTACCGGGACCCCCGTCAAGTCGGGAGAGAAGGAAGGGGTGATCGCCAGGAATTCTCCGACGGGTTGATTCGCCCCGTCGACCACCGTCCACGCGGAAGAGGACGCCCCGCCGGGAATCAGCGAGAGGTCCCGGGCAATGTCCCACCCGAAGAAGGGGACGGGCCCGGTCACCAGCGCCCCGCCACCGGCATGGACACCGCCGAAGCCGTCCAGGACGAAGTAGCCGGTCCCGGAGGGGAGCACGGCGATAGATTCCGCAATGTCAAACCCGAAGTAGGTCGACGGGGGGCTGATCACCGGGGCGCCGTTGCCGGCGTGGACCCCGCCGAAGCCGTCGAGGACGTAGAAGGGCGGAGACTGGGCCTCCGCGCCGAAGGTCACCAGCAAAGCACCCACCGCCACCGCCACCATGATCTGCTTCTTCATTTTCTTGTCGTCTCCATGTTCACTGATCCATGAGGGTCTCGAGCTCGGCGCTCTGGGTGGTGGCGACCGAGGGCGGGGGGCCGGGGCGCTCATGGGAGCAGCCCCTCGGCGATCCGGGCGATTGATCTCAGGGTGTCGTCGACCAGGTCGGGGACCTTCTGCACCAGGCCGGCGGTGTAGCCGTCGACCCAGGCCCGGAAGCGGTCCGGGTGGCCGCCCAGGGCTCGACATGCGTCCTCGAGGACCGGGCGGGGGTTGGGCTCCGGGTAGGCCTTGAGACGCTGCTCCACCTCCCGGAGGGCCACCAGGAGCTCCTGGCGCCGGCCGGCGGTGAGCTCGGTCAGCTGCCGGGGCCGGCTCACTGGGCCCTCGCCGAGATCACCGGCTCCTCGAAGACCTCGATCCCGCCGACGAGCGCCACGGCGTCGGGGCCCATTTGGCGGACCACGCCGGAGATCTTCTTCTCGTCGAGGGTCAGGAAGGCCCGGGCCACCTTGGCCTCGTCGATCACCCTATGCTTCCAGACGGTCCTGGCGCTCGTCCCCTTGGCCTTCGGCTTCTCGACCGGCGCCGGCATGACCGGGACGGTCGGGGCCTCGAGGCGCTCCACGGCCGCCTCCTGGTGGCCCTGGTCCTCGAGGTGAGCGGCCGCGGCCAGCTTCTCCTCCTCAGCGATCCGCCGGGCCTCGGCCTCGGCCTTCCGCTGCTCCGCGGCCTCGATCCGCCGCTGCTCCATGGTCCAGTCGCCCATGAGCTTCTTCGTGATCTTCTCCGCCTCGAGGAGGGGCGTCTCGACCTCTCGGCGCTGGTCGAGGATCGCCTTCTTGTTGGCGTCGGCGGCCCGCTGCATCGGCCGCCAGGTCTCCTCGATCTTCTTCAGGGCCGGCTTGAGGTGGCGGGTCAGGAAGGCGCCGGCGCCCTCGTAGTCCTCCTGGGATCCGATAGTGATCGCCTGGGCCTCCTGGATCACCAGGGCGGTCTGCTCTTCGATCTGGTGGTGGAGCTCGGGGTCGAGCTCGGTCGTGGTCGGGCTGGTCGTCTCGGTCGTCATGGTTGGAATCTCCTATGAGCTTGCCGCCACTTGGCGACGGTGAGGGCTGCGCGGAAGACGTCGGTCTGTGCCACGCCGGCGTTGTTGTGCTTCGGGATAAAGTGCGGCTTCGCTCGGCCCTTCAGGGTGACCACGGCCATGCGGGCCTCGGTCACGGCCTCGGGGTCGACGGCCACCGCGCCCTGCTCTGCAGCCTCGAGCAGGAGCGGCTGGTAGCCCCCGGCCACCTGGACCTCGTAGGCCTCGTCCATCATGGTGGCCTTCCAGTCGACAAAGAGCGGGCCGAGCTTCGTCTCGGCGAAGAGGTCCAGCGTCCCCCCGTACTCGAGGACGCTATGGACCCAGCGGTGTTCCACCACCTTGGGCCTGGCCTCCACGAGCTCGAGCCAGGCCTGGCCGGCCTCCACGAAGGGCCGGATCCGCTCGTCCAGGCTGGCCTGCTCGAGCTTGCCCACCAGGTGGAGCGCCAGGGCCTTGTGGATCGCGGAGCCCCGGCGCCGGTAAAAGTCCGGCAGGTGGGAGAGGTCCGGCGCCATGCCGGTCCCCTCGAGGACCTGGGTCACGCTCGGGACATGCCGGGAGCCCAGGGCGTAGACGTGGTTGGCCTCGTCGAATTGAAAATGGGCCACGGTCGCCTCCTTCTCAGTCGGCCGTTGGGGAGTGACCAGCGAACCAGGTCACGATCGCCTCGTAAGCGTCCCCGAGGGCCGGGATCTCGGACGTCCGAATTTGTAGCACGCGGGCCACCTCGTTGTCGACGCCTTCCGGCTTCCACCCCTTCTTGCCGGCGAAGTTGTAGAGCCGGCCCCGCTGATTCTTGCTGATCGTCTCCGACCGATCGGCGGGGAAGAGCGGCCTCGCCTGGTGGAGCTCCTCGAGCTCGGTCGCCTCTCCGGGCCCGGGGTCCTGCTGCTGGCCGTTGCCGTTGGACCTCGGCTGCTCGATGGGCTCCGCCGGCTCACCGCCGCGGCCGTCGTCGTCCTTGCCGGCGGCCAGACCTATGGCCGCCTTCAGGGTGTACCGCTGCAGGTAGGAGACGGTGGAGGCGATCGCCTGGATCGCGTTCTTACTGCCGGAGGTGTCCGGCGGTCCGGAGAGGGCCGCCTCCTCGGAGTGGCCGGCCTCGTGGGTGACGACACAAACGACCTGGATCGACTCCGGGATCGTGGTGTCGGTCTTCCACCGGAAGGCCAGCCCGTGGCGGGCCATGATCGGGGAGAGGTCCTCCACCATGTTGGCCAGATTCTCGTGGCGGTAGTAGACGCGGCCGCCCTTCGCCTTGTAGTCCACCTCCTCGGTTTTGAAGACCTTCGGGAGCTCACCGCGGAGGGCAGCCATGGCCGCGTTGTAGAGCTTGCGAGCCTGGCCGGCCTCGTAACGTTCGTGCACGGCCAGCAGCCGCTCGATCACCTCGATTGAGAGACCGCCGGCCACGGCGTTGTCGACGATCCGCATTAGAGCGGCGCCGGGGTTTTCGGCCGCCAGCTTCGCCACCTCGGCAGCGTCGACGGCCGCGACGACCGGGCCGGTCTCGAGGTCCACGGTGTCGTCGTCGCGTGGCGGGGCCACGTCTGGCATCTCGATCTCGAGGCCGCTGCGTGGCACGTTCCGCAGCTCGTCGTCGACGGCTTCGGCTTCGAGGACCTCCGGGCCCTCGTCTTCTTCGATGATCTCGGCCTCGAGGAGGTCCTGCTGGTCCTCCGGCCTGGGGGGTGCTTCGCTCATGATCGCCTTCTTCTCCTTGTTGCGGCCAGCCGGCTGCCGGCCTGGTGGGGTGATTCTACCTTGTGAAGGGGGCCGAGCTCCACCGGCATGGACCAATAGCGGCCACACTTCGGACACGCCCCCTCGAAGCGGCCGAGGCCGAGCTCGTGAACCATGCCGGCGACGACACACCAGAGACACTTCGGCCCGCGGCTGGGGATCTCGATCCACCTCTCGGAGTAGCAGACCGCGCAGATCTCCGGGAGCTCGGACCACCGAGCCCCGACCGCTCGGCGGGGGACCTGGACCCACTTGTGGGTGCAGCTCATGATCTTGCCTTTCGATAGTTTCGCGCCAGCATGGTGACCCGCCGGCGAGCTCCGGCCAGGGCGCGGCCCTCGAGGACCACCGCCGCGTGGCGGATCCACCGCCGACGGCAGGCCTTGCACTCGAGCTCGGCCCCCTCGTAGACCCTGGGATTCTTCCAGCAGGGCGGATGCTCCCGGAGCCGCTTCGGGCCGCCGGAGACGTTGCACTCCACCGCGCAGCGACACCTGGCCCGGGCCTTCTCCGCCGCGGCCTTCCGCTTCCGGATCCGATGCACCTCGACGGCCGCCAGGCCGATCCGGACCAGGAGCTCCTCCTCGGCGCTCATGACGCCCTCTCGGCGGCCGCCTGGTAGCGGTGGCCCTGGCAGCAGTAGAGACCGCCCCGGTTGAGGGTCGTCTCGGTGAGCTCGGCCCGGCAGGAGGCCAGCGCACAGCGGCCCCCGTTGATCAGCTGCATACGGCGCTCGACGGCGTGGACCTGGGCCCGGAGCTCCTCGAGGACGTCCATGGTCTCCTGCTCGTCCTCGGCCAGCCAGACACCGCCGGCCCGGGGGGAGCTCAGGACCTTGACGCCGGCCTCCTGCAGCCGGTGGACATAGGCCCGGACCGTCGAGTCCCCGAGCCAGATCCCGGTCCGCTTGTGGAGCTCCACGCGGAGCTGGCCGATCGTGATCGCGTTGTCTCGACCGACGGGGAGCACGGCGACAATCGCCGCGGCCTTCTTCTCTGTGGCTGTCATTTGGTCCTCTCCTGCTGCCAGATATTCTCGATCAGCTGGTCGGCGGTCTGCTTCTTGGTGTAGCCCAGGCGCCGGACGAGCTCGTGGGCCTGGTCGGTGTCGCCGGCCTTGATCACGCGGCGGAGCTCCCGCCACAGATCCGAGCGCCGGCTCATGGCTGTGTGTCCATGTCGTAGGGATCGACGAGCTCCTCGAGCTCCTCGAGGGCCCGCTGGTCGGTCCAGATCTCCTCTACCGTGGCGGCCGGGATGTTGAGCTCGGCGGCCGCGGCCTCGAGGTCCTCCCGGTCACCGTCGACGACGGCCGCCCGGAGGCGGTCCCAGGCTCGCTGGGTCTTCATGGCCTTCTTCTCCTTGTGGCTGTGTACGTGATCCGACATACAAACAAAGGGCCCCCGCCACCGTTGCCGCTGGTGGCGAGGGCCCGGCCCCCAGGGTGTGGGAGCGGCATTAGTCGAGGACGCCGTGGACGATCGCCTGGCGGCCGTTGGCGCCCAGGTTGTCGACCAGGCTCGTCCCGCGGTTGAGGTTGAGATTGCCCACCACGGCCTTGAGGGTCTCGCCGAAGCGGGCCCGGCCGTCGTCGGTGAGGTCGGCCGCGAAGGCCCAGAAGCCGAAAACGCCCGAGCCCTCGAGCTCGAAGCCCTCGGCCTCCGGGATCACCATTGCGGCCATGGGACTGACATGGTGAAGCCGGCCGAGCTCGGCGGCCGCTCGGGCCAGGGCCTCATATTCAGCATTAGAGGCGTCGACCTTCTTCTCCTGGCAGCTCTCACAGAGGCCGGTCCAGGCGCCGTCCACGAGCTCGAAGCCCTCCTCGGCCACGAGCTCCGGATCCACGGGGACGTCGATCGCCCAGCTGGTCGAGCATTGACGGCAGACGGCCAGGGTCTCCTGGCGGGTCGTCCCGAAAGCACCGCTGCGGGTCAGCATGTTGTCGCCTCCTTCTCTACGGGTGGGGTGCTGCATCGGTTGAATTCTCTCACGGCCTGGGGGTCCGCTTCACCCGTCACTATGCCCTCGCCAGGAATTCGACCAGCGGGAGGACGATATAGGCGAAGACCAGCGCGGCGCCGACCGCCAGTAGGATCTGCTTCGTGGTTATCTTCATATTGTTGCCTTCTTCTCTGTTGGTGGTGGTGGTGGCGGGCGCCATCAGGCGGCCCAGCCTTCGATCTGGATCAGCTCGGTGGTGGCTTCGGCCTCGGCCACGATCTCAGCCATGGAGGCCTTCGCCTGGAAGGTGTGGCCGATCCGCTCCTCGAGGGCCACATATTCGGCGGCCAGCTCGGGGACGAGCTGGGCGGCCCGGACCAGCGCGGAGCGGGAGGCCATGACGCAGAAGCAGCAGCTCAGCCTCGGCATGCCGGCGTCATAGGCGGGGTGGTGGGGGACGCCGGTCTCGTGGATCCGCGCCCAGACTTCGCCCTCGAGCCACTCGAGGATCGGGAGCCACTCGTCGACATGCCGGCGGCCGTTGGTGGCTCGCTTGTCGACGGTGAAGGCGTCCTTCTTGGCCCGGGCCGGCGACTCCTCGCGGCGTAGGCCCATGCAATTGAGGACGCGGGCCTGGCGCTCGAGGCCGAGCTCCCGGACGAGCTTGGTCAAGAGCTTGTGGGCCTGGCCCCGTTTGTGGTCGCTGGTGCAGTACCGGGCCGCGGAGCTCGGGAACATGCCGCGGGCCTCTATGTGATCGAGGAGGTCACCCTGGGGTCGGGCGATCTTCTCGAAGCGGAGGCCGTAGAGCTCGGCCTGGCGCTCGGCGAGCTCGGCGGTCCCGTCCCACTCGACGCGGCCGAGGTCGGCGTGGAAGACGACCAGCTTCGAGCGGTCGACGCCGGCCTCGTCGGCCAGCTTCACGATCTCGTCGAGCATCGCCTGGGAGTCCTTGCCGGCGGAGCTGTTGATCACGATCCAGTCGTAGGTCGTGAGGTCAGGAGCAGCGGCCCCGCTGCCGGTCTCGGTGTTGATCGCCTTCTTCATGTCGCGCCCTCTCGGTGCTGGTTGTCTCGGACACCCCTGATTCTCCCACCTGGGGAGGTCCCACACCAGCCCGAAAACGGCCTTTCTACGCGTAGACGTGGCTTATCTACGCGTGAAGCCTCAGCGGCCGCTGTGGTCGGGTGGGTGTCAGATCGGGGGCTCCCAGGGCGCCTCCTGCCTGAAGGGGCTCGGGGAGCTCTGGGCGGCCCCAGGAGGGCCGATCTCGGCGGTGCCCTTGTGGTAGCACCCACGAAAAGACCCCCCGCGGAGGGGGGGCCAGATCGGGGGTGAGCTCGAGCTCAGACGAGCAGCGGCCGCCAGCCGGTGGAGATCCCCTGGGCCTCGAGGATCTGCTGCACCTCGACCGGGTCAGTCTTCTGGCCGGTGAGGTGGTGGCCTGCTGCGCGGACGGCGTGGGGGAAGCCCCGCTCCTCGTCCACGTCGATATCCGCCAGGTGGGGGACGCCCGGGTCGAGGCTCTCGAAGATCGAGACCTGCAGGCCGCCGATCTCCTCGAGGGTCTTCACGCTCGGGCCGTTGGTGAAGCCGGCCGGGGGCTCGTGACCGACCGCCGAGCTCACGAGCTCGAGGACGTCCAGCTCGAGGCCGAGCTCAAAGGCCGAGAAGAGCTCCGGAGAGACGCCACAGATCAGACGGTCGGGCCGGACCTCGAGGATCCGGTCGACGTAGGCGCCGACCGGGGTCACCCCCAGCGACACCTGCCAGAGCTTCGCCCAGATGTTGAGCAGCGTCCCGCGTTGACGATCGTCGAGCTCCTCGAAGACGACGCCGGGGAAGGGCCCCGGGTGGGTGGGCCAGCTGAATCCAACGACCGCCGACGGCTCGACCGGGACCACCAGCTCCACCCGATCAGTCGAGCCGCCGACGTTTCTCGAGACCTGGGCGTGACCCTCACACACGACCCGGACCCGATAGAAGCTGTGCGGCGCCGTCTCGGCGTCCACGCGGCCGCTGGGTGGGACGTCCTTGGCAAGCAGACCGCCAGCAGCGGGGCGGCCGAGCCGCTCCACCGTGACGGTGTAGGGGCTCGGCAGCAGCTCGCCATAGACGTCCCGGGCGGTGATGATCACGGCGCTAGCTGTCCCGCTTCGGCTTCACCAGCTTGCCGGCGCCGAGGCGCTTCCCGGCCGTGGCCATGCCGACGGAGACCGTGGCGCCAGTCCCGACACCCAGGGCGCCGGCGTTGGCGATCGCGGCCGCCGAGGCTCCACCGTCGCCGGTGGCGAGCTCGGCGAGGACCTGGCCCACGACGTTGAGGCCGAGGGCCCACCAATATGCGGCGGGGCCGTCGAGCCTGGCGGAGACATTGCGGGCCGCCACCACCAGGGCGGAGACGATCACGGGGACGAGCAGCTGGACGGCGCCGAGCTGCAGCAGCGGGGCCGCCTGGGTGGCGACCTCCACGAGCTCGGCCGCCTGGTCCTGGATCACAGCGAGGAGGCCGATCATCGGCCGAGCTCCCGCAGAGCGTTGGCGTCGGAGATGTTGGAGGCCGAGAGCAGCGACCGGACGGCCGCCAGGCTCCCGAAGATCAAGACATTCTTCCAGCCTTCGTCCATGTCGATCCCCCACTGGGTTTTGGCCAGGCGTTGGAGGCCGGTCACCCCAGCGTAGACGCCCGCGGTTAGGAGGGCGTCCTGCTGGACGGAGCTCGGCCAGGGGTCGGAGCAGCTGACCACCGTCGAAGCGGCGCATTGATTCCGGAGGTCATATGCGGAGTACATCTCCACCGCCGAGGCCGCGAAGAAGGCCAGGACCGCCGGGTCGTAGGAGTTGCCGGCGAGCATGCCGAAGTAGCCGGTCCCGGTGTCCGCCTCGACGAAGCGGCCGGTGGCGGGATCGCGGTCCTGCCACCCGTTGGCCACCGCCTGGACGGCCTCCTCCATGGCAGCCTCGAAGTCGATCGACGGCGCCGGCGTCGGCGCCACCAGCTCGAGCTCGAAGGGCGGAGCCACCTCGAGGTCGAGCAGCAGCGGCAGGGCCGTGCCGTCCGCCGCGGCCACCGGCGAGCTCGCCAGGGCCACGGCCAGGAATAGGGTCGTGATCGTCATGGTCACCTCGAGAGGTTGAAGGTCAGACCGACGGGGGCCCCCGCACAGGGGACGGTCCCCGGGGTGGCGAAGGAGACGGTAATCGCCAGCTGATCGCCCTCGAGCTTCCCGCCCCAGGGCGCCGCGGCTCCACAAGCGGCCCCGAGGACCAGGACCGTGGCGGTGCCGGTGGCGTTGCCGTCCGGGTCAATGCTCCCCGAGAAGGTCCCGGTGAAGACGCCGGTCACCCCCCAGGTGGAGCTCAGGATCGTGGCGCCGCTCTGGAAGAAGATCGCGGTGGCCGCTCCCGAGGTGATCGCCCCAGGTGCACCACCTTGGACGGCGTCCCACCTCGCATTGCCGGCCCAGGCGCCGGCGATCTCTGCCGGCGTCGGTGGGTCGGGGACGGTCACGCTCGAGATCTCGCTGGCGCAGCCGGCCAGGAGCAGCGCCCCGACGAGGACCAGCGCGGTGTTGATTCTCCATTTCATGGTGTGCTTCTCCTCTGCCAGCGTCTCGCCGGCGTTGTTGGTGTTGCCAGGTCCCCCATTCTCTCCGCCCGGTCTTCAGGCCGCGCAGAGCACCAGATCGCCACCATTGCAGACGCCGATCGTCCCGTAGCAGTAGTCACAGCCGCCAAGGCGCTTGCACTCTCGGTCGCAGCAGGCCTGGCAGCCACCGCGGGCGCCTCTCACCTCGTTGTAGGCCACGGCCTCCTCGAGCACCGAGAGCAGGAAGCACCAGACCTCGAGGGGGATCGTCACCGTCCCCTTGCCGACGGGGTCGAGCTCGTGGAGATCCAGCCCCAGGAAGTCGGCCGTCTCCGCCCTGAAGGTGTCCCAATTGTCCCGGGTCAGCTTCACCCGGTTGCCCTCGATCCTAGTCATGCGTCGGTCGTTGCCGTTGTCCTTCTTCGCCATGGTCTAGCTCTCCTCCTTCCGGGGCCACCCCGCCAGCTGATCAAGCTGGGAGCGGAGCTGCTCCGGCGTGCAGTTGTTGATCCGACAGCCTTCGATTATGTCGAGGCGAACCTGCTCCCGGAGCTCGTCGGTCACCGTGTAAATGGGCCGGCAAGTCCGGGCCCCGAGCACGCCCAGGAAGACGAGGATCGAGAGCAGGATCCCGACGCCCCGCCGGACCAGGCCCCGCCGCGGTGGTAAATATGGGCGCCGGCGTCGGCGCTCGAGGCGCTGGACCAGGCGCCGGGAGCCTCGGCCGTTGGACGTTGGCCGGGCGACCGGCCCCAGATCTCCCCGGGCCTTGGCGGCCTGGTTTCGGAGCCGTCTCGAGTAACCGCTTCGATTCCATCGGCCCACCTATCGCGCCCTCTCTGATCCCCATCAGACGATTCTTTGCCAGCCCCGGTAGACCCGCATCCTGGGCGGTCCCGCCCCCACTGGCCGGTGGGCGACGTGGAAGGTCCCCGGGTCCTCGTAGAGGTTGAGCTTATCCCAGGAGCAGCCCGCGGCCTCGAGCTCGCCGGTCATTGCCAGCTCGAAGAAGGCCTCGGCCGTCATGTCGAGCGGGACGAAGTCGGCCGCCAGACCGACCTTGTGATCCGAGTCCGGCTTCGCTCCGCGGTGTCTCACCAGCATGTCGTTGAGGTCGTCCCCGCGAATAAAGGAGAGGACGCCCAGGCGGCCGCCGGCTCTGGTCCGCGCCGGCTGCAGGAAGGAGAAGACGACCCAGGCCGCATTGATCAGGACGAAGGCCTCCACCTCCACCAGCTCGAGCTCGAGCTCGGGGAAGTCCCGAGACCGGACGAGCTCCCGCTGGGTGAAGTCCGTCGAGACCTTCGTGGAGCTCATGGTCGGCGCCTCGAGCTCGAGGTGATCGCTCGGCGAAGACGCCACGCCCGGACCTTCTGGACGATCGAGGCCACCAGGCCGGCGATCGCCAGAGCGAAGAAGACCCCGACCACGGTCAGGAGCGCCTCGGAGATCTCCACGGTCAGCCTCCCACGACAGAGCGGCGGACGAGCTCGGCCAGGCCGCCGGCGACGAGGAGGCCGAGAGCGGCCAGGATCTTGTAGACGATCGCCTGGGCGGTCTCGACCCTGGTCAGCCGGGCCCGGAGCTCGGCATCTTCGTCGGCCTCAGCCTCGAGGGCCTCCCGGATCTCGAGCAGCCCCGCGGCCAGGTCGGAGCGGAGGAGCTGCTGGCCCGCCTGGACCGACGCCATGGCCTCGGTCATAGAGCCCTCGAAGTAGCGAAACTCCCCGAAGAGACCGACCAGGGTGACGTCGTTGCCGCCCTTGGCTGGACGTTCGCTCATGACCGGCGCCTCCTCGAGCTCCTCGAGGCCGCCAGGTTGGCCTGGTAGTCGGCCTCCACCTGGGCGACCGTGAGAGGTGGCGAGGCCCCGAGGGCATTCAGCTGGTCGATCCAGATCTGGTCCACCGCGGCCTGGCGCTCTGCCCGGATCCATCCGAGATCGAGGCGCTCGAGCTCGGCCTGGCGCTCGGCGTCGACGTCGGCCTGGTCCTTCAGCTGCACGATGCCGGCCACGTACTCGAGCAGGTGGAGGCGGGTCGTCTCGAGCAGCCGGAGCTCGGCCGGGTCCGAGACGTGGAAGCGGCCGGGCTGGGCCGGAGCTCGGCCGCGGTACTTCTGGAAGGTGACGATCTCGGTCCCCCTGGTGTCGATGTAGGTCTGCACGCTGCTGGCCATTGATTAGACCACCGTATCCCCGACGATGTAGCCGCCGGTGTCGTTGGCCACCGGGACGATATAGACCTCCATGCAGTTGAGATTCGCAATTAGCCGGTTGCCGTCGCTGGTCTCCTCGGCGCCGTCCCGCGTGATCCGGGCGATAAAGTGCCGCTCCGTGGAGCTCGGGGTCCAGACGGCGAGCTCGAGGGCCTGGGTGTCGTATTGGCCCAAGGGCCAGGCGTGGTCTATGTCCACCTCGTTGGTCGCGGTCCCGTCGTTGACGGTGCCCACGTCGGGGACGGCCTCGTCGTTGTCGTAGCTGTCGAAGCCGATCTCGAGCTTCACCATCTCGTTGCTGGCGGAGACGGCGATCGGGATCGAGAAGACCCCGACCATGTGGAGCTCCTGGCCGATCCAGGCCTCGGGGATCTTGACCGAGAGATAGGCCCGGTCCACCGACGAGCCCCAGCGGAAGCCGCAGGCGTCCAGGTTCATGGAGGCGTGGACGGACCCCTTCGTCACCCCGCTGCCGTTTTCCAGTAGCTCTTCGTAGTCGATTCTGATCATGGTCTCCTCCTCCTCCTCGAGTATCTCGTTGCGGCCACGGTCGTCCCGCCAGCCCTTGGTCCAGATCAGGACCAGGTCCCAGGCCTCGGAGCCGCTTCCGACGGCGTTCATCGTATATCGAATCTGGCTATTTTCGTCGGTGCCGATCTCCAGTTCACACCCGCAGCTGATTTTAAAAAGAACTGGCGGGCCGATCGTGAGCGCACAGTCGGTGCCGGTGTCCGGAGAGCCTTGCGCTTCCGACACGATGCCAGCGAGCGCGTAGGCAAGGTCGGCCACGAATTGGGTCCCGATCTTGGCCACCACGTTGGCCGGGCAGGTGAGCGTGGCCGCCTGGAAGTTGAGGATCACCCCCACGGCCTGGTTGACGTCGAGCACGGCCACCTTGTAGTCGAATTGATCGAGCCGCTGGGTGTACTCCCGGACGAAGCTCGAGCCGTCGGTGAAGACCGAGCCGAGGCGCCGGCGGGCCGTCCAGCCGCCTGGGGTGTTGGCGCCCTTCGGGTCGGTGTCGAAAGTGAAGTCCACCGCGCCGTCGCTGTCCTGGGTGATCAGGATCAGGTTGTATTCGGTACTGGCCGCCACCGCGCCGGTCGCCAGGCCGCCGGCGTTGTCCCCCTGGGCCCATATCGCGGAGATAAGCTTCGTCATGCTCGAGGAGCCGGGCCAGGTCACCAGCTCGTCGTTGCCACTCAAGGAGTCGGCCGCCACGCCGGCGTAGAATTTGACCGAGCTCGTGGAGATCCACTCGGTCGTGAAGCCGTCAATGTAGCCCCGGAGGACGGAGGTCCCGGAGCCCCCCGCGGCACCGAGGATCACCTCCCACTCGTTGACCGAGCCGGTGATCCCGAGGACCTCGTCCTGGTCGAGGACCCGGGTCAGATCGCCGTCGATCGTCTCCACCCCGTTGGGGTCGATCGTCACCAGGTTGGTCCCGTCGCCGTCATTCTTGACGATCAGGACCCGCTCGAAGCTGTCGGCCACGGCCGGCAGGTTGACGGTGATCGGGCCGGCCGAGGCGTCGGCCAGGATCACGGTCACGTCGTCCGGGACGGTGTAGGGGCTATCGGTGTCGTCGATCGCCACCTGGACCCAGCCGAGGCCGGCCTCCCAGGCCATGCCCGTGTCCTCCGCGGTCCGGGCCGTGAGCTTGGCGCCTTCGACCCCGATCGTCCGGATCCCCAGCTGGAATTGAGCCAGGCCGGCCAGGAGGTCGCCCTTCGCGTATTCCTTCCCGTCGATCCCGGTCCCGCCGAAGGCCGTCCGGAGTGGCTTCTCGATCTCGTAGGGGACGACCTCGTCGAAGCTGGCCTCGAGCCAGGTCACCTGGGAGTTGGCCGTGGAGCCGAACCAGCTCCCGACCCGGTGGCCGATGTAGGAGCGGGCCTGGGGGAGGTTGCCGCCCACGGGGTGCACATAGGTCAGGGTCTCGACGAAGGTCACCCCGTTGACGGGGTCGACGTTGAAGACGTGGGCCACCTGGGAGTTGGCGAGGCTGATCGTGTCCGGATCTTGGGCCCGCCAGACCATGGCGGTGTCGACGTGGTAGAGGCAGGTCCAGCCCTCCATGGTGTCGGCCCCCAGTGACAGTGGGGTGATCTGCTCGTCGAGCGTGCCGAAGGTGTGGGGGTCGGTCAGGGGGAGCCGAGCGTAGCGGACGTTGGAAGCGTCGGCCCGGCGGAAGGCGATCAGCCCGGGGTCGGCGAAGGTCCCGTCCTCGTCGAGGTCCAGACTGTAATAGCCCCCGGTCACCACCTGGGTGTCGGCCTCGGTGATCGCGGTCGGGTCGGTGATATCCAGGGCGATGAAGAGCTGGCCCCCGCCATTCTCGACCAGGTAGAGAGCGGTCCCGTCGGAGCTCGGGACGCAGGACCAGAGGAAGCCGGTCGCCGAGGTGTTGATCTCCGCCTCGAGGGCCGGGGTCCCCGGCGCCGAGACGTCGAAGACGAAGAGAGACCCGCCGCTCTCATGGCCGGGGATGTAGACATAGTCGCCGACCCAGGCGCCCTCGAAGGCCGAGTTGTTGTCCTGCATGCCGGTGGCCGTCACCGAGCCGAGCAGCCCTCCGCCGGTGAGAGACACCACCCCGAAGACCGGGTCCGCGCCACCGGATCCCCGCTCGATAAAGGCGAGCATGGTCCCGTCGGGGCTGACCACCATGGAGGTCTTGAAGGAGCTCGCCACGAGCTCGTCCCACGAGGCGCAGAAGGTCGCCGTCTGGGCCACCTTCTCGTCGACGTCGATCGCGTAGCCCTCGAGGACAGACTGGCGATTGGCGAAGCAATTCGTCGGGCATCCAGGAAACTGGCCACCGCCACACCCGCCGGTGTTGGCGAGGCCACCGCGCCGGAGAGTGTAGAGGAAGCCCCCGCCCCCGGGCTGCTCGTGGCTGATCGCGCACAAGCTCGGGGTGACGGGCATGGTCCCCGAGGGGGCGCCCTGGAAGGCGTCGGCCGGCGCCGGCGGGGGGTCATGGATCAGGACGCCCGGCACCGGCTCCACGCGGACCAGGCCGGGGGTCGGCTCGATCTGCATCGGGATCGTCTTCGGCGAGATCTTCCGCCGGTATTCGGACTGCCAGGAGCCGTCCATGGGCTCGTCGATCGCCTCGATCGTGTGCCACCACTCATTGGCGCCTGGGGAGATCGAGCTCGTGATCCGCTGAATGAAGAAGGCCTTCGAGCTGATCCCCAGATTCGGCAGGTTGACGGTCACCTCCTGGCCGAGCTCGAAGCCGGAGACGTTGGTCATGCCGGTGAATCGCTCCCGGATCTTCTTCCGCTGCAGCAGGATGCCCTCGGCCCGCTGCTGGACCTGGCCGGCGCTCACGAGCTCGTTGTCCTCGACGGTGTCGTGGTAGATCCCGGTCCCGCCCTCGATCGCCTGGCGGGCCGCGATCTCCGCCGCGTCGTCGTCGGTGTACAGGATCGGGAGCTCGGGATTCCCGCCCACCACCGTGATCATGTTGGCGTAGCCCACCCGGTCCGGCTGGACGTCCGGCTTCGGCTGGTTGAGCTCGAGATTCGTAGCGTCGAGCGTGACCGGCGCCGGCGTGGCCGTCGGGACGTCGATCGTCAAGACCTTGGCCGGGGTGACGTACCAGATCCGGCCGTCGGTCTCGAGGCTGCAGAGAATGTCCAGACACTCGGCCGCGGTCTCGCCGTTGAAGGTGACGGTATGCTTCACGCCGGCGAGGATCGAGCCGGTGATCCCCTCCCCGCCCATGAAGGCCGCGTCCGTCAGAATGTCGGAGACGATATCCTCGAAGGCCTCGTCCACATACGCCCGCCAGACCCGCCGCTTGTTGAATCGCTGCTCCCAGCTGGCGACCTCGATCGAGTAGAAGGTGAGCGCCTGGGTCGAGTCGGCGCCGGCGAATCTCCGCGGCCTGGTCTGAATGATCCCGCCGAAGACGTCGGTCCCGTTCTCCTTGAAGAGCACCTCCATGCCGTCGTCGGGGACGAAGCCGCTCGGGACGTCGGCCAGCATAAAGGACCCATTACCCTGGCCCTGCGTGTCGCGGTCGTAGCTCACCGCGCCCTGGCCCCGCTGGACGTTGATCGAGCGATCCACCCCGTCGACGAAGACCTGGATCAGGGCCATTAGGCGAGCCCCAGCTTCCGCGTGATCTCGGGGGTCAGTCTCACCACCACCTTGGTGACCTCGCGGCCGTCCAGGTTGACGGGGACCACGATCGTCCCGCCCCCGCCCTCACCTGGCGGGCTGATCCGCTCACCGCCATGGACGACGGCGAGCTGGGCCTGGCCCTTGGGGCCGGACACCACGCCACCGCGGGCGAAGGCCGGGATCCGCTCCTTACCACCGTCGCCGCCCTTCCCACCGGGGAAGTCTTCGAGATCGAAGTCGATCCCCAGGGTCAGATCCGCGTCGGCGAAGCGGCGCTCGATCCGCTCGAGCGTGCTCGAGGCGGTCCCCTCCATGTCCTTGAAGCCGGTCGAGACCGTGGCGGCCGTCTCGGCGACCTTCTTCTCCACGGTGTTGGACGTCTCGGTGGCCACTATCTCGACCGCGGTCGAGGCGGTCGTGGCCGTCTCGACGACGGCCGCGGCGCTCTCGGCGGCCACCTGGGCGACGGCGCTCGTCCCCGCCGCGGCGGTCTGCTCGAGCGCCTCGGTCGAAGCCGCGGCCACCTCCTCGGTCGCCTTGACCGACGTCTTCGAGGCCTCCGCGATCTGGTCGATCACCGACTGGACCGCGGCGCCGCCTTGCTTCTCGGCTTCCCACAACTGCGTCCCGAAGGAGCGGGCCATGGCTCCGGCCTGCTCGGCGGAGTGGCCCATGGCGATGAGGTCCTGCTGGATCTTCGCCAGGAAGGTGGCGTTCTGCCGATTGGCCGCGTCGGACCATTGCTGGTTTATCACCTCGAGGGTCTTCGTGTCCTTCATGGCCGCGATCGTGGCGTCTCGGAAGGCGCCAGCAGCGGCCCGGCCCTCCTTCTCGGCGCCGGACACCCCGCCGAAGAGGCCCTTAAAAAAGCCGCCTATCTTCTTGATCCCCTTCCCGACCAGGCCGGCCAGCTTGCCGACGAAGGGGGCGATCAGCGGGCCGATAAAGGGGATCGCGAAGCCGACCGCCTTCCCCAGGCCGTCGGAGAGGAAGGAGCCGAGCTTCGAGCCCTCGGCGAAGAGGCCGCCGAGCTTCTCCTGCAGGAAGCCGGTCCCCTTCTGCACAAATTCGTTGATCTTGCCGACGCCCTTCCCGATCAGCTCGCCGACGAAGTCGAAGGCCTTCCCAAACTCCCCGAGGATCGGGATCCCCTCGAGAATCCCGCCCAGGAATCCGGCCATGCTGGTGGTCCCCTTCTCCACCTCCTGGTTGAGGCCGAGCTGCTTCTCGGTGCTGGCCTGGATCGCCGGCCCCCACTCCCCGCGGAGCTTCTCGGCCATTTGCTGCATTTGGTCGGTGTTGTCGCGGTAGGCGGTCAGGGCTAGACCCTGCTCGAAGGTGAGGTCCTCAGATTTGGCGATCATCTCGGCCAGGGCGAAGGCGTTGGTCTCGCCGGCGGCCGCCATGTTGGTGAGGGCCTGCTCCACGCTCTCCGAGCTCGGGACGACGACGCCGGGCAACGCACCAGCGGCGCCTTTGAAGATGTTCATGGCGTCGGTGGCTTTCGGCATCTCGCCCACGATCCCGTCGATCGCCGCGTCCTGGCGCTTGACCGCCTCGGTCATGGCGTCGATCCGGGCCACCTGCTCCGGGGAGAGACGACCGAGCTCGATCCACTTCGTCTTGAATTCTTCGAGGAGGGGGATCATGGTGGCCGCCGGCAGCTCGCCCCCGGCGACGGCCAGGGCCAGATTCTCGAGCTCGGTCGCTATGTCCTTCTCGGTGGCGATCCCCAGGCTCGCCATGGCCTCGGCATATCTCACCGCCGGATCCACCGCGTCGGTCGTGGCGGTGTCGACCTGGACGATCGCTGCAGCCACGGCCGTGTTGGCCTCGGCCTGCTTGGCCGCGACGTCGGCCTGGATCTGGGCCGCGGTCCGGTATTCGCCCGTAGCCTTGGCCGCCTCGTTGACGTCGGCCGTGATCTCCTGGATCGACTCCCCGTAGAAGCCGACCGAGTCCAGCAGGTTGGCCAGGGTCCAGCCCTGCTCCTCGAGCTGGTCATTCAGGAAGGAGCCGGCCTCCCACCCGACCCAGAAGGCGCCGAGGGCCGCGGTGGCCTTCCCGAGCGCCGAGACCATGCCCTTCCCGCCGGCCAGGCTCGTGGCGTTGGCGGTGTTGGCCGCGGTGTTGGCGGTCGTCGCGGCGGTGTTGGCGACGGTGGCGGCCGTCCGGGCCGTGAGCATGCCGGCGATCTTCCCGCCGACGGTGAGCAGCCGGCCGGTGATCGAGAGCAGGGGACCGATCGCTGCCACGGCCAGCCCGATCTTGACGACCCACTCCTGGGTGGTCGGGTTGAGCTCCCGGAACCAATTCACCATGTCCCGGAGGCCCTGGACCATGGGCGTGATAATCGGAAGCAGGACCGCCCCGATCTCCTCGCCGAGCTGCCGGATATCTCGAGCCAGCAGGCGGGTCTGGGCGGCCGCGGACTCCGCCTCTCTAGCGGCCGTGCCGGTGGCGTCGGTCGTCTGGGCCTGGATCTGCAGGAGGACGGCCTGGGCCCGAGCGGTGTCGTCGAGCGCCTCCCCCTGCTCGATCAATCCATTCTTGAGGGCCACCGCCTCGAGGGCGGCCACCCTGGTGTCCACGCCATACTTGAAGAGCGGCTCCGAGCTCCCGACCAGGCCGCTCCGGATATCGTCGAGGACCTGGGCCGGGGAGACGTCATTGAAGGCCGCCACGTCGCCGGCGATCTCCACGAAGGTGGCGGACATTTCGGCGCCGGCGTCTCGAGCCAGGCCCATGGGGACGAGGAGGTCCTGGACGCCGGCGGCCAGCCCTTCGAATTCCCCGATCGTCAAGGGGACGAAGTCGGTCAGAGCCTCGAGGCGCTCCCGGACCCGGTCGGCCGAGCCCCCCATGACCACGTCGAATTTGTTCCCGGCCTCCTCGGCGTCGGCGGCCAGCTTGAAGGCCGCGGCCCCGGCGGCCACGAGCGGGAGGGTCACCCGGGTGCTCATTTTGTCGCCGAAGCTCGAGAGGTTCTTCCCGACCCGCTGGAAGGTCTTGTCCAGCCCGACGGCCTTCTTCTCCGCCTGGTCGATCCCGCGGTCCAGGTCGGTGGCGTCGGTGGTGAGGTCGAGAGTGGCTTCGCCGAGAGATTCAGCCATGGGCCGCCTGGTCCTCGAGCTCCGCCTGGCCGGCGAGCTCGGTCTGGGTGTCTGGGGGGACCTCTACCACCTGGATCCCGAAGGCCTGGGCCTCGAGGGCCACCTGGGGCTCCGCCTCCGCGTCGCTACGCGTGAGCCCCGGCTCGGAGGTGCGACGGCGAGGGCCCAAGGCCTGGCGCTTCAGGCCCCGGATATGGGCCCGCTGGGATCGCTTCTTCATGAGGCCGTTTCCGGCCTGCATGTCGGCCACCGCCATGAGCCGCTCCTGCGCCTGCATTTTCCAGCCGAGCTCCGCGGCCTCATTCACCACGCCCATGGGCGCCTCCCACCAGCTCAGGCCGCCGGCTGGTCCTCCTCGGTAGAATCGTTGGAGCCAGGCGCAGAGCTCGAAGAATTCTCGCTCACCGTTGCGCCGGTGCCGGCGAGCTCCCGAAAAAAAGACGCCAGTTGCATGAAGCGCCCCGGGTTGACCGCGGCCGCGACGTGTTCCGGGCAGTCGATCAGGAGGAGCTGGACCCAGGTCTGGATCCGCTGCTGCATCTCCTCGAGGTTGCCCTCGGCCAGGACGTCGTCGGCGAGCTCCTCGATCCGCTTCCCGAGGACCTGCTGGTCGGCGAATTCCTGGAAGGTCATCTCCTCCGCCAGCGTCATCTCGAAGATAACGGGGGGCCCACCCTTCGGGTCAACGAGTCCGACGGTCGGCCGGGTGGGCTCGACGGTCAGATCGAGATGGCGGGGTGCTGCCGGTGCTGCTGTGTCTGGTGCTTCGGCCATGAGATCTATTCCTCTCTACGCCTGCGGCGTCGAGCTCGACCACCTCGATCCCGAGCTCGGTCAGTTGGTGGATCAGTCGCCGGCGTTGGCCGGAGACGTCCTGCAGGCGGGCGCGGTGGTAGCGGATCGCCCGCTTGTGCTCGAGGACCCGGGCGTCGATCACCTCGAGGTCCTCGAGCGTTGCGGCGCTAGCTGGTCTGGACAAGGAGCCGCCCGGCTGGGTTGGCTTCGCCCTCGTTGAAGATCAGCTGGAAGGTGAGCTCGGCCACGGCCGGCTCCCCCTTGACGTGGCTCAGCTCCGGGGAGGCGGCCTCGACACAGCGGGGGATCTCCCACTGAAGGTTGCCGCCGGCGAATTGTGGGCTCTTCCCGACACCCCGGACGAGGAGCGCCATCTCGGTGGGATCGAGTCCCACGTCGAGCTCGATCTCGTCGACGCCGGCGCCCACCGTCACCGTGTTGTTGTTGAGGGATAGCCGGATCTGAGAGAGCGAAAGGTCGGCCACTTGGACCGTCACAATGACGTCGGCCTCGGAGATGAAGCTCTTCCGCGGATAGCCGGAGGCCAGGGCGCGGAAGAATTCGACGCTCTTCTCCAAGGAGACCGAGACGCCGTCCTCGGTGTAGTTGTGCGGCCCCGACGTGCCGATCAGCAGCCAGTTGCCAACCGGCGCGGCGCTGATCGTCGGGAAGGCCTCCCCGACGGGGGCCCAGTAGAGACTCAGTGGACCGTTGACAATCTCGAGCTCGGGCATGCTATGCCACCTCCAGGATGTCGGCTTTTGTGGTCCAGCTCTGCGCGATT
>JAAESI010000230.1 GCA_024229515.1 Pseudomonadota bacterium | reverse complement strand
TCGTCGGTCGTGAGCGCCAGCCGACGGGCATCCTGCAGGCCGCGGTGAGCCGTCAACGAGGACGGATGGGCCGCGAGCAGCTCCTCGAACAACGCCTCGGCGCCCGCGGAATCCCCGGCCTGCACGAGCGCGTCGCCGTCGAGCACGCGGGCGAACGGGGCGGTGTCAGTATCGGTGTTGTTCCCGGGATCACCCAGGTTCGCGCAGGCGCTGAGGGCCAGCGCGGCGGCGGCTACCAGATGTAGATGGCCTCGTCGTAACACGGCGTCCCCGAGCGGAGATCTTCGCACGAAGCGTTGGCCACGCACCGGACCCCCCGGCGAGATTCTTCCTTCTGCCAGTCGTCTTCGTAGTGCGTCAGGTAGTCGTTGCAGCCCGAGGTGCAGTCGTCGATGCCCCAGTCGGTCCGCTCGATCCCACAGTCCTGCAGCAGGTGACGGCACGCGTTGCGGCAATCAGGGGCGCAACCGGCGGTCAACAGGACGATGGCCGCGAGGGCCGCGAAGCGCGCTACCAGCGGAACCATGCGCACTGGTGCTGGAGGTCTTCGCAGGTCGCGTTGAAGGCCTCGTCGCTGTAGTCCTGCTCGGCCACGCAGTTGATGAACGCGAGCGCGTCACTCTGGCTCTGCAGGATGCGGTAGTTGCGGTCGTCCGAGCCGCCGGGGCTCTCGAGCGTGGTGTACAGCGCCGTGGTGCACTCCTGCGCGCAGTTGCCGATCGCGTCCTCGGACGAGGTCCCATCCGACAGCACCGAAGGCCGGCCGCAGCCGCCATCGTCCCCGTAGTACTGCGCGCAGGCTCCCTCGCACGTGTACGTCTCGCAGCCGGTGAGGCCGACCAGTAGCAGGGCGAGGGCAGGAAGCGCGAGGACGGAGAAGCGGAACATTGGCGCGGATAATACGTCTCAGGAGCCTTCGCGCAAGGCGGCTCGGTACACGGCCTCGGTCTGGGCCGCGATCGTCGGCCACGCGAAGTGCCGCTCGACGAACGCGCGCCCCCGGGCGACCATGCGCCGGCGGCGTCCCTCGTCGTCCAGCAGCCCGGCGATCTTCCGCGCCAGCGCCGCCTGGTCGCCGTAGCGGACCAGCTCGCCGGCCCGCGCCTGGGCCACCAGCTGCCCACAGCCGCAGTCGTCCGAGACCACCGCGGGGGTACCGCAGAGCAGCCCTTCGAACGGCACGAGGCCGAAGATCTCGTCCGTCGAGGGGTAGACCAGCAGGTCGGCGTCGGCGAGGGCGGCCAGCCGCTCGGGCCCCGTCAGCAGCCCCGTGAACATCACCCGGTCCCCCAGCTCGAGGTCGCGCGCCTGCGCCTCCAGCGCGTCCTGCACTCCCATGTCGTTGCCCGCCACCACGAGCACGACCTCCGCGGGGAGGCGGGCGGCCGCGCCGAGGAGGTGGTCGACCCCCTTCCGGGGCGTGAGCTTGCCCAGGTACAGCACGATCGGCCGCTCCCCGAGCCCCCGGGCGGCCCGGAACGCGCCCCGCTCCGGGAGCGCTTCGAACTCCCCCAGATCGAGGCCGTTGTAGACGAGGTGGGTGCGATCCGAGTCGACCCCGGCGCGGGCGAACTGATTCAACTCGGCACGCGAGACGGCGATGAACCGACGGGTCGCGTTCAGCACGGGGCGCCCCAGCACTGCGTGCCACACCTCCTTCAGCTTCTGCTTGCGCTCCAGCGGCAGCAGCGTGCCGTTGGGGGTCATCACCACGGGCACCCCATGACGCTCGGCGGCGGTCACCGCGGCGTTGTTGAGCAGGTGCCAGAAGCCGTGGAGGTGCACGACGTCGGCGGATGCGATCACCCGATCGAGCAGGCCCCGCGCGCCCGCGGGGAGGAACAACTGGTGGTCGTACGCGAGGCGGTTGCTCAGGTTGCGGAGGCGGTGGACCGTGATGCCGCCGAGGTCGTGCTCGCCGGCGTCCAGGCGGGAGGTGCGATCGCCCGCGTCGGTGGTGACGACCGTGATGGTGTGGTCGCGCTCCTGCAGCGCGCGGGCCAGCCCGTACGCGAGGCGGGGAATGCCCCCGTACGCCCACGCGGGGTAGAAGTAGGGCACCACTTTGACGATGTGCAGCGACACGGCGGCGCAGGATAGCGCCCCGATCGCCGAGTCCCTACCGACCGCCGAACTCCAGGCTCGTGGCGGGGAGGTCGTAGCCTCGCTGGACCGTCGCCGCCTCGACCCCCAGCTGGGGCCAGAGACCGTCCAGGCGCCCCACTTCGGGAGGCGGATGGAGCAGCCGCATTGCGTATCCGACCCCGAGGAGGAACTGCTCCCGGTCGGCGTCGGACCCCATCGACCAGCCGTCCGCGATCCAGCCCATGGCGACGGCCTCGGGCAGCACCTCGGACAGCTCCGTGCGGTCGATCCAGGCGAGCTGCTCCAGCTTCTGGTGGCGGGTCAGCAACGCGAAGCCATCGAGGAACGCGGGGGAGGCACCGCCCATGCGGAACCGCTCCAGGGGGAGGTCGCGGCAGTCCTCCCCGCGCAGATGGCAGTACAGGCGGGCCCCGTCGTAGCGGGAGGCGACGCCGAAGTTCGTCGCCTGCTGGGGGGCCAACTGGCCGACGGCCCCGATCCCGAGCAGCACGATCACCACCGCGCCCCCCACGCGGCGGGACCGGGACGCGGCCCAGGCGGCCACGACGGCGGCGCTGACGGGGTACAGCGGCCCCACGTAGCGGTGTTGGAACATCGCCGGTCCGTCGCCCGTCAGCCAGCCCATGGGGAGCGCCGCCGTGACCACGAACCCGACCGCCAGGTACGCTGCGAGGAACCGCGTCAGGGGGTGCCGCTCCAGCGCCTCGGGGTCCTCCGACGGTGCGACGGCGAGCCACAAGGCGGCCACGAGGCCCGGGATCAGGCCCGGCGCCACGGCCAATGCACGGCCCCAGGAGATCGGTCCGTACCAGCGCTGCCCCACCTCCTCGACCCGGGGGTTCGACCAGGGCGCGAGGGTGTAGCCGAGCGGTTCCAGCGACGGACGGGTCGCGATCAATGCCCAGACCGCCGCGAACGCGGCCAGCCCGATCGCAGCGCCCGCGGCCCGACGGCGGGCGTCGGGTTCGGCCCCCACCAGCCAGACCGCCGCGAACCCGGCCGGCAGCAGCAGCGAGAAGTTCAGGCCGAACGCCACCGCGGCGCCGGCCCCGAACAGAGCCGCTCGACCCGCCGCCCGCGAGCTTGTGGGGGCGGGGCCGTTCGCGATCCACCCGCCGATGCCGAGCAGCCCCGCGGCCAGCAGCAGGAGCACCAACTCGTGGGTACCCCAGAACAGGACGTTGAGCTTCACCAGCGGCAGCGGGGCCAGCACGATCAACGCGCCAAAGACGGCCAGGGCGCCCGGCGATCGCCACGCCCGCGCCAACAGCAGAAGCCACAGCAGCAGGGCGATCGTGGAGAAGCCAATGGCCAACCGTTTGAGCGTCCAGGTCGAGACGTCGGCGCCCCCATGGACGAGGGCGGCGTGCAGCGCGGTCCCGGCGATGGCGGTGGTTCCGTGGAGCCCCATGTCCCCCACCGCGGCGCACCGGGCGAGGTGGACCTTCCTGCGCGCGGGGGCGCCGATCAGCGTCGCAGTGGGCTGATCGAGGCTGTACGCGAGCGCCCCGTAGTAGGCGTACTCGGCGCGATCGGGGTGGAACAGCAGATGCGCCCCGGAGGCGACCACGGCCGCCCGATCGGCGACGAACAGCCCGGCCACGACGGCGATGACGGCCACGATCTGAGCGCGACGGGACACCCCCGCAGGGTAGCCCCCCATTTGACAGGGTCGGGCCGACCGGCAACCTTGTGACCGGACCCTATGGGTCCGTTTCGACCATGGCCCAAGCCCCCGCTCCCGACACCGCTCCCCTCCCCTCGTCCGATGCGGCCGCGCCCCGCCTGCGGCTGGTCGGCAAGCGCACCGTGATCCTCATCCCGTGCCTCGACGAGGCGCCCCGGATCGCCGGGTTGGTGCACCGCCTCCACGAGTTGTACCCCGAGTTGGATGTGCTCGTGGTCGACGACGGAAGCAGCGACGGAACGGCCGACGAAGCCGACGCCGCGGGGGCGGACGTGCTGCGCCATCCCTACAACCTCGGCTACGGCGCGGCGCTGCAGACCGGCTACAAGTACGCCCTCGAGCAAGGCTACGAGCGGCTCGTGCAGATGGACGGCGACGGCCAGCACCCCCCCGAGGAGGTGAGCACGCTGCTGAACGCGCTGGAGGAGTCGGGAGCCAACCTGCTCATCGGGTCCCGATTCCTGGGCACCGCCGCGTACCGCATCCCGCGGCTGCGGCTGGTCGGAATCCGCCTCTTCGGCCGGCTGACTGGCTGGCTCGTCCACCGCCGCGTCACCGACCCCACCTCCGGCCTGCAGGCGATGGACCGCGAGGTCCTGCACTTCTACCAGCAGGACTTCTACCCCTGGGACTACCCGGACGCGGACATGCTGCTGCGCGTGCACTACGCCGGCTTCCGGTGCGAGGAAGTGCCGGTGACGATGCTTGGAGGCCCCCCCGGCAAGTCGATGCACCGTGGCATGCGGCCGCTGTACTACGTCTACAAGCTGTTCCTCAGCCTCGCCCTGACGGCGCTGTCGGGTCCGGAGGACCTCTGAGGCTCCTCCCGCTGGTCGCATCGATCGCCCTGGCGCTGGCCGTGATCGAGCTCGTGCGGCGACGGCGGCTCCGCGAGGAGTTCTCCTGGGTGTGGGCCCTGGGTGCGGTCGGAGCGCTGATCCTGTCCCTCTGGGAGGGCGGCCGCGCAGCCCTCGCCCAGGCCATGGGGACCGAACCCGACACCGCCGTGCTGACGCTCGGGATCGTCTTCCTGGTCGTCGTCGCGCTCGACATCTCGACCAAGGTCAGCCGCATCGCGAACCAGAACAAGAACCTCGCGCAGGGGTTGGCCCGGCTGGAGAAGCGACTGGGCGATCTCGAGGACGACACCCACGGTGACTGATCCGGTCTTCCGCAGGCGTCTGCTGATCGGCGCGCTCCTGGCCGTCGCCGCCCTCTACCTGCCGTTCCTGGGGGTGCCCTGGGAGTACGACGACAAGGTCGAGATCGTGCGCAACCGGGTGCTCCGCCACCCCGGGAACCTCGGCGAGATGGCCGCCTACAACCCGTTCCGAGTGCTGCTGCTCTACACCTTCGCCGGCGATCTGTGGGCCTGGGGAATCGACCGCCCCGGCGGGTTCCGATTCACCAACATCGTGATCCACGGGATCAACGTCGCGCTGCTGCTGTCGCTGCTGGATCGGCTGGGGAACCGGCACGGACAGCGGGACGCCCACGGCCACCGGCTGTTCGTCGCCGCGGGCACGCTGCTGTTCGCCGTGCACCCGCTCGCGATCGAGTCGGTCACCTACGTCTCGGGCCGCTCCTCCAGCCTCGCCACCCTGTTCGTGCTCGGCTCGGTCCGGTCCTACGTCGGCTACCTGGAGGTGACGAAGGAAGGGGCCGCGGCTGCCTGGGAGCAGTCGTGGTGGCAGCGGGCCAACCTCACCGTCGGGGTGGTCGTGGGGGCCGGGCTCGCGGCGGGGATTCCAGCCGCGTTGCTGACCTCGGCGGGCAAGGTCGAGGCGGAGCGAGCCGCGATGGTCGGCGCGGGCGCCACGGGCGTGCTCATCGTCGGTGCGATGGCGGTGCTCGCGGGCCGCTGGCGGGCCTTGTCCGAGGCCGGCGCGAGCGCGGATCGGGCCGACGTCGTGCGGGCGGGCCGGCTCTACACCGCCGCCTGGGTGATGTTCGTGCTCGGCTGCTTGACCAAGGAGATCGCGGCCACCCTGCCGGGCATCCTGTTCCTCGCCGAGGGGACGCTGATCGGCCGCTCCTGGCGGTCGGCGTTCGCCACCCTGCGGGGACGCCTGTTCCCCTTCTTCGCGATCCCCGCGTTCCTGATCGCGCTCCGCGCCGCGGCGTACGGCTACATCGCCTCCCCCGAGTTCATCCGGCCCTGGGACGTGAACCTCCTGACCCAGATCGAGGCCGTCGGGCACTACGTTCGGCTGTGGGTGGTCCCCTACCCCCAGAGCATCTTCCACGACCTCGCCGTGGTCCCCGTCCCGGGCACGCCGACGACGTGGGTGGTCGCCGCCGCCCTCATCGGCGCCATCGCCTGGGCCGCCCGCCAGCAGGCTTCAGCCCCCGCCCTGTCGTTCGGGATCCTCTGCCTGTTCGCCACCCTCGCCCCCACCTCCTCGGTCTTCGCGCTGAAGGAGACGATGGTCGAGCACCGCACCTACCTCCCGAGCCTGGGGTTTGCGTTCGCGGCGGCGTGGGCGTTCGGGACCTGGCTGCCCCGCCTGGCCTCTCCGAAGGTGTCCGCCGGCGTGCTCGCCGTGGCGCTCGCGGGGGCCTCCGTGCTGCATGTCTCCTACGACATGCTGTGGCGCTCCGAGGAGCTGCTGTGGACCCACGCGGTGCAGACGAACCCGCGGGCCAGCCACGCGTGGCGCAACCTGGGCGACCTGTTCCGCGGACAGCGCCGCTACGAGGACGCCGCCGAGGCCTACCGCCAGGCCCTCGCGGCCCGGGACAGCAACGTGGAGGCGCGGGCCAGCCTGGGCATGGTCCTGGGGATCGACGGGCACTGGGAGGAAGCCGCGGTGGTGCTCGAGGAGACCGTCAAACGGACCACCTGCTACACCCCCGCCATCAACAACCTGGCGATGATCAAGACGAAGCAGGGCGACAACGCCGGCGCCGTCGATCTGTACGACGAGTCCTTGCGGTGCAATCCTGAGAACCCGATGGCACACCTTGGACTCGGGCACCTCTACTACGGCCCCCTGCGGGACCGAAGCAAGGCCGCGCAGCATTACTCCAGCTTCCTCGAGCTGGCCGATCCGCATTCGCGGGACGTGCCGGTGATCAAGCAGCGAGTCCTGGAGCTGACCTGGTGAGCCGCGTCGACATCGCGCTCGTGCGGGGCCCCGACGCCAACACGTCCATGCCGCTGCCCCCCCTGGGGATGCTGTACGTCGCCGGTGCGCTGGAGCGGGCCGGCTTCCGCGTGGCGGTGGTCGATGCCCCCGGCGAGGGGCTGAGCCAGGCCTCCTTCCTGCAGCGGGTGCGCATGCTCGGAGCGGCCGTGATCGGCCTGTCGGGCATGACGCCGATGAAGGACCAGATCGCCCGCGACGCCGCCATGGTGCGACCGCTGACCGGCCGGCTCGTGCTCGGGGGTGTGCACGCGACCCGGTTCGGCGCCGCGGTGCTGGACGAGATCCCCGAGCTGGACGCCCTCGTCATCGGCGAGGGGGAGGCCCCCGCGGTGGCGCTGATGCAGTGGTGGGGGAGCAACGAGGCCGGCCCCCCGCCCGCCGGGGTGCAGGTCCGAGGCCGCCCGTTCGTGCCCGCCGCAGTGCCCAAGGACCTGGACGCGCTCGCCCGCCCCGCGCGCCACCTCGTCCCTCACGCTCGCTACCGCTACCTCTTCCAGACCCGGCCCGGGTTCACCACGATGATCAGCAGCCGCGGCTGCCCGTTCCGGTGCACCTTCTGCGACAAGACCGTGAGCGGAAGCCCCTGGCGGGCCCGTTCGGCGGGCGACGTCGTGGACGAGATGGAGCAGCTCTCGGTCGACTTCGGCGTCGGCTCGCTGTGCATCTTCGACGACAACTTCACGCTCCGCCGATCCCGGGTCGTGGACATCTGCGAAGCCATGATCCGGCGCGACCTGGATCTGCACTGGAAGTGCGAAGCCCGCGTCGACGGCGTGACCCCCGATCTGGCGAAGCTGATGGCCCGCGCCGGCTGCAAGACCGTCGCCTTCGGGGTCGAGTCCGGAAACCAGGACAGCCTCGACTTCCTCCGCAAGGACCAGACCGTGGGGCAGGCCGAAGCGGCCATCGCGGCGTGCGGCACGGCCGGCATCGAGACGGTCGCCTACGTGCTCGTGGGCATCCCCGGGGAGACCCCCGAGAGCACCTTGGAGACCCTCCGCTTTGCCCGCTCCGCGGGGATCGACTTCATCCAGTTCTCCACCCTGTCGCCGTTCCCCGGCACCGATCTGTACGACCTCGCGATGGAGCGCGGCTGGTACGCGGAGACGGCGGTCACCAACCCCGTCGACGGCGAGGAGCGCCGCGCCACGCTGATGCCGCCGGGCTGGTCCGAGGACGATCTGGCCCGCACCCTGCGCAAGCTCTACGGCGGCTTCTACCTGCGCCCCGGCTACCTCGCGAAGCAGGCCGTGCGGGCCCACCAGGCGGGCATGTTGGCCCCCCGCGCCCGGCTCGGCCTGGAGGTCGCCCGCTGGTACCTGTCGGGCCGCCAGGTCGCCTGAAATCGGTGTGATCCAACCGCCCGGGTGGGCACACTGCCCCCTCGGAGGTTCCCCATGCGATCGATCGTCCTGACCCTGGCCCTGCTCCTGCTCCCCGCCGTCGCGACGGCCGGCGAGGATCTCGACGATCACCTCCGCAAGTCCACGACCGCGTTCGGCGAGCTCAACGACCGCGTGCCCGACCACATCCGCAAAGACGCCCGCTGCGTCTCCGTGATCACCGCGGGCAAGGGAGGCTTCATCTTCGGCGGCACCGGCGGACGTGGGTTCCTGACCTGCCGCGACAAGGGCGGCTCAGCGTGGTCCGCCCCCGTGGTGCTCGACATCGGCGGCGGCTCCGCGGGCGCGCAGATCGGCGGTCAGAAGCTGGAGATCGTGATGGTCTTCACGAACATCGAGGACATCGACGAGGTCGCTCGCACGACCCCGGTGTTTCACGGCACCGCGAGCGCGACGGCGGGCACGAAGGGGACCGGAGTCACCGCCGGCGGAAACCCCGAGGCGGAAGCCGGCGTGTTCACCGTGTCGCAGTCCGAGGGGCTGTACGCGGGGGCGACGGGGGAAGCCCTGGTCGTCAATCCGGACGAGGAGGAGACCGCCAAACTGCTCGGCGGCACCCACGATCTGAACGAGGTGCTGGTGAAGCGCAGCGTGCCCGTGCCGGACTCGGCCAAGGCGTTCGTGGCCGCCGTGGCGGCGTGGGCCAAGGGGGCCTGATCAGTCCGCGACGATGACGGTGCCCTTGGGGCCGATGCGCCAGGCGTCGCCCAGCTCGGGGAGCTCGTCCTTGCGGTCGGTGACCTTCCAGGCGCGGCTGTGGAGGGCCTGCACGATGGCGTCGGTGACCCGGCGGCTGTCCTCTTCGGGGTCGCACAGCCGGTTCAGGAGCGGCTCGCGAGCCGAATCGTCGCCGTACTGCCCCAGCAAGCGGATCGTCTCGAAGCGCACGTCGGCGTCGAAGTCCGCGACCCCGGGGAGGATGGAGGCGGTGAGCCGCTCGTCCTCGGGGTAGTCCTGCATGAGCTCGAGCACGCGGAGCTTCTTCTCCGGCTTGAACGCCGCCAGCCGGGCCTGCTCCTTCTCGAGGATCCGGATCAGCTCGGTCATGACGTCGCCGTCGCCGGCGACCCGCATCAGGGTGCGCAACGGCAGCGTGATGTTGGGCGAGCGATCGTTGTGGACCTGGACGTGAGGGAGGATCGCGATCCCCTTGGCGGCGAGCAGATCGGAGAGCATCTCCTTCTCGGCCACGTCCTCACGCTTCTTGTCCGACGTCATGTCGAAGCGGCGGAACAGCGCCGCCGTCGCTTCGGGGGTGTCCATCCGGGCCAGGGCCTCGATGACGAACATCCGGTCCTCGCTCTGGTAGTTCCGCGACACCAGCTTGCCGACCATCTTGTCGAACTGCTTCTGCTCGCGTGCCTCGGCGGAAAAGCCGCCGAAGAAGTCCTTCAGTCCCATGGTGGGGTCTCCACGTGCCCGGGAGGGCACCCCCGGAGCGCCGGTATTGTGGCCATCCCAGGCGAGAAGGCAAGGCTCCGTAACGCATGCGCGATTCGAAAGACGCAGAGCCGGGACCGTTGCTGGAAGCTGCGAGCCTGTGTTAGACAGCACGCAGCGAAAAGCCATTGTAACCACGCGCGCGCGGGGACGCCCACGCGAGAGAGTGAACCGACCCATGGGCGCATCCCAGGACCGACGAACCCACCCCTTGCGGACCGCGCTGGCCGCGGTGGGGATGATCGGAGTCGCGACCTCGTTCGTCGCCTGCCCGACCAACACGGTCACGCTCGTGGCTCCCGAGGACCCGGTCGCGGTCATCACGCTGCACAGCACGGACGTCCCGAACATCCAGTTCGGTGAGTCCATCGACCTGTCCGGCGAAGATTCGATCCTCGGCGATGGCACCGACGGACTCGGCCTCGAGCTGAGCTGGTTCTGGTCCATCGACAGCCAGCCCGTCGACTCCCTGCTCGTGGACGAGAGCCTCCAGGCCCCCGACGCCCTCGGCGACGACGACGACTCCGCCGGCAGCGGTGAGCCCTCGGCGCCCACCGGCGAGAACTCCATCGTTCGACTCATCCCCGACGTGCAGGGCCTGTACGGCATCACGCTGCAGGTCAGCGACGGCGAGCGCGTCTCCGACTTCACCCACATGGTCATCCAGGTCGGTGGCGGCAACTCCTGCCCGACGGCCGACGCCGGCGTGGATCTGGTGGCCCAGACGGGCGTGCCGGTGACGCTGGACGGCTCCGGCAGCACCGACGAGGACGTCACCAGCGAAGGCGACGATGACGACGACGAGACCGAAGGTCAGACGCTGACCTGGTCCTGGCACCTGAGCCTGACCCCGTCCGACTCGCTCCTGGAAGACGGCGACATCTTCTATCAGGGCACCGAGCACCCGGTGATCATCCCCGACGTGGCCGGCACCTACATCCTCCAGCTGCGGGTCGAAGACGGCCTGTGCACCTCGCTGCCGGACTACGTGACCGTGCAGGCGAGCGACGGCAACCAGCCCCCCGTGGCGGACGCCGGCCAGTCCCAGATCCTGACCCCCTGCGCCCCCACCGAGGTCAACCTCGACGGCTCCGCGTCGTTCGACCCCGAGGGCTCGGTGCTGGACTTCGAGTGGCACTTCACCTCGGTCCCCAACGGCAGCGACGTCAGCGACGCGTTCCTGGACGGGCAGTACACGGTGGCGCCGGCGTTCAACTGGGACGTGCCCGGCATCTACACCCTCGAGCTTCGGGTCGATGACGGCCAGGGGCAGTCCGAGCCGGACTACGTCGCGGTTCAGGCGGTGCCCAGCCTGCCCAATGGCGCGCCGGAAGCGTTCGCCGGGGAGGACGTCCTCATCGAAGCGTCCGCCGCCTGCTCCTCGGACCCCTACGGCGGTGGCAGCTGCAACCCCTGCGGCACCCGCAGCGTGGTGCTGGATGGCACCGGCTCCTACGACCCCGACGGCGACCCGCTCAACTTCCAGTGGGACCTGCAGTCCGGCGCGGCCGAGATCCTCGGCATCGAGTCCAGCACGCTCGAGGTTGACCTCCCCCAACAGTCGGTCAGCTACGGCGGCACCTCGACGGCGACGGTCACCATGGCGCTGACGGTGTTCGACTGCCGCGCGGCGGACGACGACACGCTGACCATCACGTACATCTGCAACGGTTTCTAGGCACGGAGCGCAGCATGAACCATTCCCTCCGCTCCCTGACCCCGGGCTTCCTCGCCGGCGCCGCCCTCCTGGTGCTCGCCCCGATGGTGACCCAGTGCACCGAGCCGCTGACCCCCAACACGAACCTCATCTCCACGGCGCTGAACAACACCGCCCCGGTGGCCCGCGCGGGCGCCGGCGGAGAGGCCGCCATCGGCGCGCCGCTGACGTTGGACGGCACGGGCTCGTACGACCCCGACGGCGACGAGATCATCTTCATCTGGTCGGTGGACAGCGCCCCCGAGGCGAGTGAGATCGGGGCCAACCCGTTCAGCGCCAACGAGGACCGCAACGCCGGCGTCGTGACCGTCAACCTGGACGTCGAAGGCATCTACATCTTCGCCCTCGTGGTCGAAGACGCGAACGGAACCCAGAGCGACACCGACTACGTCGTCTACGAGGCCAACTCGGCCCTGGAGCCGCCGGTCGCCGACGCGGGTCCGAACGTGACCGGACTCGAAGGCACCGAGGCCTGCCTCGACGGCAGCAACTCGCACGATCCCGGCGGCGCCGACCTCGTCTTCAACTGGTCGATCGTGTCCCTCCCCGAGGGCTCCCTGCTGACCACCGCGGACCTGACCGCGGCGGAGTCGGGCGTCTGCTTCGAGCCGGACGCGCCGGGCACCTACGCCATCGCGCTGGTGGTCGACAACGGCCTCACCGAGTCGGAGCCGGACTTCGCGTTCGTGGCCGCCGGCTCGACGAACCAGGGCCCCACCGCGGCTGCCGACATCACCTCGGCCGCCTCCTGCGACTTCATCGTGCTGACGGGCGGCGGTTCGACCGACCCCGAGGACGACGCGCTCTTCTTCAACTGGGACCTGCTGGTGGTGCCGCCGGGCAGCGCCGTGCCGCTGGGCCAGAGCTCGTTCGACGACCCGCAGTCCGAGACGCCGCGCTTCTACGCCGACGTCGAGGGCGAGTACACGGTCCAGCTCGTGGTCAACGACGGTGAGGACTACAGCACTCCGGTGTTCCTTGAGGTCGCGGTCCAGCTGACGGACGTGAACGAGCCGCCGGTGGTGCACGTCTCCCCCGACGCGTACTTCGCCAGCCCGTCGCCCGGCTGCGCCATGGACTCCTACGGCAACTGCACCTCGTGCCCCAACTGCGGCGCGGTGACGGTGCCCCTGGACGCGCTCGAGACGACCGACCCCGACGAGGACATCGTCCACATCACGTGGGAGATCGTCACCGGCCCGGCCAACACCACGCTCGCGGTCGAAGAGGGCTTCATCAACGAGCTGACGATGCCCGGCCCCGCCGGCTCCTGCACCACCTCGGTCAACACGTACCAGGCCCAGGTCCAGGTCACCGCCACGGACTGCGTCGGCGACACCGCCACCGGCCTGATCACCGTCGTCTACGACTGCGGCGGTTGACCCTCCGCTAGGCTCCCCCCGTGGGGCGCCTCCTCCCGATCCTGTTCGCCTGGGCCGCCCTCACGGGGTGCGTCGCCGGTGAGCTGCGCGATCTGACGCCGCGGGAGGTTCGGCTTGGGCTCCCCCGATCCTCCGAGCCCCGCCCCCTGGATCCACCCGAAGAGCGCGAGGCGCGCGGCTTCCTCCTGGGTACGCCCCTGACCGAGGTCGGCGACGACGGATCGGTCCGCCTCGAGGTGCTCCTGGCCGGCTCGATGCCCCGCCTCGCCCGCGTGCGCTGGACCGCCGAGGGCGGCGTTCTCACCGACGACGGCCTGACCGCCACCCTCGTTCCCGACGGCCCCTGGATGGTGCGCGCCGAGCTGCTTCAGGCCGAGCAGCGGGTGCTCGATCGGATCTCGATGGCGGGCGAACCGGGAGGCATCCCGGTGACCGCGACCTGGAACCGGTTGCTCGTGGGCCGGCTCCCCGCTGGAGGCGAACTCGAGGTCGTGCCCCCCCTGGTCGACGGAGCGATGACCCCTGGCCAGACGGTGTCCCTACGCGCGCGTCTTCCTGATGGGACCACCACCCCCTGGTCCACGGCGACGGCGGGCGGGCTGCTGGGAGCCGGCGATCTCGCGCCCTGGCCCGCGGCCCGCAGCTGCGACGACGTCGCCTTCCCCGCGCGCATCGGCACCGGCCACGTCGCGTGCGGCGCCGACGGCGGGCTGACGACCTTCCGATCCCGCACCCGGGCCGAGGATCTCGCGCTGGTACGCCCCGGGAGCCAACCGGAGCCCATCACGCCCCCGGCGGGGGCCTCGAGCGTCGTCGAAGGCCCCGACGGAGGCATCGTCGTGGCGGGCGAGTACCTCGGCGGGTGGCGGGACGACGGCACCTCCTTCGCCCGCTTCCTCGGGGATCGGGCAGTCCGCGGCCGCCCCGCCTCGGACGGCATCACGGTGGCGTTCGCGCGTGCCGATCGCGTCGAGGTGGGCGCATGGGACTCCCCGGCGCGGGTGCAGCTCCCCGCTCGTCCGGCCGACGTGGAGCGCCCGGTCGCGGTCGGATTCGGGTGGGTCGCCATCGTCGAGGGCCGGCTCGGTCACGAACGGCTCCGCCTCCAGGACACCGCGGGCCGCCGCAGCGCCACGCTCGCCACGACCCTTCGCCCCCGCGAGCCGGGCTTCGCGGGGACGTGGGCGTGGTGGCTGACCGCCGACGGCCTGGAGGCGCTGTCGCTGGAAGGGCGGGCCCGGATCCGCAGCCCCGTCGAGGCCGCACCGGGGCGCCCCGCCGCGCTGGATGACTGGCTGCTGACGGCCCGCCGGGGATCCGGCCTGCACGCGGTGCACCTGCCCACGGGACTGACCGCGGAGCTCCCCACCGGGGGACTGACCCAGCTGCGGGGAGCCGCCGCGGGGCGGGCGACCACCGCGCAGCAGCCCGCCGACGGAGCCGACCGGCTGGTCGGCTGGTCCACCGCGCTGAGGCTCTTCGAAGAGGACGGCGGCGCCACCTCGGGGTCGATCCCGCGGCAGCGCGCCGGTGGACACGGCGGCAGCACCGGCGTGCTTCTGCCCGAAGGCGAGCGCACGCTGCGATTCGATCCCGGCCCCGGCGGAGGCACCCTGGAGGCCTGGATCTCCGATCTGCCCGGCCCCTGGGCGGCGATCGAGGTCACTGTCGGCGGCCCCGACACGACGGGCATCCGCGCCACCCCGCAGGCTTCCCCCGAGGGCCCCGGACGCTGGGTGCGCCTGACCGAGCTCCCGGCCGCCCCCCGCACCCCCATCGCGCGACGAATCGTCGACCTCACCTGGACGGCGGGCCCCGAGGGAGGCTTGATCGACGCCATCCGCCTCCTCCCCCCGCAGCTGACCCGATGACCCGCCAACGCGCCGGGCTGATCGTGTTGTGCCTCGCATGGTTCGGCGTCATCGCGATGTTCGCCGGCCAGGGCGCGCGACCGCTGTGGCTGATGGCCGGCTGGATCACCACCACGGGGCCGGGGCTGCTCGCCGCGATCGCGGTGCTCGGCAGCGCCTGGGCCTGGGGCCGACCGATGCGTCGGTGGATGCTCCCGACGGCCGGAGCGGCCGACCGGATCGCGCGGGGGATCGTGGACTGCACGCTCGGCCTCGTGCTGCTGCAGAGCGTCGCCGTGCTGCTGGGAACGGTCGGCCTGCTGACGGTGCCGGCGGCCTGGATCGTGGTCGGCAGCGGTCTGCTCCCCCTGTTCGCGGGCCCCGACGATCGCCCCCCCGCCACCGAAGACCGCGGACGCCCCTTCTCGGGCTGGTGGATCGCTGCCGCGGCGCTCCTGGCCCCCGCCCTGCTGGCCATCGGAGGCCCGCTGCTAGCCGCGGACGAGGGGCAGTACCACCGGCGGTTCGTCGAGTTCATCCTCACCCACGGCTCGTTCCCGGCGGACGCCGAGGACGCCCCCACGGGATTCGCGCAGGGGATGCACGCCCTCGGCACGCTCGGGGCCGCGATCGGCAGCATCGGCGCGCTGCGCCCGCTGGCGTTCCTAATGGGGCTGGGCGGGATCCTCATGGGCGAACGCCTCGCCCAGCGCCTGTTCGGACGACTCGCCGGCGGACCCTACCTGCTGATCGTCTGCGGCGCCGCGACGGCCCTGCGGGTGGTCCCGACCTTCAACACCGACCTGACCCTGGCCCCGTTCGTGGGGGTCGCGGCCTGGCTTGCCCTGGACTGGGCGCGCGAGCCGGGCAAGCCGGCGGGTCGGCCGTGGGCGCTCGCCCTCGTCGGCGGAGGGGCGCTGTCGATCAAGTTCACCGCGCCGCTGTTCCTCGCACCGCTGTACCTCGTGGTGGCGATCCCGCTGCTGCTCAAGCCGGTCGCCGGCCGCGGCCCCGCGCTCGCCCGCCTCGCCGCCGCCGCGGTGATTCCGCTGCTGTTCGCGCTCCCCTGGCTGGTGAAGAACCAGATCACGGCCGGGCATCCGCTGTGGCCCATCCTCGGGATGGACGCGCCGTCGGCGCTGGAGGCCGCGTTCGTCTTCAACCTCACGGCCAACTACGGACCCGGCGGGGGCCTCGAAGCCGCCGCCCGGGCCCCCTGGGATCTGTTCGCCCTGGGGCGCGAGTTCGACCGACGCCTCTACCTCGGCCGGTTCAACGCGTGGCCGCTGGTGGCGCTCCCCGGGCTGTTCCTGGCGCTCCGCCGCCGCCCCGAGGCCCGTACGATCGCGATCGCGGCGGCGCTGGGCTTCGTGCTCTGGGCGGGGCCCCTCCGGCGAGCGGTCTACCTGCTCCCCCTGTGGCCTCTGCTGGCCGCCCTCACGGCGGGTGGGATCGTCGAGATGATGCGGCTGATCCCGCAACCCGCGCTGAACCCCGCATCCGTCGCGGGGGCGATCCTGCTGGGGGCCGTGGCCACCGCCGAAGCCGCCGCGCCGTGGTCCGCGCACGCCGACCTGGCAGGGGTCGCGTGCGGCGAGCAGACGTTGGAGGAAGCAGCCGAGGAGGCGATCCCGGATGCCCGCCTGCTGCGCTGGCTCCGGGAGAACACCCAGCCGGACGAGACGATCGCGATGCTCTGGGGTTGGCACGCGTGGGACCTCCCCAACCGCCTGCTCTGGATCGGCGCCGAGGACTTCACCCCGCTGCGGCTGCGGATCCACCGAGCGGGATCGGCTGAAGGGCTCAAGCACGAGCTGGTCGACCGCGACGTCCGCTGGATCGTGCACCGCGACGTACTGTTCCTCCGCGGGGCCTACCCGATGGTGTCGGACGACCAGTTCAAGCAAGCCTTCACCCAGCCGCTGCACATCGCCGACGAGGCCCTGAACCGCTACGCCACCCGACGATTCGCCCACGGTCCGCTGACGGTCTGGGAGTTGGACCGAAAGTGAATTGAACGAGGCGGATTGACCCTCGAAAATCCGTTCGTATACTCCGACGTCCGCGCTGCGAGAGTGGCGGAATTGGTAGACGCGCTGGGTTCAGGGTCCAGTGGCCGTAAGGCTGTGGGAGTTCGAGTCTCCCCTCTCGCACCATTGACGAAGGGCCGTTCCGCAAGGAGCGGCCCTTCGGCGTTCTACGGTGCGGGCGCGACCTCGCGCTGGCTCCGCACGGTGATGGGCGCCGGGAGCGCGCCGGCCCGCAGGATGACCGCCAGGTCGGCCGCCTCCACGCTCCCCGACGCCCCCGCGCCGCCCATCGTGATCGATGCGACTCCCCCGCAGATGGCCTCCTGGATCACGGGCGCGCTGTTGACTCGACCGTCCAGCACAATCGCCATGCGCAACCCGACCGAGCGCCCGGTCAGGTCGCAGAAGCGCCGGCCCCCCTCCTCGTCGAACTCCAGCCGCACGTACGGGGCGTTGAACTGGTCGGTGGCGACCCGAGCATCGGCGATGTGAGCGCCGCTGCTCGGGTCGCCACCGACACCAGGTAGGCCTCCTCCAGATGGAAGGTCTGAGCCGCCTCCTCCCAGCTCTCCCGCCAGATCATCATCGCCCCGGCGGGCAGCTCCGCGGCCAGGACCGCCCGCACCTCATCGGCCGTCGCGGCCTCCCCGCGACCGCTTCGGGCCCGGGCGTCCTCGACCAGCACCCGCACGCGGGCGTCGGGCCACTCCGCTTCCCGGAACAGCATCTGGAACTCCAGTTGCACGCCGTCGCCGACGTAGGCGCGGACACGATCCGCGGGAATCTGCCCACCGGGGACCGCGACCACGATCGCGCCGCCCTCAGTCGTGACCTGGCCGCCGCGAACCCCGAACCCGTCGAGGCGCTTCCGCAGAATCTCGACGGTGTCGGCGATCGCCTCGGACTGAGCCGCGGGAGGAAGCCGGGAAGTGTCGACCTCAACGATGATCTCGAGCCCTCCGACCTGGTCGAGGGTCGGGGGGCGAGTGGCCCCGTACAGCCCCAACCCCACCGCCAAGCCGCCCGCGGCGCACGCAAGCAGCGCCGCGCAGCCGAGCAGGATCACGCGCTTGGAGGGAGACTCGGTGCCCACACCGTCAGCCTACGGCGCAGATTGGGCTGCAGGAAGCCAGCTGGCAGGAGTCTCCGTCCCAGCCGCGCATGGGGGAGGCTCGAGGTCGGTAGTCGCGTCAGGAAATTGTAAACCGACACCATGGAATCGCCGGGAGATTGTGCGGCTCCTCAAGAAGCCGCAAATCCTTGCAAATGCCTGAACGGCAACGGCTTTGGGACGTCACAGCTCCCTTAACCTCCGCGTCGGAGGTACCCCGATGCGCCGATTCGCCGCCCTCTTCACCTTCCTTCTGGTCCTGCCCCTGGCAGCCCAGGCCGCGAGCATCGTCGCCTGGGACATCCCGACGATCACGGCGCACTCCACCCACGTGGTCGAGGCGGTCGTCGAGGCCGTCGCCTACGAACCGGTCGAGGGCGGCATCCAGACCCGCAACACCCTCCGCGTGGAGCGGTACCTCGTCGGCAGCGGGCCCGACCGCATCGACGTGCTGCAAGCCGGCGGACGCCTCGACGAGCACGAAATCGTTGTCAGCGGTGACCTCCGCCTCCAGGCGGGTCAGCGAACACTCCTCTTCTTGCGCGAGGGCCCGGGCCCGGAGTTGTTCTCGACCCTGCTCGGTTGGTCGGCGTTCACGATCGACGGCGCGGGACCGGATGCGCCGGTCTCGCGCCAGGTCGACGGCCTCGCCACCTTCACGGTCAACGACGCCGGCCTGCTCGTGCCGATCGAGCCCGGCTCGGTCCCGACCCCCACCACCCTGGGCGCCTTGCGCACCGCCGTCATCGCGGGAGCGTCCCGATGATCCGCCTCACGCTGACCGCCCTGCTCCTGCTGCTCCCCGCCCAGGCCCTCGCCTGGAACGGTATGGGCTACACCCGGGACGACCAGACGCTGCCGTGGAGCCTCAACAGCTCCGGCAGCAACTCGATGTCCTTCGGCGCCGCCGAACAGATCCTCACGGACGCGTACGACGAGTGGCAGTCCCCCGGCTGCACCGACGACTACAACGGCACCACCTCCCGCTCCTCCACCAGCAACAACGACGGCTACACTTCCCACGGCTTCCTCCAGAGCTGGCCGGGCAGCTACGGCTCCCCCTGGGGCGTCATCGGGACCACGGTCAGCAGCTTCTGGGGCGGCTCCTTCTACGAGGCCGACGTCAGCTTCAACGAAGAGGTCTACACGTTCCTGGACGGCGCCCCGTCGGGCTGGGGCTACGAGGCCGACCTCAACTCCATCGCGGTGCACGAGTTCGGCCACTCCCTCGGCCTGGACCACAGCAACGCCTCGGGCAGCTCGATGCTCCCCAGCTACTCCAGCGGGGACATGGAGGCCGACCTCAGCAGCGACGACACCGACGCTGTCTGCACCCTGTACCCCGGCTGCGGCCCGGCCCCCGGGGACGACGACGACGACGACGACGACGTGCCCAGCGGCGACGACGCGTTCGAGCCCAACGACGAGGAGGGGTCCGCGACCTCGGTCTCCTGCGGCACGAGCATCGACGGCGTGGCCGCGGACCAGGACTGGTTCGTGGTCGACACCCCCGCGACGGGCGCGATCGACGCCACGCTGACGTGGTCCAACAGCGCCGACCTGGACCTGTACCTGCTGTCCGCCTCGGACACCCTCGACTCGTCCGAGGAGTGGGAGGGCACGCTGGAGGAGGTCTCCGCCTCGTCCGTCCCCGCAGGCACCTACTGGATCGTCGTGAACCCCTACGAGGGCTCCGGCGCCTACGAGTTGGAGATCGACTGCGCGGGCGCGCCCCCCGGTGACGACGACGACGATCAGCCCGGCGACGACGACGACGACTCCCAGCCCGAGGGCGACGACTCCCACCGCAGCGCCGGCTGCACGTGCGATTCAGGCGCTCCCGCGAGCGCGCTGGCCGTCGGCGCCGCCCTCCGTCGCCGCACGTATCGCGCGTAGATACGCAATCCGGGGCCGGCAAGGGCCCCTTCGAGAATAGCGTTCCTCCTCCGCGGGTCACGGCCCATCGAGGAGTCTCAACGATGAACCTGTCCCCTGTTCGCGCCTCGGGCGTGCTGGCCGTGCTGTGCCTGGCGTCCTCCGCTTCCGCCTCCGAACCTGCCGATCTGTACAAGGCCGCCGCCCCCGCGGTGGTGCAGATCGTGACCCACGAGGGGGCCGCCACCGGCTTCCTCCTGGAGCGCCCCCACGTCGTTGTCACCGCCTGGCACGTCGTCGAGCACGACACCGACCTCGTGGTCCACACCCACGCCGGCGACACCCTGAAGGCCGAGGCGATCGCCTGGGACAAGGAGGCGGACCTGGCGATCCTCCACCTCGACGCCCCCGTCGACGCCACGCCGCTGGAGCTCGCCCCCGAGCTGCCCCGCATCGGCGAGCCGATCTACGCCATCGGCCAACCCCACCTCGGCACCGAGGGCGAACCCACCGGCGAGTACGAGGGGCTGCTCGGCTGGTCCTTCACCGAAGGGCGGGTCGCCGCCGTCGGCGCGGGGCGGGTCCAGGTCAGCCCCGGGTTCGTGGGCGGAACCTCCGGCGGCCCGGTGCTCAACGACGCCGGCGAAGTCATCGGCGTGGCCGTCGAGGCGATCGAAGGCTTCGGCCTCGTCTCCCCGGTGGACGCGATCCGGGAGTTCCAGCGCGTCGAACCCCGCAGCAAGCCCCGGGTGCCCGTCGCCCTCGGCGGAATGGGCATGCTCGCGTTGGATCAGCAGCCCGGCGTCGCCGCCCGCCGCCGCCTGCGGCTGGGCTTCCACCTCGAGGCCGACATCGTGCTCGACCGCAAGGTCCTGCTGGGGCTGTCGTCCCGCGTCACGTGGCTGGGCAGCGGCGACGAGCGCAAGGGCACCTCGCCCGATCAACGGCTCGAAGCGGCGTTCCACATCGGCGCCTCCTTCGACCTCCCCTTCCGCCCCACCAAGGGCCGACACGCGACCCTTCAGCCCTACTTCTCCATCGGCCTGCTCGGCCAACGCCAGGGCGCCCGCACGTGGACGGCGAGCTTCGTGGATCCCGCCTGTGAACCCCGGTTCGAGGCGTGCGCGACCACCCAGGCCGACACCCTGAACTGGGCCCGCACGCAGCTGTCCCCGCTGATCGGCGGCGGCCTCAAGCTCAACCTCGGCCCCACCGTCTACAGCTTCGACGTCGGCACCCCGATGACCAACCCGGGGCAGGACTTCCGGCTCGGCATCGGCATCGGATTCCGGTTCGGAGGGCCCTGACCTGTCCGCCGTGCTCGCCGCCGCGGCCGGGCTCGTGGCGGCGCTGTCGCCGCTGGATGCCGACTTCGAGATCCACGACTGCCTGGCGCCCGATCGAGAACCGCTGATCGAGGAGCTCGATCGGCTGCGGTCCGCCCACCGGGCCGAGGTCGAGGAGTCCGGCCTCAAGCGGGCCTGGAGGCTCATGGAGCGCACACTGGCAGAGGCTTCCGCCGACGGGCGGGCCCTCGTGGAGGGCTGGATCGACTCCCGCGACCGGGTCCGCGTCCGCTTCTTCTGCGAGGACGGCCTGCCGCTCCCGTTGAGTCTCAGCCCCGCCCCCTTCATCGAGGCTGCGCTCACGCACCTCGAGGGCAGCTTGCGCCGGGAGCGGGTGGGGCTCGACGGAGGCGACGCCGATCGGGAGGCCGCCGCCGTACGACTGACCGGGTTGGTACGCGCGGTGCGCCATCGCCTCGACGCCATGTTCGACAACCGCAGCCCCGACATCGTGTCCGCGGCCGCCGATCTCGACGCGCAGTTGGCCTACTTCGACGAGGAGTGGATCGACCCCTGGAGGCTCGGCCGCAGCGCCGTGGGCACGACCGTGATGTTCGACCGCGACCCGGCCGAGTTCTACGTGGAGTACCCCACCATCGAGGACGTCTGGATGGTCGGCGAGCTGGTGTTGTGGGTGCGCCAGTTGCTCCCCAAGCCGCCCGACATGAGCCCCCCCGAGCCGTTCGCGGATCTCGACTACGAACCCGGCGTGCGCAAGCCGATGTTCGCCGACGGAGCGCTCAAGTACGGCTACGCCCACGCCGAGCTGAGCTCCGGTCCCTGGGTCGACGTGCCCGTCACCGACGAGGTCGTCGCAGGCTCCATCGCCGACCCCCGGGACGCCCTCGAGGTGATGCGCATCCAGGCCTCGTGGGCGGCCCAGCGCCGCGTCGTCGCCCAGGATCTGCGCGACGAACGCCGCCACCTCCGGGAGCTGACGGGGCAGCTGGACGACGAGGATCTCACGCCCGACGAGCTCGATCATCTCGCCCGCGAGGCGGAGCGCAGCCGGCGTCGGCTGTCGCGGCTGTCCGAGGACGCCACCCGCCTGATGCAACGTGTGCAGGTGCCGCAGGCGAGCCGCCCCTGGGTCGAGGACATGCTGCGCGGGCAGGCCAAGCAGGGTGAGGTCGACTCCCTCGAGGGGCTCGACGAACGCACGGTCCGGGCCGCCCGGGAGGCTGAAGCGATCGTCGTCGCGGCGGTCGAACGAGGCGCCTCGGTCCCCGGTCAGGGAGGACGCCCCGGCTCGCCCGGAGGCGGAACCGCCCGCGCCGCTCCGGGGCCCTCCGGCGACGCTGCCGCTGAGGCGTCCGCCGCCGAATCCTCCGACCAGGCGGGGGGAGACGATCTCGGTCCCCGGAGTCAGGCCCTGGTCTACGACGGCCTCCTTCCCCCGGTGGACCCGGCGTGGTCCAGCGACGCGATCGCCCGGGTCGTGGGCGCCCACCCCGAGCTGGACGAGGTCGACGCCAACCTGCTGCTGGGGCTGGTCCTGGCCGCCCTCGGCACCGGCGATCACGCCGCCGTCGAGGCCCTCGTCCGCGACGCCCTGGAGCGGGAGGGCCGGCTCCGCCTCCGCGGCGGCGAATCCGGGCTGTCGGAGCTGATCGGCCAGCCCGTCGAAGTCCGCTTCGTGCTGGAGTTGGGCGGGGTGTAACCGTTTGGCTCCAGAGCCGTCTGGGGAGCATTCGAATGCTCTTGCTCCCCCTCCTCGGGCTTGCCCTCACCGCCTGTCCTGCTGCGCCCGAAGGCGACGACGACGACAGCGTGGCGGCCGAGTCCTTCTCGTTCACCAACACCGGCGACCCCGACCTCGAGGGCCACACCCCCCGCGGCTTCCAGGGCCAGGGCGGCGGGCTGTTCGCCGGCGACAACCTCAACGCCGGCTTCCCCGAGGGAGATGGCGTGCAGATCTTCCTCAGCGTGGACATCTCCGACCTGCTGGACGGCGCCTGGGACGTGGAGTCGGCGGTGCTGAGCAGCGAGTACGGCTCCACCAGCGGGCGCCCGTTCGAGGACCTGGGCGACCTGACCGCCGAGGAGATCCGCTTCGAGGCCTTCTCCTCGGCCCTGTGGGACGCGGACCTCGAGGCGGGAGGCGACAGCTGCGTCTTCGGCACCTCGGCCGACGGCCCCTTCGAGTGCGATCTCGCGGCGGCGGTCCAGAACAGCCTGGATGATGGGTACGACTACCTGCAGTTGCGGTTCCGCCTGGACGACGCCGGCGACTCCGACGGGAGCCAGGACCTGGTTCAGTTCTTCATCAGCAACAGCAACGCGACGGAAGAGGGAATCTTCGACCTCAACGTCTCAGCCGTCCCGGTCGACTGAGCCCCGGAACTCGGCCATCAGGCCGGAGCGGACCTCGGGGTCGAGGGCGGCGCCTCCGCCCTCCCCCAGCTCGGCCAGGCTCTGCTTCATCGAGCGGTACTGCTCGTACACGCTCCGACACATCGCGCAGCGCTTGATGTGGAAGTTGACGAGCCTGCCCTCCCACCAGCCGAGCTCATCGTCGAGCCAGGCCGACGATCGCTCGCCCACCTCCTCGCACGACAGCATCAGCAGGCTGATGGGGTTCATGACTCGACCTCCGGGTCCGGCACCGCCGACAAGTAGTCGCGAGGGCAGAGCGAAGCTTCGCGCGCCCCCGGTGGAGCAGGACTCTCTGATTGGAGTGGCTGATCTCCAGAAGGTTACACACGTCCTCGGAACTCAATCCTTCGACGTCCCGCAGCAACAGCACCGTGCGCTGGCGTTCCGGCACCGCCGCGAGGGCCTCCTCCACGACGCCGGAGGCTTCCCACGCGATGGTCTCGGCTTCGGGCGAGTCGATCCCCTCGGGGGCGTCGGTGACGAGCCAGCCGCCGCCGCCGCGCAGCCGATCGGGGTCGAGCCCGCCGTCGGGTCCGCCGCCGCCGACGGCGCTCATGGGCACCGCCCGCGCCTCCCGCTTGGCCCGGGTGCGGGCGCGATTGGCGGCGATGGTGAAGATCCAGGTCTTGAGCGAGCTGCGCCCTTCGAAGCGGGGCAGTCCTGCGATCACGGCTCGCCAGGTGTCCTGCACGACCTCGTCGGCGATCTCGTTGGTGCGCACGTAGCTGCGGGCGACCCGCTGCAGGCCTCCCGACCAGGCATCCAGGATCGACGCGAACGCGGCCTCCTCCCCGCGCAGCAAGGCGGGGACGAGGTCACTGTCGGCAGGCAGCATCGGGGTCGAGGACGTCAATCGCGAACATTCCACGGGTGTGGGGGGACGACGTGGATGTTGCCATCGACGTTACAATCGCCCAAATGCGCCTCACCCTCGCTTCATTGGCCGTGCTGATCGGCTGCTCGGCGCCGGTGGCGGCTCCTTCGGACCGCGAACCGCTCATCCACGTGCACGTGCCCGAGAAGGTGAGCGAGGGCGAGGGCGGCTTCAAAGCGGACTGGAGCTTCGATCTGGTCGCCAGCGCCGACTGGTCCGCTCACGTGCATGTCATCCCCAAGGACCAGCTCGTGCCCCCGCACCGGCACCCCGACAACGACGAGCTCGTCTTCGTCGCCGCCGGCAACGCCGAGTGGCAGTCGTGGACCGCCGCCGGTCCCGTGGGCGGCTCCCGCGGGGTCGGGTCGACGATCGTCGCCCCCGCCGGCGTCGTGCACTCGGTGCGCAACCGGGCGGCCGATCCGCTGGCGACGATCGTGCTGCAGCGGCCCGAGTTCGGCCAGAACTGGTACCTGCTCCCGTCCGAGGTCGAGGGATCGGCCACGTCGGTCGACTTCGCGCCCGGCAGCGACGCCCCCGCGGCGTTCGCCGGTTGGACGCTCGGCTGGACGGCCGCCGGCGACGCCCCCGCATCCGGCAGAGACACCCTCCTGATGGTTCGATCCGGCGACGGCTCGTTGCAGTTCGAGGAGACCTCGCTCCCGCTGCTGCCGGGCACCTTCGTCAAGGTCCCGCCAACGCTTGCGTACAGCCTTCAGGGCGACGATCTGAGCGTGTTCAGGGTGGGCATTCCGCGTCCCTGAGGGGGGACGGTTCCACGACCGCGAGGGCGTCGATCAGATCGAGCGCGAGCCACAGGTTCGACCACGCCTCCGCGCTGGACTCGTTGGCCGCGAACCACGGTGATCCGTCCTCGGCCCGCGCCCTGATCCTCTCCGTGGCCGCAGTCACCTCATCAGACAAACCACTCGCGGCGGCGACACACGCCCGGGCCGCCGACCACAGCGGCGCCTCGGGCCCGTCACCGGCTTGCTCCTCGGCGGTGGCGAGGTGCAGGCGGACGGCCGCGAGCCGGTCGTCCCGCGCCTCGTCGGCGCGGAGCTCGTCGGCCGCCGCCTCCAGCTCCCGGAGCAGCGCCTGACCGGCGGGGTCCCCGGTGCCTGCCTCGGCCCAGGGATCGCTCCGGGCCACCTCGATGGTGGCGCCGGCCAGCGGGCCCATCAGCCTCATGGCCCTGATCTGACGCACCGCCCAGGTCGCGGCGTGTTCGCTCGCGCGCGACACGGACTCGTCGCCGAGGGCGCGGAACAGCAGCACGATCGCGACCAGCGAACGCTCCTTGAACCACATGATCTCGTCCGCCTGCGGAGCGCCTGCGGCGAGGGCCCGGTCGGCCGCGGAGACGACCTCCTTGGCGGCGTCGCGGGCGGCCTCCAGCTCTCCCGACGCCAGGTGCGCGTCCTGAACCGCGGAGAGGGCGAGCAGGGTCTCGGCGGGATCCAGCCCATCGAACGGGGCCCCGGTGAGGACGTCCAGGAGTGCGTGCGGAGCGGCCCCGTCATCGGCCTGCGCCTGGGCGAGGAACAACCGCGCGCGGGCCCCTACGAAGGGATCGTCCACAAGCGCGCGAAACCTCGTCCGGGAGGCCTCGCCCGACGCGAATTCGGCCCCCGCGAGGCGGGCGCGGGCGCGGATGGATGCCTCCACCGTGCCGCGCTCGGCCAGTGCGGCGGAGGCCTGGCGGGATGCCTCGAGGCTGGTCGAGGCGGGGCTGTGGAAGCCCCTCAGAATCCACCACGCGGCCGCTCGCCGAGCTGCCAGCTCCCGATCGACGTACTCCATCGCCGTCGCCGGCTCGCGAGTCACCAGCTTCCGCAGGCCCGCCTCGGAGTCGGGCCAGACGGGCAGCTCGGGGGGCGCATGGGAGGCGCGGCGGCCCAGGACTGCGACCACGTCGGCAGGGGTGCGAGCGCGGGCGGGGGATCCAGTTCGGTGACGACCCGCTCGAGGCACAGGAGCGCGGCGTCGGTGTGGGCGGACGAGGGCGCGACGGCGGCGAGGCCAACGAGGATCAGGACGGCGAATCGGGGCACGGCACCTCCGGCCCAGGTACGGGCGGCGGCGGGCGGTTCGCCGTCAGGCGGGCTCGTCCCCGGGGCGGGCCAGGAACATGGTCTCCCGGCACTTGTTGTTGTCGCAGTGGTGCGTGATGGGCCACGCCTCGGCCTGCTCCTTGACCCGGTTGGTGTGGCTGCAGACGGGGCAGTCCACCAGCGAGCCGAGGATCACCTGCTCCTGGCCGTAGCGCATGAAGAAGAGCACCGGGCCGGCGAGCAGGAACATCGGCACGAGCACGAAGTGGAAGACGACGATCGGGATCGACAAGACGGCGAGGCCCCAGCAGATCAGCCCGATCTTCGCGGCCCGCTTGAAGCGCGCGCCGCCGTCGAGCTCGGCGACGTATACGGTCGCGGTGCCGGTCTCTTCGCGCTTCTTGACGGTGACGTTCGCCTCGATGGAGGTGCCGCGTTCGGTCCAGCGGCTCAGGCGGGCAGCGTTCTTGGCGTCGCTCATGGCGACCTTCCCTACTGCGGAAGACCGACCAGTGCAAGCCGGGGAGCGTGGACGGTGACCTCGCAGGAGGCGGCGGTGCGGGCGCCCATCAGCGCCTCCAGCCGGAACCGGCCGGGGCTCGAGGCGGCGAACTGACCGCGGTACTCGGTGCGGGCCCAGGGACCCGGGGAAGCCTCGGCCTCGGCCATCGTCCACCGGCCGGCGGCACCGGAGATGGGGCGGATGACGAAGGCAGGCTTGGACGCTCCGGGAGTGAGCGCGCGGGCGTGAGTGGCGGTGACGGCGATGACCTCGCCCGGGGCGGCGGTCGCGTCGTCGCAGTCGAGGGCCACCTGGTTGCTCGCACAGCCGACGGTGCCCAGGAGCGCGAGAAGCAGAAGCAGAAGCAGAAGCAGGCGGACAGCGGCCACGATCTCTTCATCGGCGCAGTTGCCGTCAGCTTGATCCGGCGTCACCCTGCCGCGGCCCGCCGGACGAGTAGTCCCCGTGGGCTCGTCCGTCCGCGTCCTCTGCGCGAGATCGAGTTCCTCCCGGGCGCACCGCAGTCCCCCGTCAACGAAACCCTCTTGGCCCCTTGGCTCCTTGGCGTGAGTCCGTCCGCTACAGCAGGTGCGGCCTCATCATCGGGCTGACGTCGTCGCTGCAATCACGGCCCGTGCGCTGGGCCAGGAGCGTGATGTCGAGGATGACGTGGTTCGTCGCCACGTCCACCAGGGACGGGTTGCGGGTGTGCACCGCGTGGTTGTCCGCGTCCGGTTCGGCGCCGCCGATGACGGCCTCGCGGCGGTCGACGATGGCGAGGATCTTGTGCGACCAGGTCGCCTTCTCGGCGTCGGAGGTGAGCTCGTCCGACCAGACCGAGAAGCCCGGCGGAGGGGTCCCCAGGCGATCGGTGCTGAACACCACCCGGTGCAGCTTGCGGTCGGCCACTTCGGCCAACGCGGGCGCGAGCGCCGCCGCCTCCCGGGCCCACAGCGACAGGTACACCGAGCGCTCCGCCCGGCGGATCATCGCGTCGGTGCGCGCGATCACGTCGTCGTAGCTGGCGTAGGTCCAGATCGGCTCCGGGAACGACCGCTTGGGGAACCGGTCCAGCTCCGAGGCGAGCTTGTCCAGCTGCCCCACCGCGTGGTCCCGCATGTCCCCTACGAGGGTCGCGGGCGCCGTGGCTCGGTACCGGGCGGGGCTCTCCCCGGTGCTGAAGCAGGCGCGCGCCGTCTCCAGCTTGCGCATCACCGCATACACGGCGCTGCGGGGGATGCCCGAGCGGGCCGCGACCTCGTAGCCGGTCAGCCCCTCCTCCTCCGGGGATTCCAGGAGGGCGAGGTAGGCGAGCGCTTCGTTGCGGGTGAGGCCGGCGTCGGCGAAGAGGGCGACGATCTGTTGGTGCGTAGTCAGTCGATGCACTCCGTGGCGACGTCGAACCAGGTGTTCATGAAGGGGTTGCTGACGCGGGCAGCGACGACGTTCCAACCTTCGACCAGCAGCGGGGCGATGTCCACCGGCTCCACCAACACGTATTCGCCGCAGTTGGCCTCGTCGTTGACGCACCCTTCCTGCTGCCACTCACCGCCCCAGTGGCCGAAGAACTCGCCGTTGATCCAGAGCCACAGGCCGTCGTCGGACTGCACCGTGACCCACAGCGACGGGGGCAGATCGGTCAGCTCGAACTCGCCCAGGTAGGCGCGGTCGAATCCCGCGGGGGTGGCGGTGTCGGGCAGGTCGATGCCGGCGAAGCCGACCGCGTCGAAGGCAGGGGCGTGGAACGGGATCCCGGCGCCATCGCTCGGGTCGTCCATCGCAGCGAACGGCTCGTTGGCGTACCAGTCCAGCGCCACCGTCCCGATGTCCTCGCAGGTGACGGCCTCGGGCTCGTCGTCGTCCACCGGGTCGGGAGTCGGCTCGTCGGCCTCCTCGTCGTCCAGATCGAGCACCGGCGGGTTCGATTCGAACCCGGCGTGCAGCGCGTAGTCGGAGCAGCCGCCCAGAACCAGGGCGGCCAGGATCAGAGCGAGGGGCCGTGCCATGGGGTGACTCTAGTAGGAGTCACTACGTTCGCCAAGACCTTACTCGTAGACGACGAGCCAGCTGCGCATCTCGATGTTCCCGGAGCCGTCCACGGGGGTGTTGTTGTTGTTGAGCCCGCGGTAATCGACGGTCACGCTGCCGTCCTTGGCGTGCGCCGTGACGTCGAACACCACCGGATCCACGCGCCGTCCCGGGCACCACCCGCCCCGCCCGAACCACCACGTGCCGGACTGGTTCGGCACCGTGCCGGTGGCCAAGGTGCTGTTGCTGCAGGCCTCCTGGTCGCCCGGATCGAGGTGCTCGTGGAAGTAGACCTCGCCGTCGACCGTGAACTCGTGCTGGTGGTTGCAGAACTCGGCGCACTGGCCGTAGTCGGCGCCGTGGCCGGTGATGATCGCCTGCAGCTCCACGCGTGTGGCGTCCGCCGGAACGGTCACCGTCACCGGCTCCCGCCCGTCGTTGTAGGTCGAGCCGAAGCCGCCGCCGCCGAACAGGAAGTCGGCCTGGGTGGGGGTCGGCTCCCCGCTGTCGCGGAGGCGGACGGTGAACTTCGTCCACGTCGGCTGCACGTTCCAGCTAGGGGCGAAGCTGTAGCGGATGGTGCGGGTGCCGCCCTCGGCCAACCACGGCAGGGCGTGGGTCGCGTCCAGGATGTAGGTCGCCTCGCGGTGGTACGGCGTGATGAAGCGGGACATCTCCAGCCAGGACTCGGTGGCGTCGTCGTAGAGCCAGACATGGCCGAGGTAGTCCCACGCGCCGCAGTTGCCCTGCTCCGCCGCGCCGCTGTCGGGGCAGAAGGCGTCCACCGCGAACTCCATGCGGTCGAACGTGGCCATGGTGGCGGCGGCGGGGAAGGTCACCTCGGTGTCCTCGAACTCCGACAGGATGACGTCGTTCCAGACCTCGATCTCGGTCACCTCACCGGCGGCGTCCTGGGCGTCCAGCACCTCCTGGCGGTTGGACTCGAAGTTGAAGTAGTTCACCTCGTGGGCGGCGTAGCCGAGGTTGGACTCCCAGGGCCAGCCGTCGCCCCCGATGTAGAGGACAACGTCGGCGAAGCTGCCGATCCCGCGGACCTGCTGGAAGCGGTCGATGGCGAACCCGCCCCGGCCGATGGTCAGGAGGATCTCCTCGACGTTGTTGCCCAGCGACCGGGCGCGGCGCCGCACGACGTGGAGCCGCTCGGCCCACCACGCGGCGTCGTCGCCGTCGAGGTCTTCGAGGTCGTTGTCGATGCGGGAGCGCATCGCCTCAGCAGCCGCTTCGGCGGGCTCGGAGTTGAACTCGGTGCTGACGAAGAAGTAGTGCGCGTTGCGGGGCGAGCGGGCGACGAGATCGGCGATCCCCTGCTCCCACAGCGAGGTGGGGTCGGTCTGGTGCACGTTCAGCGAGTCGGGCACGAAGACGTAGCTCTCGCAGCCGCTCCAGCGCTCGGACATGACCCAGTCGTCCTCCTCCAGCAGCTCGATGGTGAAGTCCTCGATGAGCTCGCGGCGGAGCAGGCCGTAGGGGCCGTCGGCGTTCCACGCGCGCTCGGGGAGTTCCAGCGTCTCGCACAGCGTCGGAGGGGCCGGGCTCTCGTCGTCGTCGTCCCCGGTCGGGGTGCAGACGGCGAGGCTCAGGAGGGGCAGCGGGAGGAGGGCGAAGAGGGCACGGCGCATGGACGAGGATCTAGCAGAAGATCAACGCCGTCGTCGCAGGTTCAGCGCGGCCCCGACGGCCAGGAGGAGCAGCATCCCGGAGCCGCCCGAAGGGCTACCGCCGAAGGCGCATCCGCCGCCTGACTCGTCGTCGTCATCGCCCGCGGCATCGTCGTCGTCCGCGGCGTCGTCATCGTCGGTGGTGGCGTCGTCATCGTCGGTGGTGGCGTCGTCATCGTCCGTTGCGTCGTCGTCGTCCGTGGCGTCGTCGTCATCGCCGCAGACATCGTCCTCATCGACGGTCTCGTCGCAGTCGTTGTCCTGCCCGTCGCAGACCTCGGGGTTGCTGGGGTAGTTGTCGGCGTCGTCGTCGTCGCAGTCGGAGCAGGCGTCGAACCCGTCCCCGTCCGCATCCTCCACGTCGTCGCTCAGGTCGTTGCAGTCGTTGTCGAACGAGTCGCAGACCTCCGTGTTGCCGGGGAAGTTGTCCACGTCGTCGTCGTCGCAGTCGGAGCAGGCGTCGAACCCGTCCCCGTCGACGTCCGCGACCTCGTCGACCGAGCCGTTGCAGTCGTTGTCCTCGCCGTCGCACAGCTCGGGCGCGCCCGGGTAGATGGTGTTGTCGTTGTCGTTGCAGTCGACGGTCTCGTCCGAGCCGTCACCGTCGGCGTCCGCGGGGGGCGCCGCGGCGGTGGTGCAGGACGTGGTCGGGCCCTCGGTCTCGGCGCCGTAGTCGTCGATCGTGTCGACCCGGTAGTAGTAGGTCGTGCCCGGGGTGAGGCTCCCGTCGGCGGTCGAGGAGAAGCCCCACGACATCGTGAAGCAGACCTCGGTCCAGGGCCCGCTCGGCGACGTCGAACGCACCAGCGAGGTCGCGTTCCTGTCCTGCGCCTGCGCCGAGGTCAGGCCCGACCAGTAGACCAGCACTCGGTCGCGTCGTTGGGCCAGTTCCCGTACGCGTTGATGCTGCCGAACGCCGGCGGAACCTCGTTGGCGATCGAGATGTAGTCGGAGGTCGAGGGCGCGAACGAGGTGATCCCGAGCTCGCTGACGTAGGCGGTGGAGCTGCTCGTGAATTGGAGGTTCGCGGGGCTGTGGAAGTACGACAGGCCCAGCGAGTCCATGAACTCGATCTCGAACACGTATTGATACTGGTACCCGTTCCACTGGTACAGGCCGGTCAGCGAGATGCAGGTCCCGGCGCCCGGCGCCAGCGACGAACTCGGCCCGCTGCCGGTGCGGTCGCCCGCGTTCCAGTCCGAGTCCGCGAACAGATCCAGGTCCCCGGGATCGAAGGTCCCCTCCCCGTCGTTGCGCACACACAGGTTCGCGGTCACCGCGTGCGCCGCCGTCGCAGGCAGCAGGAGCAAGAGCAGAAAGAAGAGGACGCGCCGCATCGGGGCCGATCTTGTTGCGTACGCGGTGTGATGTCGAGGCGATGTTGAGAGTCCCCTACGGGTCGATGAAGACCCTTCCGCGCGAACCGCTCCGCCTGCTAGTCGGCCTTCCATGCGCGCAACCCTCCTTTCGCTCCTCTTGCTCCTGCTCATGGGCTGTGAGCCCCAGACCATCGGCTTCACCGACGACGACGACGCCACCGGCGACGACGACGACACCGGCGACGACGACGACGACGACGTCGACGGCGACGGCTTCCCCGCGGACGTGGACTGCAACGACATGAACGCGGACGTCTACCCCGGCGCCACGGAGACGTGCGACGGCGTGGACGAGGACTGCGACGGCACGATCGACGAAGAGACCGACTGCTACGACGACGACGGCGACGGCGAGACCGAAGACGACGGCGACTGCGACGACGGCAACCCCACTGTCTACCCGGGCGCGGACGAGGTGTGCGACGGCCAGGACAACGACTGCAACGGACAGGTCGACGAGGGTGACGTGTGCGAGGGCAGCGAGGACAACGACGGCGACGGCTACCTGCCGACGGTCGACTGCGACGACAACGACCCGGCCATCAACCCCGGCGCCACCGAGCACTGCGACGGCGTCGACGAGGACTGCGACGACCTGATCGACGAGGGCACCCAGTGCTTCGACGACGACGGCGACGGCGTCGACGAGGTGGGCGGCGACTGCGACGACGCCAACCCCGACACCTACCCCGGCGCCGACGAGGTCTGCGACGGCCAGGACAACGACTGCGACACCGAGATCGACGACGGTGTGGACTGCTCCGGCGACGGCGATGGCGACGGCTTCACCACCGCCGAGGGCGACTGCAACGACAGCGAGGCGACCGTCTACCCGGGCGCCACCGAGACCTGCGACGGCCTCGACAACAACTGCTCCGGCGACATCGACGAAGGCACCAACTGCTACGACGACGACGGCGACGGGCAGTCCGAGGACGACGGCGACTGCGACGACTCCAACGCCGACACGTTCGCGGGCGCGGTGGAGATCTGCGACGGCCTCGACAACGACTGCGACACCGTCGCGGACGAGGACATCGACTGCTCCGGCGACGGCGACGGCGACGGCGCCACCGTGAACGACGGCGACTGCGACGACACCGACGCCACCGTGTTCCCGGGCGCGACCGAGATCTGCAACGGCATCGACGAGGACTGCGACGGCACCACGGACGAGGAGACCGAGTGCTACGACGACGACGGCGACGGCGTCACCGAGGCCGACGGCGACTGCGACGATGGCGACGCGGCGATCAACCCCTCCGCCACGGAGGTCACCGACTCGGTCGACAACGACTGCGACGGCCAGATCGACGAGAACATCGCCACGTGCGACTTCACTGAGATCGAGCCCAACGGCACCACCGTCCTCGCCGACGACATCGACTTGAACTCGCTCAACTGCGGCGAGATCGGCCAGGGCGGCGACGAGGACTGGTACGAGCTGACCCTCAACGCCTGGACCGAGCTGACGATCGACATCGACACCCCGGTGGGCCCGCTGGACTCCACCCTCACGCTGTACGAGTCCGACGGCACGACCCAGATCGACTTCAACGACGACACCGACGGCACCGACCCCTACCTGAACAACCTGCTCCCCGACGCAGGCACCTACTACGTCAAGGTGGAGGCCTTCTCCATCTCCGCCGGCGGCTCTGACCACGACTACGAGCTCTGGATCTTCGGCTACGAGACCTGCGACGACCCCGAGGTGGAGCCCAACGGCACCACCGGGCTGGCCGACAGCCTCACCGCCGGCGACACCGCCTGCGGCTACGTCGACGGCTGGCTGGACTCGGACTACTTCGTCTTCACGGTGTTCTCGGGTGAATTCGTCACCTTCGACATCGACGCCAACGCCATCTCCGGCCTGGAAGCGCAGCTGACGCTGTGGGACAGCTCCGGCGACGAGGTCTACAAGGACGAGCCGCCGGGCGCCGCCGACCCGTACTTCACCTGGTTCTTCGCGACCTCGGGCACGTACTACATCGAGGTCGAGTCGGACAACATCGCCTCGAACACGTCGGGCAACTACCTGCTGTACACCACGGTCTTCTAGGCCCGGCTCATAGGTGATCACTTAGGCGCCGACCGGCTCGAGTCCCATGGACAGGCGACCTCGTCGCCGCTCCTTCTTCGGTGCGGCCCTGGCCGCGTTGACGGTGATGTAGTCGACGAGGCGGCGCAGCCGCGGACGCATCG
>JAAESI010000229.1 GCA_024229515.1 Pseudomonadota bacterium | reverse complement strand
TGCGTGATGGGAGCCACCGCAGCTTCCCGCTGCCGAAGTACTTCAGCGGATACCGAGTCCGTTGGAGCCCCGACGGGACGCTCGCGCTGCTCGAGAAGAATGCGCTGATCCTGCGCCCGGCCTGAGCTCCGGGCAGCTCCGGGCAGCTCCGCCAGCGTCTTGGCTCAACCCCTGTACTGCCCCCCGGTCACGCGGACACAGATTAGTGGTTCAGGTGGCACGCCTCGAGGGCGTGAGTTCTTCCCTTACGGTCGCCGGTGACTTGTAGCCCCAGCGTCCGACCATCCAGTGGTTGTTGTAGGTCTCTCGGAAGGCCTGTAGAGCCTCGTTGACCTGGTCAACATCGTCCCAGGTCTTGAGCCAGAGCAACTGGTGCTTGAGGGTCTTCATCATCCGCTCCGCGATGCCGTTGCCCTGGGGTTGGCCGACGTAGTTCGGGGAGGAGCGGATGCCGAAGAAGCGCAGCTCATCTTGGAAGGCGCGGCTCATGTATTGGCTCCCGTGGTCGTGCCGGTTGGCGGGGCTCCTGCCGGGGGCGCCGGAGCGCTGCTGCCGACCTCGATCCGGCCCACCTCCTTCAACTCCGCATGGGAAGGCGGGACCACCCGCTCCCGACCCGGCGACGGGGTTCCTCGGCGCTGCGAGCTTCGTCGGCTCCGGTGTCGCGAAGGCCAGCGGTCGTGGCCGCGCGGTGAACAGGGTGTCGATGGCCGCGATGAGCGGCTCGCGGACCTTGTCGCGGCAGGGCGGCGCGGTCGACCAAGCCGCGGCGCAAACGCTCTCGGAGCAGGTGATCGCAGCGTTCGAGCGCAGCGCGGGCCAGTGGGCGCCGGTCAGCCCTTTTCGGTGAACCACCTCGGCTGTGGCAGGGAGGTGCCCTTCGGATCAACCACGGCTCCGTCCTTCACCCGATGGGCACGAACGACGTAGGCCCAGTGGCGGCCTCGCTGGCCCACGTGTCCCTGCTGGAAGTAGCTGGCCACGGCGACCCGTTGACCCTCGACCTCGTGCATGGCGTAGCGAGGCGCGTGGTAGTCGAGGTCGACAGGCCTGGCTCTCTTCAGGTCTTCGGGCTCGTCCTGGTGCGTCACCCGCGCGCCGTTGCTGAGGGCGGCCCAGTCCTCAACGAAGGCCTGCAGCGTC
>JAAESI010000228.1 GCA_024229515.1 Pseudomonadota bacterium | reverse complement strand
TCAACAAGAAGCGCCTTTTGGAGCCGCTGGGGTACGTTCCTCCAGCGGAGTTCGAGAAGGCTTGGTACGAGCATCAAGCCGCCCAATCCTGGGTGGCCTGACTCAAGAAAACAGGCCGCCGGGGATTCCGGGGCAGTTCAGTCTCGGCCAGATCCCCATAGAGAACCTCGTCGGGCGCATCTCTCAGGGCGACTGATCCGAGCCCTGGCGTATAGGTCCGACAACAGCAGGACGCGCAGGCGTCCATCTATCTATCAATGGGGGCTACAGAACCTGCGGGGGGACTTCGAGCAGCCGTGTTGCGGGAACTTAGAGCGGTCGTGTTGGAGAAAACATGCCCACTACATGCCCAGCGCCGATTCCGGGGAGATCGACGAGCGCGCTAACTACTTGAAATGAGAGGGAAATGGTGACCCCAACGGGATTTGAACCCGTGTTGCCGGGATGAAAACCCGGTGTCCTGGACCAAACTAGACGATGGGGTCCCAGGTGCTTCCTACATTTGCCGCGCGCCCTAACCACAGTGACACGATGGTGACACGCAACCGATTCTGGACCTTGCAGCCCAGACCCGGCGGGAACCTGCCTCACGGCAGAGGGCCGGTCAAGCCCCCGTCTTCGATGCGGCCATCGCCAGGGGGCCGCCGAGCACGTCCTTGTGCAGCGCGATGGGGCGTTGGTGCATGGCGTTGGTGCATGGCTCGGCCTCTTGACCTTCCGTCCCTCCGAGTCCCACGGTGCTCTCCGAGGCAAGTCCTCGGGAGACCACGACGATGGCCGCACGCACGAAGAGCAAGGTGACGCCGAAGTGCGTGTAGGCCGGACAAAGTGCTTTTCGTGAACGCGAACTGGCCGAGCCGATGCCCTCTCTCTCTCAACCTGGCCGCGATCGCCGCGGGCATGCATCTCATCACGCCCGAGGACGCGGAGGCATGGATCCGGCACTGCGGATATTGGGGACAAGAAACGTGATCGGCGCAATGAGTCCGATCTGGAGTTGAGGTTGATCCGTTCTAGCTGGAGACGTTTCGGTTTGGGTTGTTCACGCCTCGAAGTTCTCCCTCGGAGCGGAGGGGGTGATGATCAGTCCTTGAAGGTCCTAGAACGGGATCTCGATCTGCCGGTCATCAAACGCCTCCACTGCCGCCATCTCCGGGACCACCCTCGGCGCAGGCAACCGCTGCGGCGGCACCCGCTTCAGCAGCCCGATCACCTGCTCGGCGAGCCAGTGCGGCGCAGGCCGATTGCAACTCAGCCGGAGATCTTCCATCCCCCACCGGCGGCGCAGCACGCCACGGGCGTCGAGGTAGAGCGTCGCTCGCCGCGTGCGGGTGCCCTCGGTCCAGGACAGCTCGTAGGCGTAGCCGGTGCCGTCCAGGATCCGCCGGAAGTAGGTGCCCGAGTCGAGGCAATTGCGTTGGCGGGCAGCGTGGTCGACCAACGACCCTGCGTCGCTGATCGCGCTCATCTCCCAGGGCGTGGGACCATCGATCAGCGCGTCCGCGTAGGGCGGTACCGGGAACGGCCCTTCGGCGCGCAACGCGGCGATCCACTGCTGCCGCTCCTGCGCGCAGACTTCGTCGAGGAACTGCTGAGCCGCGTCGACTGAACGGAGCACCGGCGAGCCAGGCCGTCCTCCTGGTTCGCCCCCATCGTTGAGTGCGCGATAGACCGCGCCGTAGGCACGGTCCCGCCCCGTCGCGGACCGGATCGCGCCGATCTCCTGAAGCAGGCCGAGCGTGAGCCGATCCCGGCGGGGACCTTGGATGATGAGGAGCGCCAGCGCCTCCATCGTGATCGGGTTGAGGTGGGGTAGCCACGGCTCGCCGGCGAGCAGCAGGCAACGCAACGCCGTCAGCCCGTGCGGGGTGCGGTCGTCCGGGTGAAGCCGCGCGATCGCCTTGACCGAGGCCTCCGTCTCCGGGAAGCCCAGCCATCCGGCGATCTGCCGCCGTCGGCGTCGGATCTGAACCCGCGCCGCCCGGATCGGCCGCTTCTGGGTCGGACGGAGCGCGAACGAGTGCGCCAGACCGACCGCCAGCGCCGGCGAAGCCTGCAGGAGGTCTAGCGCTCCGTCGACGCGCGCCACCATCGACAGGACCGCCCATTGCGTCCACTGCGGGAGCGGGCCCACCGCGCTCCGAATCGGGGCCGGGACCTGCAGAGCCGCCGCTCGCTCGTGGCGCGCGCCGTGCGTCGCCTTCTCGCGCAGGGCCCGGTCCGCCCGCCGCAGATCGATCGACGGACGACAGCCCCACCACCCAACTCCCCCGCTGCTGCGTCGCCACGCCCGCGGATCGGGCCAGGGGCGGAGGACGACGATCTCGTGACTCGCGGGCGATCCCCGGAAGCGGTACAGCTTCGGCTCGACCCACGCCGAGCCGGGGCGGAACTTGTGCTCGCTCATGGCCTCCTCCTCCTACGCTTCTGCCGGCCTGCGAGACCGGCCACCCCGCGCGCCGAAGCCGGCGACGGTGCGGGTCGAGCGAGCTCCCGCCAGCTCCCGACGGCCCTCCTCCTCGACCGAGGCGGTAGTGAGGGGGTCGCCGTCCCGATGAGCCGTCAGGATCGCCCGCCAGGAGGCGTTCTTGATGCCGCCCCCGCTGAGCTCCAGGCGAGCGAGGCGACCGCAGTCGACCTCCTCGGACCCGGCGATTCCGGTCGGAAGGTGCAGCCGCCAGATCTGCTCCCGCTGGACCGGCCCAGGGGCCTCGAACTTGAGGTGGAACAGCACCCGACGTTCCAGCGCCGCGTCCAGCTGAGCGGCCCGATTGGTCGCCATGATCACCAGATGATCCGTGCGTTCGATCTCCTCCAGGAGCACGTTGGCGAGCCGGCTATCGGTCCGGCTCTGCGGCCCGCTGCCGCGCTGGGTGAGGAAGCCGTCGACCTCGTCCAGGAACAGAACTGCATCGTCCCGCCGCCGGAACTCGGTGCGGATGGTCCTCTCCGCTTCGCCGTACCAGCAGGACCGAAGATCCGGCCCCGACAGGCGCCGCAGTGCGCGTCCCTGCTCCCCGGCGACGGCCTCCGCGAGGCGGGTCTTGCCGGTGCCGGGCGCTCCCGAGAACAGCAGCACGGGCGTCCGGCCGTAGCCGCCGTGGATGGAGCCTTCGAGCCGCTCCGCCAGCGCCTTCCAATCCCCGCACGCGGCGATCGCGTGCTCGGCCTGACGCCGGAGCTCGGGAGGCAGGATCACGTCCGCCAACCGGATCGAGGGGATCTCCGCGGTGGGGCCGTCCAGCCGGAGGGCGCGCCCCGCTGTCTGGAGCAGCGCGCCGGGGCTTCGGGGGGTCCCGTCCGCCGATATGACGTGGGCCGCGGCCGTGGCCACGATCTGCTCGGGATGCAGGGGCATCGCGGTCAGCCGCTCCAGGATCGAGGGCTCGAGCGGGGGCTCTTGGAGGGTCTCCAGGGCTCGCGACCAGAGCCGGCCGCGGGTCTCGGGCCCGGGCGGCGTGAGGCGAACGCCGGCCTCGCCCTCGCCCCGATCGAGGCGGATGACGAGGACCTCGTACGGCCAGCGGTGCGCCTCCTCCTCGGGATCTTCGGTGAAGGGGCCGAAGGGCCCCCCCATGGCCGGCTCCGGCACCTCGATGAGGACGGCCGCGCCCCGCAGCCGTGCTTCGGCGATCAGCTCCCGACGGCCCGGCTCGGGCTCCTGCGGACGCGGCAGCGCGTCGATCACGGGACGCTCCAGGAGGGTCGCGAGAGCCCCCGCCAGCCCCGCTCCGGGCACGCCCCGGGGGACCGCGATTTCGACCGGGCCGAGTGCCGCCCGAGCCCCCGCCGTGGGCAGGTCCGAGGCCGCGAGCAGCTTCTGGGCGCGCTCCCGGCCGGCGACGCGGGTGCGGATCTGGTCGCTGCTCGCGTCGGACATCCAGTCGTGAGGCTGCTCCCGACCGGGACCGACCACGCGGGTCGGCTCCAGCGGCGTGGGCCGGCCGTCGATGAAGCGTCGCACCGCCCGGGGGAGGAGGAAGCCGGGTCCGTGGTGACGGAAGTACCGATGCTCCTCGTCCCCAAACGGCTGCACGAGGCCCCCGCGGACCAGTTCGCCGTCGGCCTGAAGGGCGCGGACGATGCGGCGGCGCGCGTCGGTCCGGGTCCCCGCGAGGCGGTGCGCGAGCTCGCCGATCTCCTCGGGCTCCGGCGGCTGCGAGCGCATGTGGGGCCCGAGGCGGTCGGCCTCGAAGCCGCGCAGGAGCACCACTGCGAGGGCGAGGGAGCGCTCCAGTCCCGTGGCATCGGCCAGCGCCTGGTGCGGCCACGCGAAGGTGCGGTCGGCCTTGCGGGTCGCGGCGACCCGACGCCGGACGAGGCGCGCAGTGGAGCGGACCTGCGGGGCGCGAGTGGTGGAGCGGCAGGGGGGAGGAGGGGCCCAGGGCGCGTGCCGGGGCGCGGACCGGCGCTGGCGCTCGCGCAGGTGCACGGGCACGTAGTCGAAGTCGTCGGTGTCGAACGGCTCCTCCTCGGTCTCCTCGGCTTCGGCGACGTGCTCGCGGATGGCCCCGAAGAGGGCGTCGAGGTACTCAGCGGGATCGCGGAAGGGCGTGTCGGGGTGGTCCGGCGGAGGTCCGGGATGGCGGGGATGGCGGCGGCGAGGAGGGTTCGGCATGGAGGCTCCGGTCGAGGGCGGCGGGCGGGAAGGTATTCACATCCTGCGGATCTGCGCGGCACGCTGCGTGCCGCCATGGGACACTTCCGCGCATGCCTGACCCCATCGCCCTGAACCTCGCCCGCGTGCTGTACCGCCTGCTGACGGACCCCCGGGGGTGGCGCGTCGACTCGATGAAGGGCGAACTCGAAATCGCGGACCGGACCTACCGCAAGTACAAGAAGAGCCTCGTCGAGAACTTCGAACACCTGATCGACCCGGGTGGCCGATGGCGTATTGAGGAGATCCAGGAGGGCGAGGCTCGCTACCTTCGGCTCCGCGCTCACAAGGGGCCGTCCGAGGAGCAGCCGGGGTTCCTCGCGCGGGTGGCCTCCTACTGGATGGTGCGCGAGGTCTTCGCGTTCGCGGGGGACGGGGAGATGACGCAGGCGCTGGAGGGGCCGTGGGCGGATCTGGTGCAGGGGATCGGGGACAAGCCGTTCGTCCTGCGCCACCTGCTGCGGAACATCGACCGCATGCTCCATTACGTCCCGGACGCGCCCAAGAACTACGCGGGCCACGAGGACACCGTCGCGGTCCTCCTGAGCACGCTGTTCTACACCCGCCGAGTCTCGTTCGAGTACGCCTCCGGGGATGGCGACCGATGGCGCAAGCAGGTGGTCTGCCCGCTCACGCTGGTGATGTGGCGGTCCGCGCTGTACCTCGCCGCCGCCTACGAGCCGGACGGCAAGCGGTACCTGTTCGCGGTCGACCGGATGCGGAGCGCGCGGGGGCGCAAGGAGCGGTTCGAGTATCCCAAGAAGGAGACCTACGAACCGGCGGCGCTGTTCGAAGGCGCCTTCGGCATCTGGCAGAACCCGGACGGGCTCCCCACGCGCGTCGAACTGCTCTTCACGGCGAAGCCGTACCTCGCGCGGCTCCTGCAGGAGCGGACCTGGCACCCGAGCCAGGCGTTCGAGCCGCTCGATGACGGGCGGCTGCGGATGACGTTCACGGTCACCTCGATGGTCGAGGTCTGGCCCTGGGTTCGGTCGTTCGGGGACGACGTGACGGTGGCTGCCCCCTTGGACGACGGTTCGGTGCCGTAGCCGACCCGAGAAGCCGGAAGCTCAGGCTGGGCACGTAGCGTGCCGCCCGAGGAGCCAGGATGCCATCGAACTCGCCCCCTCCTGGAGAGCAACGATGTCCCTTCTCGCCCTCGAATCCATCCCCCCGAACCCCAGCCGAACGGCCTCGCCGCCCGACGCTGCCTCCTCCTCGGACGGGGATCCCGCGTCGACTGCCCCCGAGCCGTCGGAGATCACGAAGCGCGGCCTGGACGGCTACGTCGGCGACTACGCCGTGGACCTGGTCGCGGTTCGGGAGGTGACCACCCCCGACTCCAGCGGCACCTACCAGCCGATCAGCCACGGCGGTCTGTTCGACCGCATTCGCCTCGAACTGGAGCTCGAAGGGATCGGGCTGACGGAGGAACTGCACGCGCTCTACCGGGGCGGGGACCGGTACATCGGCCTCGCCGTCACCGATCTGAAGTCCCGGCACGGCGACGCGGACGTGGTCGTCGGCTGGTTCAACTCGCACGACCACAGCCACGCCGCGACGCTGCTGCTGGGCGAGCGGGTGATGGTCTGCTTCAACCTCGCGCTGCACGCCGAGATCAAGGTCTGCCGGCGGCACACCAAGCACATTCGTCGCGACCTGCCGGGCCTCGTCGCCGAGGCGGTCGGGCGGGTCCGCCCGCGGGTCGACGAGCACGGGGTCCGCATGGACCGGTACCGCGCGACCGGGCTCCCCGAGCGCGGCGCCCACCACCTCATCGTGCGCCTCGTCGAAGAGGGGGCGCTCAACCCGGGGAACCTCCGTCGGGTGCTTCGTGAGTGGCGTGAGCCCGAGCACGGGGAGTTCGCGGAGGCGTGGAACGTCAACCGCCTCTACCAGGCGATCACGGCGCAGGGCGGGGCCCTGTCGCAAATGGCCCGTCGGCACCGCTCGCTGCACGGCGTACTCGACGACTGGTGCGTTGAGCGCGAGCGGGCCAACGACCCGATGGTGCGGACCTCGCGGCCCGCTCCCGAGCCCGTGGGGGGGTGAGTCGCCCCGGCGGCAAAGGGAGGTCCGGGGGATGAGTCCCTCGGGCCTCCTCGGTCGTGTCAGCGCCCGCCCCGCCCGCCTTCAGCACGGCGTTGTTGCACGGCTCCGAGCGAGGCCGGATCGGGCCACTGAGCGGCTCTCTCGGAGTTTCAGCTTCGGACAGCGTGCGATTCCGGCATCCCGAGCTCGGTCATGCGATTGAGGATGTTCACACCGATCATCGCCTCCTTCCTCTGCCCTTCTTCGGACCGTGAGCGCAAGCGGGGGCCGAGGACCTGCTTGAACCGATACATCCCATTCTCGGCCCGAGCTTGCTGGTTCGCGCCGGACTCCTTGCGCCATTGACGCCGCCCC
>JAAESI010000227.1 GCA_024229515.1 Pseudomonadota bacterium | reverse complement strand
TGCGTGAGCTCGCGGAGCGGTTCTCCGTGAGCCACAAGTCAGTCAAGCGGTACGTCCGGCAGGAGCGACAGACGGCCTCGCTGGAGCCTTCGTCGGCTCGCCGCGGTCCAAGACCGAAGATCGACGCGGACGGACTGGCAGCGATCGAGGAGATGCTGCAGGAGCAATGCGATCTGACGAACGCGGAGCTGGTCGAGCGGCTGGAGTCCCGCGGGATCGTCAAGACCAGCACCTCGGCTGTCAGCCGGGCGACGGCCCGCCTTGGCTGGTCCCGTAAAAAAAACGCCGTGGGCCGCTGAACGCAATACTCCGCGGATACAAGCACTTCGGGAGACGTACCTTCGATGGATGACCGATCCGGCTCCGAGCCGACTGGTCTTCATCGACGAAGCCGGCTCCACCATCTCGATGACCCGGCGGTACGGCCGCGCGCCTCGCGGACAGCGAGCCGAGGACACCATCCCGAGGAACCGGGGAACGGTGACGTCGATGGTAGGCGCGCTGACCGTCGATGGTCTCATCGCCATGGCCTGCTTCGAGGGCGGCACCGATGGGGACCGCTTCATGGCCTTCCTCGAGCAGGTCCTTGCGCCCGAACTCGTACCCGGCGACCTGGTCATCATGGACAACGCGGGCGCCCACAAAGACGCGCGAGTCCGGCCCTTCCTCGAGAGCGTCGGAGCCAAACCCGTCTACCTGCCGCCGTACTCGCCTGAGCTCAACCCGATCGAGTTGGCCTGGTCGAAGCTCAAGAACTGGCTGCGCACGGCCAAGGCACGCACCACTCAGGCGCTGGATGCCGCGATCGCCGCGGGCATGCATCTCATCACGCCCGAGGACGCGGAGGCATGGATCCGGCACTGCGGATATTGGGGACAAGAAACGTGATCGGCGCAATCACTCCGACGGGGGCCTGGACTTCCGGGTCGGGGAGAAGCTCGATGAGCATCTTCTTCGTGTTGTCCTTGCTCATCTCATCTCTGTGGGCTCGTGCTTTGAGGTGGGGTGACATCCAGGACGCCCGTCGTGGCGATCCCCTCGCTCGAGCCGGTGGCCTCGCCCATCAGTGCTGCAAGGTGGTCCGCCCGATGGTTGTCGTGGCCCTGTCGGGCTCGCCTTTCCCGGGGAGTCATCCAGTCGCGATGGGTCGCGGTACACCCTGGAGACCTCGCCGCCCGACGGCGCCGGTGCATGAAGAAGTCTCTGTTCGTGTGCCCGGACGCTGTGGGTTGACTCAGTTGGAGGTGCTGGCGTTCGCTGGGTCCCCAGGGTCAGGATGCTAGCCTGCCTGGAGGATTGGAGGAGTGGGCGGAACCGACCCCGCCTGCAACGAGGGAATGCTCGGAAGGAAGAACCACGGCGGGGAGCCGAGACTCCAGGCTGTTTCCGCGGTCCGCTCGCTGGGATGCGCAAACTGGATGCTCACGGCTGCGGCCACCGCCTTCCTGGGCTACATGGCTGACTATGTCTTCGGCCAGGCCGAGCCCGACCTGGAGGCCGGCCTGATGCTCGTCGCCGCCACCTGGGGGTGGGTGGTCTGCCTCAGCCTGGACCTTCGGAGGTGGTGGACATCCTGGAGTGCTCCTCCCGACTGCATCGTCGACCTCGACACCGAAGAGACCGAGTTCCTGTGGGCCTCGATTCGTGACCCCTTTCGCAACACCGATCGTGCCGGGCCCCGCGTGGTGAAGACGGCGAAGATCGGCCCGCTGTTCGCCGGCAGCAAGGGGGGCGGTAGAGCCACGAAGGAGAGGCCCCATCCCGGTTACGCCATGCACGACGGCGAGGTCGATGGCTTCACGATCGAAGTTACTTCGAGAGCCTCCACGGGATCCATAAGCACTCTCACCTCGCCGGCCCTTGGCCAGTTCCCGCTCGCGAGCGGGTGGCCCATCCTGGCGCGTCGCCTCGAGACGCTGGGTGCGCCTGCTTCGAGCCCGCACCGCTGGTGGCGAAGGGACAAGCAACTGCCCGACTTCGCCTGGACGGAGAGCGAGCTCGAGTCCGCCCTGGCTGCCCGCCATCTCCCGTACCGGGATCCCGTGCTCCGCATTGCCATGCACCGTGCGCATGCCCGCCGGCGAACACGCCTGGAGCGGACTGACTTCGACCAGGCAGTGAAGAGGCTCTGCGGCGAACCGGTCACTCCCGCGAATCACGTGGCTCAGCTCGCTGCGCGCTTCCTGGTGCTCTTCGAGCGTCCCGCGATCAAGTGGCTCTTCGTTGCGGCGATGGTGCTCGTCCTGGTTGCAGCCGCTGTCGTGGCGGTCCTCGGGTACCAGGCGGGGCAAGTCAGCAATCCGTTCTGAAGTCGTGCGAGTCGTGTGGGTGGCTCGGCGAGTGACCCCAGCAGCCCTGCTCGTCTGCCAGGTCTAGAGCGGCTGAGCTTCGCTTCCTCCGCCTACACGCCGGGTGACGAAGAAGCCCCCGACCCGGTGGATGCGCCACCACAGCGGCGCCGCCATCGGCTCGGCCAGTTCGCGTTCACGAAAAGCACTTTGTCCGGCCTACACGCGTGCTGTTGCTCATCGCTCCGCGTTCATGACACGCCCGATGACGCGCCGGGCGAGTATTGGCGAAGCGCAGCTGGCACAATCCGCGGCCAAGTCATGGAGGACCACATGGGCGAAGATCTTTACCCCTCCGAAGGAGGCTGGGCACTGCGCACGACCCTCCTCAGGGGAGACGCGGTGGACGACGGGCTCCTCGACGCCACGGCCCCTGCTCTTGGGGGATACACCCAAGACGACCCGCGCGACTACCCCGTCGACGACTTGAAGCCGCCGCGCGCTGCGTGGCTCCCGGACGGACGGCTCGCGCTGGTCGCGACGAACAAGCACTTCCTCTACGCCTGGGATCTCGCCAGCGGCGAGCACGAGGTCCTACACCGCCGGGACGAACTCCCATCGGAGGACCATTGGTGGATCAAACACGCTGGGCTTGAAGGCGTGTTCGTGGCCCCCGAGCAGGCCGCCCTCTACCTGACCTACGGCGAGGATCTACCCAGGGGGGGGACGCCAGTGGCACGCTGCCACTGGCTGCGCAAGCCGCTGGGCGGCGAGCTGGAATACCTCGGCTTCCACGGTAGCCACCACCTCGTGGGTGCAGCGGGGGGTGAGCTCCTCGGCTTGAACTCCTGGCACCGAGGCAGCATGAGCATGGAGGCGTGGACTCCAGGCGAAGAGGTCTCCCAGGAGACTCGGCTCTTCGCCGAAAACGTGATGCTCGCCCCAGGTACCTGCGTGCGGCGCGGGACCCTGCGCACCTCGCACCCAGTTCAGCGTCCAGCCCACGTGGAGCACTACGATTCCTTGCTCCTACCGCCCGAGATCCCGCTTTCGTCTTGTGACAGCCCGCCGCCTTCAGGCTCCGTCAAGGTCGAGGCCAAGAGCGCCGAGCCCCTTCCCCCTCCTGGGACCCCGCTCGTGTTCTACACCCCCAACGGGGCTGAGGTCGTCTCCGAGCTCAGTTACCCCGGAAGCCTCGAGGAGAGTTACCTCGGGGTCGCGCACGCCTGGGGCGGCCGGCTGGTCATGCGCGGCGAGGACGGCCGCTCACTCGTCCTCTACCACCAGGATAAGGAGCTCGCGCGCCGCGAGCTCCCCAGCGACCTGCCCCTCGACGGCCACTGGGCTTGCGCGCCGCACCCCTCGGGCTGGCTGGTCGGCCTCTCGATTTCGCAGCACGAGGAGTTCGTGCTCTTCGACCTGCGTGATGGGAGCCACCGCAGCTTCCCGCTGCCGAAGTACTTCAGCGGATACCGAGTCCGTTGGAGCCCCGACGGGACGCTCGCGCTGCTCGAGAAGAATGCGCTGATCCTGCGCCCGGCCTGAGCTCCGGGCAGCTCCG
>JAAESI010000226.1 GCA_024229515.1 Pseudomonadota bacterium | reverse complement strand
GCCCGACATCGACGCCCTCATGGGGGCGGTCAAGAGGTACCTCGCTGACTACGACGGCAGAGGCGGGCGACGGGCAGGTCAACTTCGAGCCGCAGCTTGAGTGTGGGGCGTCAGAATCATGATCGGGCGTTTAGTCGGCGGTGACCTCGAGCACGAACCAATCCGATGGATCGTCGCCGCCGACGGTGCGCGTGTACGTGCGGCCGGGCTCCAGGGGCGTGGCTGAGTCGGGCCGATCGGGCTCGGACTCGGGCGCGCCCGCCTCCCCTCCGTCGCCGAGCTTGATGGTGTAGCTGCCGGCGTCTTCGCTGCCGTCGACGCGGATGGTGTAGCGGCCGGGGGTCAGCACCGCCTCGAGGATGGCGAACGGCGAGGTGGTGATGGGATCGTCGGCGGCGGCGATCCAGCGGCCCAGGTCGTCCCCCTCGAACACGAAGATCACGGTGTCCGCGGGCGGCTTGCCGGGCACGGCGGCGGTCTCGATCCTGACGCGCGGCTGTTCAGGTCCCGGGACGTAGAAGAAGCCGGCGCCCACCTCGGTGCCCGCGTAGGGGCTCCACGGACCGTCGGCGGTCCAGGTGGTGCGGGTGCCGTCCTTCGCCTCGACCTCGACCGACGGGATGTAGTGGATGCTGGGGCCGAGGGGGCCGAGGTCGGAGCAGTCCGCCTGCCACTCGGCGTCCTCAGCGTTCCAGTGAAGCTCGAAGCGACGCTCCTGCGCGCTGGGAGTGTGGTGCGTCAGCGTCGCCCACGCCCTGGCCGGGGTCGCGGAGCCGTCGGTGAAGGCGACGTCGAGGTAGGGCCGCGGGTCGTCGGCGTACAGCACGAACCAGGCGCCATCCAATTCGATGGCCGCGCCCTTGGCGGCCGCCGTCGGCTCCGAGTCGGACGCCCGCGGGCAGCCCACGAGGCCGGCAATCATCAGCAGGGAGAGGCAGCGGCGCACGCGAGACAGAGTGTACTCTTCGGCCGTGCGACTGCTGCGCCGGCTGTTCCCCTTCTGGGCCCTGAATCTCGCCTTCATCGTGCTCGCCGCCACCGGCTGCTGGACGCACTGGTATCCGCGCTTCCGGGACATGGGCTGGGGCCTGGCGGAGATGGCCCACGTGGCCGTCGGCTGGGCCACCCTGCCGGTGATGATCGGCTACCAGGTCCACCACCTGAAGGCGAAGTGGACCGACCTGTCGGAGTTCTGGCAGTGGAACGGCCTGATCCTCACCGTCATCACGGTCGTCGCGTTCGGCACCGGGGTGATGCTCGAGCTCCGCATCTCCGGGGGACTCCCGCAGATCGTCACGACGCTGCACTTCGTGTCGACGTTCATCGTCTTCGGGGTGCTGCTGATCCACACCTTCCGCGTGTGGAGAGCGTGGCTACGCGCTCGCTTCCGCCGGCTCTTCGGTCGCAGCGGCGGCGGCAGCGGAGGCGCCGCGAACTGAGCGGGGGCCTTCGACGATGCGCCGCCAGGCGCGCTTGGGCCAGCGCTTCCAGGCCACGAACGTGTGGGCCACGACGAGCCCGATCAGCGCCCATGTCGCCCACCAATGCACCGGCACGGCCCACGCGGGGGGACCGCCGTTCATGCCCAGGCCGAGCATCGCGCCGGTGACTAGGAGCAGCACCGAGGCGGTGCTCACGGCCAGCCCCAGCAAGCGCTGAGGGGAGGCCCAGGAGCCCCACCGCACGGCCACGTGGTGCAGCAGGTAGCCGGTCCAGGCGATCATCGAGGCCCAGCCCACCCAGACGTGGGAAATCTCGGTGAGCCCCCACTCCAGGCCGCCGAAGCGCTCCATGCGGTGCAGGGCGACGCCGGAGACGGTGAGGGCGACGATCGCCACGAACAACCACCGGAAGGGGAAGAACCACCGGAGGATCGGGATCGCGGTCTTGGCCCAGGAAGGCATTCCGGGGAGTGTAGACGACCTCCACGGGTGTCCGGGATCGTCCGGCGGAGTTGTCCGGCCGCCGGACGATCCCGGACAGTTCGAATCGCTCCCCCCGGAGCGCCCTTCGGGGGACGTCTCCCCACCTACGAACCTGGCACGCCCGTCGCACTGGGGCCCGGCGTGTCTGTTCACGTCCGTTCTGGCTGCCTCCTGGGAATCGCCGGCGTCTGCGTCGATGTCGAAGTCGACATCCTCAGCCTGCTCCCCACCTTCACCGTCGTCGGGCTCCCCCAGAGCTCGGTGCGCGAATCCCGGGAGCGGGTCCGGTCGGCCATCGGCGCCACCTCGCTGCGCTTCCCGCGGCGCCGCATCACGGTCAACCTCGCCCCCGCCGATGTGCCCAAGCACGGCTCGGGGTTGGACCTCGCCATCGCCCTGGGGGTGATGGGGGCGCAGCGGGCCGAGGACAAGAAGCGGCCGCCCTGGGAGGTGCCTCCGTTCGCCGTCGGCGAGCTCGCGCTGGACGGCTACGTGCGCCCGATTCAGGGCGTGCTTCCGCTGGTCGAAGCGGCCGCCGAGGACGGGATCGAGGCGGTCATCGTGGCCCGCGCCAACGCGGCGGAGGCGGCTTTGATCCCCGGCATCACGGTGCACCACGTGGACCACCTGGAGCAGGCGTGGCGGATCGCCTGTGGGCGGGCCGGGGACGTGCCGGCGCTTGGGGCCGAGCCCCAGCGGACCGAGGTCCACGAGCCGGATCTGTTCAACGTTCGCGGCCTCCACAGCGGGCGCCGGGCCCTCGAAGTCGCCGCCGCGGGAGGGCACGGTCTCCTGATGGAGGGGCCCCCGGGCTCCGGCAAGTCGATGCTCGCGAAGCGGCTGACCTCGCTGCTGCCCGACCTGCCGGATGCGCACGCCCTGGAGGTCAGCCGGATCCGCAGCGCGGCCGGCCTGCTCGGCAGCTCCGGCCTCCACCGTCGTCCGCCCCTGCGCGCCCCCCACCACACGGCATCGGTGGCGGCGGTGGTCGGCGGGGGGAGGCCGCTGGGCCCGGGGGAGGTGACGCTCGCGCACCGAGGCGTCTTGTTTCTGGACGAGGTCCCGGAGTTCCCCCGCGGCGTCTTGGAGTCGCTCCGTCAGCCCCTGGAGGACCGGGTCGTCACCATCGCCCGCGCCAGCCAGGTCCACACGTTCCCGACCGCCTTCCAGCTGGTCGCGACGCGGAACCCGTGCCCGTGCGGGATGTACGGGAGCAGCCAGTTCGCCTGTCGCTGCATCGATGCCGAACGGGAGCGGTACCTGCGCCGCATGTCGGGACCGCTGATGGACCGCATCGATCTGGTCGCCTGGGTCGATCCGGTGCCGGTGGGGCAGCTCCTGGAGGCTCCCTCGGGGGAGTCGAGCGACGACGTTCGGGCCCGCGTCACGAACGCTCGGAAGCGCCAGCGCGCGCGTTGGGGAGACCAGCTCCTGCTCAACGCGGACGCCCCCATCGACGTCTGCCTGCGCCACTTCGACGCCGCCGCCAAGCGCGAGCTCGAGCAGGCGCTGGCGCGGGTGCGCGGCAGCAGCCGAAGCGTGCAGCAGCTGGTGCGCGTGGCGATGACGCTGGCCGACCTCACCGACCGTTCCTCCGTCCCGGCCGAGGCCGTGGACGAAGCCTTGTTCCTGTGCGCCGGCGCCCGTGGCTGGAGCCTCACCCGACGCGATGCGTCACCACCCCGGAGAGACCTCGAATGCAAACCCAGACCCTGAACCCGGCCCAGCGCGCAAAGGCGATCGACACCGCCCTGGAGCGAATCGACAAGATGTACGGCAAAGGCACCGTGATGAAGATGGACGCCAGCGCCATCGTGGACGTGCCCGTCATTCCCACCGGTTGCCTGAGCGTGGACCTCGCCCTGGGCACGGGCGGCGTGCCTCGCGGACGCGTCGTCGAGGTCTACGGCCCCGAGTCCTCGGGCAAGACGACGCTGACGCTCCACCTGATCGCCCAGGCCCAGAAGGCCGGCGGGGTGTGCGCGTTCATCGACGCGGAGCATGCGCTGGACGCGGTGTACGCCGGCAAGCTCGGCGTGGACGTCCCCTCGCTGCTGGTCAGCCAGCCCGACAGCGGGGAGCAGGCCTTGGAGATCACGGACACCCTCGTCCGCACCGCCGGCCTCGACCTCATCGTCATCGACTCGGTGGCGGCGCTGACCCCGCGGGCGGAGATCGAAGGCGACATGGGCGACAGCCACGTCGGCTTGCAGGCGCGGCTGATGAGCCAGGCGCTGCGGAAGCTGACGGCCGCGGCAGCGCGCACGGGCACGACCATCGTGTTCATCAACCAGCTGCGCATGAAGATCGGAGTGATGTTCGGCTCGCCGGAGGTGACCACCGGCGGCAACGCACTGAAGTTCTACAGCTCGGTCCGCATCGACATCCGCCGCATCGGCGCCATCAAGCACGGCGACTCGGTGGTCGGGAACAAGACGCGGGTCAAGATCGTGAAGAACAAGGTGGCGCCGCCGTTCCGCCAGGCCGAGGTGGAGATCCGCTTCGGCTACGGACTGGACCAGGCGATGGACCTGATCGAGCAGGGCGGAAACCTGGGCCTCATCACCCGATCGGGTGCCTGGTACACCTGGGGCGAGACCCGGGTTCAGGGCAAGGAGGCGCTGCGCGACCTGCTCCTGAGCGACGAGGGGCTGTCCGACCGGCTTCGGCTGGAGGTCCTGGACAAGCTCGGTCTGACACCAAAGGCGCCGGCCACCGTCGCCGAAGCGTAGGCATTGCGGGGACCTCTGTTCTGGTGCTGACCAGAACAGGGGCTCCCGTACGGCGGCTGATCGCACGCGTCCTTCGGATCGGTCCGGGCCCGGGGAATACTCGGGCCGATGGCCTCGACTGACGAGCGGCATGACCACGAACCGGTCACGGAGTTCGGCGGCGCCGCGGGTGTGCTCGGGATCATGCTCGGCAGCCATCTGCTGCAGTATTGGCTGTGGATCGCGTGGCGCTTCGAAGGGGGTGCCATGCCGCTCCCGGCGGGGCTCGACGACCTCGGTCCGTTCCTCGCCCGGATGGCCCAGCACGTCGCCCAGGATGCGGCCCCGACGTGGGAGGCGGTCGCGGTCTACGGGACCTTCCTGGGGGATGGCGTGGCTCCCGGGGATCCGGATGAAGGGGCTCCCGATCCCGAGCCAGGGGAACATCCAGCTGGAGTACGTCTGCAACGGCATCTGGGCCTGGTACGCCACCCTGATCGGGGTCGCCGCCGCCCACCTGAGCGGCCTGTACCCGCTGACGCGGGTCTGGGATCAGTTCGGCTCCCTGATGACGGTGGCGATCCTCGCCGGAGACGCCGTCGCCGTCGCCACCTACGTCGGGGCGAAGCGGACCGGCAACACGCATCGGATGTCGGGGAGCCCGATCTACGACTTCTTCATGGGGGCGTGGCTCAACCCGCGGCTGGGGAGCCTGGACCTCAAGATGTGGGCGGAGATCCGGATCGCCTGGATCCTCCTGTTCCTCCTGACCCTGTCCGCCGCCGCCCACCAGTACGACGTCTACGGCGCGGTCAGCACCCCCATGATCTTCATGCTCGTGGCCCACGGGCTCTACGCCAACGCCTGCATGAAGGGCGAGGAGTGCATCCCCACCACCTGGGACATCTTCTACGAGAAGTGGGGGTGGATGCTCATCTTCTGGAACCTCGCGGGCGTGCCCTTCGTCTACGCCTTCAGCTCGGCCTACCTGGCGTCGCATCCCCCGTTCGAGCACCCGGCGTGGTTCCAGATCACCCTCTTTGTCGTGCTGCTGGGGACCTACTACGTCTGGGACACCTCGCAGAGCCAGCGCAACCGCTTCCGCATGATGGAGCGCGGCACGTTCGTGAAGCGTCGGGTGTTCCCTCAGCTCCCCTGGGGCACGCTCCACAATCCCCGGTACGTGCAGACCGCGCGCTGCAGCAAGCTGCTGACGGACGGGTGGTGGCGCTACGCGCGCAAGATCCACTACACCTGCGACGTCGTGATGGCCCTGAGTTGGGGGCTCGTTTGCGGGTTCGACCACTACCTGCAGTACTTCTACGTCACCTTCTTCGTGCTCATGATCAGCCACCGCGCGAGGCGTGACATCCAGCGCTGTCGCGCCAAGTACGGCGAGGACTGGGACCGGTACTGCGAGGAGGTTCCGTACCTCTTCGTGCCCGGAGTCTTCTGACTTGAATGGTTTCCGGGAACCTCCGCTCTGGTCCGGTGTCATTGAAACCGTGCTCGCTGCCTGGCAGTGGGTGCGAAGGGCCGCATGGGGTCCACAGGAAACGTCGGGGCGACCCGGCGGAAGGGGAGAGTCGTCACGCTCCCCCGCTGCGAAAGCAGACCGCCCATGCAAGTCGGAAGGCACCTGATCCAGGGTGGATCGTCGAACCGGCGGTCCGACCCATTCGAACGAGGACCGGCCTGCTCGGTAGAGCAGGGGTCGCAACCAAACCGGGGTTCGCCCAGAAGGAGGTTGCGAGAAGCAGTCAGCGGGGACGCTGGCGGCCGGTCAATCCCCTCAAACGGATGGTGAGCCTCAACCGGCAGTCGACGAGTCCGAGAGGTGGAAGCCAAGGGCCGTCGGCAGGATCAGGGGCAACGGGTGGAACCCCCCGCGCCCCAAAGTCCGGGTAAAGCCCGCCAGGGCGAACGCCAACTGAAGTGTCGCATTCGGTCGCTCAAAAGGCGGCGGAACGGCAGACAGGGCGCTTCGGTGTGACAGAACAAGTTCATTTGGTTGAACATCAGGCTCTTAACCTGGAGGTGTCGGTTCAAATCCGGCGTTCCTCTGCAAAAGCATGGAAAGACCCTGTCGGTCACGCTCCTACAAGGGGCCTAAACCTCCCCCCAGATGGGAAGGGAGGCCGCGGACGCTCCCAAGGCCGAAGCGGTTGGCGATGATGTTGAAGACCCAGCGGAAGGCCTCCGTTGGACGGATGCAGCGCGCCGAGCAGGACGTGATTTGGGGGACATGCCACCCCCTCAGAAAAGGCGGTCCTGGCCGGATACTGCGGAGACGCAGTGGATACGACGCCAACCCTTCCTTCCACAGGGACAGGGATACGGCGGCAAAAGACCGGTCGTCCACAGGTGGAATCTCAGCCTGTGACTAACTCCACGAGCTTGTCCCGGACGCGGCGCCTCTGCAGCTTGCCGAGGCCGCCACGAGGGAAAGCTCCATCCCAGTCGACGATCTGTCTGGGTCTCTGCCAGGGCAGCAATCTGGCCCGCGCGCATGCCAGCAGATCGTCACGACGGGGTTCCTCGGCCCAACGCACGGCCGCGACCACTCGCTGGCCCCACTGAGGGTCGGGGACCCCCACAACACAGACCTCGACGACCCCCGGCGCGGACGCGAGCACCTGCTCGACCTCGCCGGGGGCGACGTTCTCACCGCCCGTGACGATGCGATCGACGCGGCGGTCCAGGACGACGAGGCGCCCGTCGGACTCGATCCGACCAAAGTCGCCCGAGGTCAGCCAGCCATCCCGGTACAGCTCCGGTTCCGGATCGAAGGCGTCGGGCTCGGCGCGCGTCGACAGCCCCCCTGAGAAGACCGCGTCGTAGCGGCTCGCGAGGCCCGGGCCCCGCAGCTCGATGCGGCCGTCGGCGGCGATGCGGAGGTCCCGTTCGCCGATCGGCCAGCCGGCGTCGCCGGCCTCGGTGGGGAGCACATCCACCCGCCCCAGGGTCACGGTCGATCCGGCCTCCGTCAGCCCATACGTCGTCACCGCGGGGATCCCCGCGGCACGGGCACGTTCGATGAGCGTCGGCGCCGTCGGGCCTCCCCCCACCATCGCGAGGCGGAGCGCCGGAGCGGTCAGGTTCGGGACCTCGTCGAGCAGCCGCGCGAGCATCCGCCCGACCAGGGAGACGTGGGTCGCGCCGGAGGCCAACTGAGCGCCGAGCACCGCGGGTTCGAAGTCCTCGAGCACCGCCGTCGCGCCCACCTGTTCGCAGCGCAGGAGCACCGCGAGCCCGCCCACGTGGGTCAGGGGCAGCGGGCAGACCCAGCGATCGCCGGGGCGCAGATCCACGGCGTCGATCACGGCCGAGGCGCACGCATCGAGCTCGTCCCAGGGGAGCACCACGGCTCGCGCCCGCACCGTCGTCCCGGAGGTGAACACGACCACCGATGGCCGGGCGTCCTCCCGGTCGGCAAACGACGCCCGCCGGTGCTGCTCCGCGGTGGGAAGCCGCGGATCGACCAGCACGATCGACTGGCCGGCCACCCGCGCGGCAAGAACCTCGTCCACTGCGTCGGCTGTCGCGAGCAGGACCTCCCTCATCGGAGACATGCCCCGACGAAATGGGAAAGGGGCAGGGTCAGACCCCGCCTGATTCCCATTTGGGGGGTCATGCCACGACCCCGAGTCCGGGGGCGGTGGGGACGGCCAGAGCTCCGTGGCGGGGGGCGGGGACCGAGGCGATGTCGTCGGCCAACAGCGGGCCCGTGGAGAGGCCGTGGGCGGGTCCCCCCAGGCGGTGGATGGCGGCGGCGAGGTGGAGGGCGGCGGTGCGACCGACGGCGCCGTCGAGGATGGTGGTGACGTAGGCGTCGAGGCCGGCGGCGCGAGCGGCGGCGGTGAGCCGCAGGCACGGGCCCAGGCCCCCGAGGCGGGCCGGCTTGAGCACGAGCACGTCGACCGCGCCCGCGTCGATCAAACGGCGGCCGGCGGCCTCGTCGATGATCGACTCGTCCGCGGCCAGCTGCATCGGGACCTTGCCCCGCAAGACGCAGAGGCCGTCGACGTCGGCGGCGGGCACCGGCTGTTCGAGCAAGGAGATGCCTTCGAACCCCAGCAACGCCTCGCGCGCGGCGGCGGCGTGGGGGAAGCAGCCGTTGGCGTCGAGCCGAAGCTCCGCGCCGGGCCCGGCCTCCCGGATGGCATCGACGACCGTGCGATCGCCGCTGGTGATCTTCGCCTTGAGCACACCGTAGCCCGCCCGGAGCGCGTCTCGGGCCGACGCCGCGTCGCTGACGAGGGCGTTGACGGGGACGCTGTCGGGAGGGCTCTCGCCCCGCAGGAGGAGAGCGAGCGGCTGGTCGGCCCGCTGGGCGGCCAGGTCCCACAGCGCGGCATCGACGCCCGCGCGGGCGGCCGGCGCGGTCGGGAGCAGGGCCCGCAACGCATCCTCCCAGTCCTCCACGGGGAAGCTCTGGCGGGCGTTCAGGCGGTAGAGCGACTCGGCGCAGACGCGACGGTTCTCGGTGCCGACCGACGACATCGGAGCCGCCTCCCCGATGCCGACACGTCCGTCGGCGTCGTGCAGGCGCACGATCCAGACGTCCCGGCCTTCGAGGGTTCCGTGGGCCGTAACCAGCGGCTTGCGCAGCCGCAGCGAGCGCGGCTCGATCTCGATCGAGACCAGCGGCGCGGGGCTCACCCCAGCCATGTCCCGAGGGCCAGCAGGCCGCCGAACACCGTCAGCAGTCCCGCGGTCATGCCCAGGGCCTTGTTGAGCGTCGGGCCGTCGGTTCGCGTGCGCACGATGCCGTTCAGCTTGAGCGCCAGCGGCAGGCTCAGCAACACCGCCACCGCCGGAACCGGCAGTTGGTTCGTCACGACCAGCGCCCCGACCACCACATACGGCACCGCCAGCAGCAGCCCGTAGTAGACCCGGGCGCCCCGGCGGCCCAGCCGCACCGGGATGGTGCGCTTGCCCGCACGGGTGTCGGTGTCGATGTCGCGGATGTTGTTCACCGTCAGCACGGCCGCCGCGAGCAGCCCCATCGGCACGCCCAGCGCCAGCGCGACCGGCTCCCAGGTGCCCGTCTGCACGAACACCGTGCCCGCCACGGCGGCGAGGCCGAAGAAGACGAAGACGAAGACGTCGCCGAGGCCGTGGTAGCCGAGGGGGTACGGACCGCCGGTGTAGGCGACCGCCGAGACCATGCCCGCGATGCCGATGGCCATCACCACCCAGGAGCTGATCCAGGCCAGGTACACGCCGATGCCGAGCGCAGCCGCGAGCACGAGCACGAGGCCGATCGTGATCTGCCGCTGGGTCAGCAGCCCGGCCGCCACCGCGCGCGTCGGGCCGAGCCGGTCGGGGCCGTCCGCTCCCTTGCGGAAGTCGAAGAGATCATTGGCGAAATTGGAGGCGACCTGGAGAAGGAGGGCGCCGAGCAGGGCCGCGATCGCGGGGGCCGCCTGGGCCGAGTCGAGGTGCGCCGCCAGCGCCGTGCCGACGCCGACCACCACGATGGCGATCACCAACGTCTTCGGCCGCAGCGCGATGACCCAGGCGCGCATGGCGGCGGTCGTCACAGCGCCGCTTCAGCGGCCGCAGCGGCGGCGGCCCAGAGCAGCCGGTGGTGGGCCACGCTGTCGTCCTTGTCGACGATGATCTCGATGAGGCGCGCGCGGTCGTTGGTGCAGTCAGCAAGGTGCTCGGCCAGCTCGGCGGTCGTCGCGGGGGCGAGGTACTCCAGCCCGAACATCGCCGCCGTGTGCCGGAACCCGAGGTCGTGCTCGGTGGCGAACAGCGTGTCCATCGGCGCGTCGGTCTTCGCCAACGGCAGGTAGCTGAAGATGCCACCGCCGGCGTTGTTGACCACGATGATCGTGCCGGTGCTGCCCAGCCGCGCCACGGCCGCAAACCCGCCGAGGTCGTGCAGGGTGGCGAGGTCGCCCAGCAGCGCCACCATCGGTCCGTCACTGGCGGCGTCGATGCCGAAGGCGGTGGAGACCAGCCCGTCGATACCGTTGACCCCGCGGTTGGCGAGGATGCGAAGCGGCCGCCCGTCGGGGCGGAGGAAGGCGTCCAGTTCGCGCACCGGCATCGAGCTGGCCGCGAGCAGCGTGGCGTCGGCCGGGAGCAGCTGGCTCAGCAGGCCGATGATGCCCCCCTCGAAGTGGTCGGGAGCGTCCAGGCAGCCGCCCTCCAGCGCGTCGGATGCAGCCCCGTCGACCGCCTTCCAGCGGGCCGTCCAGGCGTCCCGCTCGTCGCTGGTAGCGGCGAGGTCGCGCACCGCCGTGCCGAGCACGCCGCAGGTGGCGGCGGTGCGAGCGCGCACGAAGAGGGCGCCGGCGTGGTTCGGATCTTCCCGTCGGCCCTGCTCGTCGACGACCACCAGGCGGGCGTCCCGATGCCGGCCCATCCACTGGGTCAGCGCCTTGCTCGTCGGCATCCGGCCCAGCCGGAGGATCCAGTCCGGCTTCAGCGCCTGCGCGACCGCATCGCCCCGGAGGAAGGCGTCGTAGCTGGTGATCGAAGCAATCCCGGCGGGCGCGGGGCGGCGAAGGCCGGACAGCGGGTCGGTGAGCACCGGCACCCCGGCGGCGCGGGCGAGGAACGCGATGGCGGCGCGCTCTTCGTCCTGAGCATCCAGCGGACCGACGACGATGACGCCGCGGGGCTGGGTGCGGACGAGGTCGGCCATCTCTTCGAGCGCCGCGCCCGAGGGGCGGAACTCGGCGGGGGCCCACGGCGCGAACGGGCGTCCGTCGGGGCGGCCGTGCACGGCGACGGGGTCGGCTTCGATGAGCGAAGCGGGCACGTCGCCCTCGATCGTCACCGCCGACAGCGGCTCGTCGAAGTGCACGTCCAGGTGCACCGGACCGGCGGTCGGTCCCTGGGCGATCTCCACCATCCGGCAGATGCGGCCGCGCAGCCAGCGGAGCCAGTCGGACTCGGGCCGGGGCAGGCCGATCGCACCGAAGCGGAGCACGTGATCGCCGTACATCGAGTGCTGCTGGGTCGTCTGCGGAGCGCCGATGTCCCGCAACTCCGGCGGGCGGTCGGCGGTGATGAGGATCAGCGGCACGCCCGTCTCGTAGGCCTCGATGACCGCGGGGTACCAGTGCGCCGCGGCGCTGCCCGAGGTGCAGACCAGGGCTACCGGCCGGCGGCCGGCGCGGGCGAGGCCGAGGGCGAAGAAGCTGGCACAGCGCTCGTCCACGTGGACGTGCACGTTCAGGTCGGCGCGGGCGTCGGCCGAGATCGCCAGCGGCGCATTGCGCGAACCCGGCGACATGCAGACGTCGCGCACGCCGGCGCGGGCGAGCTCGTCGAAGATCGCGGTGCTCGCGAGCACGTTGCGGTTGGCGAGCGGGTCGAACTGCCGCCGGCGGCGGGCCGCGGCGTGGCCTTCGTTACGAACCAGCATGGAGCACCTCCCGGAGTCCTTCGAGCTTGTGGTCCACCTCGGTCCGCTCCTGCGCGGGGCGCGACCCGGCGACGATGCCGGCGCCGGCGAAGAGGTGGGTGGTGGCGCCATCCAGCAGCGCCGAGCGGATGGCGACGCAGAACTCGCCGTCGCCATCGAGTCGAACCACGCCCACGCCGCCGGCGTACCAGCCGCGCTCCAGCGGTTCGTGATCCTCCAACCAGGTCAGCGCCGCCTCGCGGGGCAGGCCGCCGACCGCGGGGGTCGGATGCACCAGACCGATCAGGTCGAGCGCGCCCTCGCCGTTGACCAACTGGCCCCGCAGGGGGGTGTGCAGGTGCTGCACGTTCGGCAGCCGAAGCAGCTCGGTTTCGGCCACGTCCAGCGTCGTCGAGACGGGGGTCAGCGCATCGCGCAGGTAGTCGACCACCGCGACGTGCTCGCGCCGCTCCTTGTCGTCGGTCAGCAGGTCCTCACCGAGGGCCGCGTCCGCAGCCTCGTCGGCGCCTCGTCGGCGGGTCCCGGCGAGGGCGTCGGCTCGGACCTCGCCGGCCCGGACCGACATGAGGCGTTCGGGAGAGGCGCCCAGGAACGTGGCGCCGTCGGCGGGCTCCACGCAGAACCGGAAGCAGTCGGGGAAGCGGGCGTCGAGGCTGGCGAGCAGGTCCACCGCGTCCGGGGCGACGTCCGTCGTCCAGGTCTCCTCGCGGGCCACCGCCACCTTCGTCAGGGTGCCGATCTCGATGGCGTCGATCGCCGACTGCACGCCCTCCTCGTAGGCATCGGGATCGCCGGTCGGGGGCTCGATCGGCTCGGGCACCACGCCGGGGGCGTCCCGGTCGAGGCGGAGCAGCACTTCGCCGCACTGGCCCAGCAGCTGGCGGAGGTATTCGCGCGACGCCGCCGCGCCCAGGCCGTCGGGACCAACGCCGATGAGCCAGCGGTCTTCGCCGCTCTGAATCAGGGTCACGGCGGGCAGGACCATTCGGCCCGCCTCGAACCCGCGCCAGGGAGAGCCCTCGCCGGCCGTCCAGCCATCGGCGAACGAGAAGCCGCCCACGAGGCGAGGCTCCGGTCCGTCGGCGTCCGGCTCGAGCGCGACCAGCTGCCGGGCCGCGTTGCGACCGGCGGCCGCGAGCTCAGCGAAGCGCTCGTCTCCGTCGGCGACGAAGACCTCAGCCTCGCCGACCGCCGCGAGCACATCGCCCCGACCCGCCGCGTACAAGAACCTGCCCTTGCCGGCCGCCCGCTCCCATCGGAGCAAGGTGGCGGGTCGGACATCGGGTCCCCGCATGGCGAGCCAGTAGCGCATGAGCTAGGCGAGTCCTCCCTCGAGGGCGGCCTCGCGAGCTGCCGCGGCGGCCCGCACCGACCGCTCGTGCAGTCGCATGTGACCTTCCTGGATGCCCACGGTCATCAGGGCCTTGACCGCCGAGAGGTTGTTGGCGAGCCCGACCGCGGCCGCGACCATCGCCAGCTCCGTCGCACTCTCGACCCCGAGCATCGCCAGCGAACGCTTCGCGCCGGGGTGGATGCGGGTGGCGCCCCCGACCGTGCCCACCGCCATCGGCAGCTCGAGGCGGCCGTGGAGCGCGCCGTCACGCACGGTCCAGGTGGTCAGCGAGCGGTACTGGCCGTCGCGTGCGGCGTAGGCGTGAGCCCCCGCTTCGACGCCCCGCCAGTCCTGCCCACAGGCGACCAGCACAGCGTCGATGCCGTTCATGATCCCCTTGTTGTGGGTGGTGGCGCGGTAGGGGTCGCGGTGCGCGAACCGGTCTCCGGCCTCGATGCGGCGGGCGATCGCTTCGCCCCCGAGGACCTCGAAGGGGATGGTCGCTTCGACGCAGACGCGACGCTTGTCGGCGAGGTTGCTGAGGATGCGCATCCCGAGGTGACCCTGGGCCAGCTCGGCGATCCGCTCGCCCACCGCCTCGGCGATGGTGTTGACGATGTTGGCGCCCATAGCGTCCCGGCAGTCGACCAACAGGTGCACGACGACGAGGCCGTCTCCCAGGTCGCGGAACTCGAGGCCGCGCCAGCCGCCGCCGCGGGCGACGAGGCCGGCACACGCGCGATCCACGCCCGCGCCGATGTCGTCGGCGGTCGCCTCGATGGCGGTGCGCGCCGCGTCCACGTCGGCCACGTCCTCGAGGAAGACCTGGGCGATCATCACGGGGTCGTCGGCCCAGGCGCGGAAGCCTCCGCCGGCCCGCACCATCTTGCTGGCGAAGCTCGCGGCGGCCACGATCGAGGGCTCCTCGACGGCCACCGGGACCAGCCGGTCGACGCCGTTGACGCGCACGTTGGTGACCACGCCCAGCGGCAGCTCGTAGGTGCCGACGACGTTCTCGATCATCTGGTTCGCCAGCTCGATCGGCAGGCGCCCCGGGTTGTCCTCCGTGGCGACTTCGATGCGCTCGCGGCGCTCCGGGATCTCCAGGTTGTGGAACCCGGGGATTCGCGACGTCATGACGGTCATGTCCGCACCTCGGCCAGGTAGATCCAGGCGATTCCGTTGGTCAGCGAGACCTTCTCGACGAGCGACAGGCCCGCCGGCTCCAGCAGCTCGCTGACGAACTGGTCCCCCGCGGGGAAGTTCAGCGACGTGCGCGGCAGGTACTCGTAGGCGGCGCGCTGGCCGGTGATGAGTCCACCGATCAGCGGCATCACGTGCTTGCTGTAGAAGCGGAACAGCGGCCCGAAGAACCAGCCGTCCGGCTGCCCGAACTCCAGCACGAGCACCCGACCGCCGGGGCGGACGACCCGCGCCATCTCGGCGAGCCCGGCCGCGGGCGGAACCACGTTGCGGATGCCGAACGAGACCGTCGCGCTGTCGAACCAGTCAGCCTCGAAGGGGAGGCTCGTGGCGTCGGCCTGCTGGAAGCCGAGGGTGCCGCCCTTGCTGGGCCGGCCGTCGAGCTTCTCGTTGGCGAAGTGCACCATCTCGGGGGTGAAGTCGGTCGCGACCACTTCGCCGTCGGCGCCGAGCGCGTCGGCGAGGGCGAAGGCGAGGTCGCCTGTGCCGCAGCAGACGTCCAGCACGCGGTCGTCCTTCTCCGACGCCAGCATGCGGACCGCCTTGCGGCGCCACAGGTGATGCATCCCGCCGCTGAGCAACGAGTTGGCCCGGTCGTAGCGTCCGGCGATGGAGCCGAACATCGAACGGACCGCCTCGGCCCGCTGCGGCGCGGGGAGGGTGTCGATGGTCATCGGGCTCGCTCCGCCAGGGCGGTGGCGACCGACGCGAGGGCAGCCCCCGCGGCGCTCACCGGGATCTTCCCGAGCTCGGTCAGCGCGGCCGCGGTGTGCTCCTCGATGAGGCGGCGGCTGGTGCCGGCGGCATCGCTGACGTCGATGGCGCGCAGCAGGTCGACGACGAACCGGTCGTCCTGCTCACCCGCAGCCATGGCGGCTAGGCGGGCGGCCAGCTCGGGCCGTCCCTGGAGCGCCAGGACCACGGGGAACGTCACGGTGCCCGACCCGACGTCCTGGAGGACGTTCTTGCCGATGGCATCGGGCTCACGGGTCAGGTCGAGGAGATCGTCCAGGAGCTGGAAGGCGTAGCCGACGTGGTGGCCGTAGCGGCGGACCGCCTCGATGGCCTCGTCGTCGGCACCGGCGGCGCGGGCCCCGGCCTCCATCGCCCACTCGAACAGCGACGCGGTCTTGCCGTCGACGACCTGGAAGTACTCGTCCACGGTCAGGTCGGCGCGGCCGCGGTTCTCCAGCTGGAGCGCCTCGGCGCCGACCATGCGCTGAAGCACGTCGATCATCGCCGGCATGAGCGCCGGGATACCCGAGGCCTGCACCACGGCGAGCCCTTCGACGAGGAGCAGGTCGCCTCCCAGGATCGAGGCACCGTTGCCGAACAGCAGACGCGAGGCGGGTTTGCCGCGCCGGGTGTCGCCCAGGTCGATGACGTCGTCATGCAGGAGGGTCGCGTTGTGGATGGCCTCGGCCACGATCGCCAGCTGCAGCACCGACGGGGGGGGCTGCGCGGGGGGGAACGACCGAGCCGCCAGGAGGCAGACCATGGGTCGAACCCGCTTGCCTCCCGAGGCGAGCAGGTGCCGGGCCGAAGCGGCGACGGCGGTGGGATCGTTGGGATCGACCAGGTCAGCCAGCTGGCCCTCGAGCGCGGCGAGGTCGGCGGCGATGCCGTCGGCTACGGGCTCCAGGCCCGCGCGCACGCGGGGCAGCTGGTATCGGTCGGCAAGGCGAAGAAGAGCGTCTCGAGCCATCACGTCCGGCATGGTTGCCTCCAGACGTTTCAAAGGTTTCAAAATCAATTGAAACCTATGGATCTCACTGACGATAGTCAACCGGGGTGCAACGCTCTGTTGCGCTCTGTCATCCTGCGCGCGCATGCGCGTGACGATGATCGATGTACTGCGCGGCTCGGCCCGAAACGCGCACAAGCTGCCCATGCAGCTTCGGGCGCTACCTACCGTGCTGGGAGGCAGCAGCGCCAGCACGAAATCGATCGGTGCGCTGATCGAGCGGAACGCGCGGCGGTACGGAACGCGCCCCGCGCTGATCACCGCCGACCGCACCGTCACCTGGCGGGAGCTCAACCGGTTCGCCAACCGCCTCGCCCACGCGCTCTCGCGCCGGGGGATCGGCCGACGTGACGTGGTGGGGCTGCTGGAAGGAAGCTCCATCGAGCTGCTCGCCTGCGTCGTCGCGGTGGCGAAGCTGGGCGCGACCTCGGCCTTGATGAACACCGCGCAGCGGGGCGGCGTGCTGGAGCACAGCGTCGCCGTGTCGGGGGCGAAGGCGGTCGTCGCCGGCGCTGAGTACGTCGGGCTCGTCGACGGCGCGTGGCCGCTGACCGAACTGCTCGAAGAGGCCGAAGGGGCCCCGGAGTGGGATCCCTGGAGCACAGGCACCGTCACGCTCGGCGACGCCGCGTTCACGATCTTCACGTCGGGCACGACGGGGCTCCCGAAGGCGTCCGTGATGACCCACATGCGCTGGATCAAGGCCAGCGCCGTCTACTCGCGGGTATTTCTGCAGCTGTCGCCCGACGATGTCGTCTACGTGCCCCTCCCCTTCTTCCACAACATGGCGTTGACGGCGGCGTGGTCGGCGGCCTGCCGGGCGGGGGCGGCGATGGCGATCGCCCCACGCTTCTCCGCCTCCCGGTTCTGGGAGGACTGCCGAACCTTCGGAGCGACGGCGTTCCCCTACATCGGGGAGATCCCGCGCTACCTGCTGGCCCAGCCGCCGTCGGATCGGGACCAGGATCACGGGGTGCGCCGCGTCTTCGGGGTCGGCATGCGGCCCGAGCTGTGGGGACCGTTCTGCGAGCGCTTCGGCATCCCCACCGTGCTCGAGCACTACGCCGCGTCCGAAGCCAACACGATGTTCCTGAACCCGCTCAACATCCCGGGATCCATCGGCTTTTGCGTGTCGACCTACAAGCTCGTGCGGTACGACGTCGACAACGACGAAGTGGTCCGAGGCCGCGACGGCAAACCGGTGCTGGCGGCGCGCGGCGAGGCAGGGCTGCTGCTGTGCGAGGTCAGCGAACGCTTCCAGTTCGACGGCTACACCGACCCCGAGGCCTCCGAGAAGAAGCTCCGCCGCGACGTCTTCGCCCCCGGCGACGTCTGGTTCGACTCCGGGGATCTGCTGCGCAAGGTCGGCTGGGGTCACGCCCAGTTCGTGGACCGCGTCGGCGACACGTTCCGGTGGAAGTCCGAGAATGTCTCCACCGCCCAGGTCGAGACCATCCTCGGCGCCCACCCGTCCGTCGCCGAAGCGGCCGTCTACGGGGTCGAGGTTCGAGGAGCTCCGGGGCGGGCGGGCATGGCCGCGGTGGTTGCGGACGGGGCGTTGGACCTCGACGAGCTCCTGACCTACCTGCGCCGGGAGTTGCCGCCGTACGCCGTGCCGGTGTTCCTGCGGCTGAAGCCATCGCTGGAGACGACCGGCACCCACAAGCACCGCAAGGGGGACCTGCGGAAGCAGGGGTACGATCCCGCGGTGGTGCACGATCCGCTGTACGTCGCCCGACCGGAGGGGTGGGTGAAGCTGGACCGCGGGGTGCTCACCGAGATCGAGAGCGGGGCGATGAGGCTCTAGTCGGCGTCGGGGTGGGTGACGGTGACGACGCGGTCCACGGGGACCTCCTGGTGCCAGGACTCGATGCCGTCCGGCCAACGCACGCGCACTTCCACCGACTCGCTGTGGCCGAGGCCGAAGTGGAGGCGGGTGGCCGGCTGGCCGTAGCTTCGGGTGGCGTACAGCTCGCGCATCTCGTCATCGACCCAGGCGTACGCACCGATCCCGTCGGCGTTGCCGGGCGGACCCACGAACTCGAGGGTGATCCAGCCGTCGGCGCAGTGGTTCATGTAGAGCCGCGGTGCAAACCCGGGGCCGACGACGAGCAGGTCCTGTCGGTGATGCAGTAGTCGAGGCTTCCGTCCTGGTTCCAGTCCCAGCTGGCCATCCCCATGCCGTTGAGCCGCCCGTCCGCGCCGATGTCGGCGGCGTCGTCGACGAACTGGCCGCCCCCGTCGTTGCGGAAGAAGGCGGTGGGGTGGCCGCTGCTGTTGTCGCCGTCGGTCACGAGCAGGTCCTGATCACCGTCCTGGTCGCGGTCGGTGAACAGTGCGGCCTGACAGTGCACACCCCCGGTCGCCGATTCGAGGGGTCGAACCTCCCACGCATCCCCCTCGTGGATGAGCAGCAGGTCCAGGTGAGGCGCGCCCTGCTCCCACGGGAGCTTGAACGTTCCCACGGACGAATCGAGGTCCCCGTCGCCATCGGCGTCGGCGACGGTGAGGGCGGGGTGGCGGCCCGTGTCCGACAGATCGATCACCTCCGGCAGGCCGAAGGAGCCATCGCTGATGGTCGTCCCAGACGAGGAGGTCGCGCCCCAGCGTGATCACCTCGGGGTACGGGTCGTCGTCGATGTCGACCACCGCAACCAGGGACGCCAGGTCGTTGGGTGGCCCGGGCGCGTTGTGGGTCAGTTCGGGGCCGTCGACGAACTGGCCCGTGCCGTCGTTGAGGTAGACGTCGGGCCCGTGGACCACGGCTGCGACGACGATGTCGAGGTCGCTGTCGAGATCGAGGTCGGACACCGCGACGGCGCCCGTCCCGCGGAAGATCTCGCCGTCGGGCAGGCCGGGGAGCTCGCGGAGCAGTCCGCGCGCGGTCCCTTCCTCGGAGAACCGGCCGCTCCATCCATCACCGGGATCGGCGCAGACGAGCGGGTCACCCCAAGAGAAATGCTCGGGGGTGGGGACCGCTGGAGTAGGCTCCTCGTCCGCCACGGAGTCGTCATCGTCGGTGGGAACACACACGACGAGGCCGCAGGCCGCGCACACGACCGCAAAAATCCGGAAAACCTCCCACACTCAACAAAACTACCCGGGATCCACCATTCGAGCCATTGTCCGCTCCGTGCCCGTTTCCCTCGTCGACTGCCAACTCACGTGGCAGGAGCGAGCCCCAATCGACGTGGCCTCCGCCCGCGCCGAGCACCGCGCCTACCGGCAGGCGCTCGCGGACGCCGGACTCGAGGTCATCGTGATCGCGGCCGACGAGGACACCCCGGACTGCCCCTTCGTCGAAGACCTCTTGCTCGATCTGGGGGACGGCCCACGCATCCTCTGCCGCCCGGGAGCGGCCGCGCGTCAGCCTGAGCAGCTCGCCGTCGCGCAGGCCGTTCGGGCCCTCGATGATGGGGTCGAGCTCGTCCCCATGCCGTCGGACTTGACGCTCGATGGCGGCGACGTCCTGCTCTTCCGCGACCGGCTGTACGTCGGCCGATCCACCCGCTCCACCGAGGACGCGATGCACTGGCTGGCCCGCACCACGGGCCGCTCCGTGGTCGGCGTCGAGCTCCACGACGTACTGCACCTCAAGACCGGCGTCACCGCGCTGGACGACGACACCCTGTTGGCCGCCCCGGGCGCGGTCGACCTCACCCCCTTCGGCCCTGACGTCACCGTCCTGGAGCACCCCGCCTGCAACGCCGTGCGGCTCCCGGACCGCCTGCTCGCGGATCCTGAGGCCGCCCTCGGGTTGCGGGAGCGGGGCTTCGAGGTCACGTCGCTCGCCATCCCCGAGCTCGCGCGCGCCGAGGCGGGGCTCACCTGCCTCTCTGTTCTGCTACACAACCGCACATGAGCAGCCAGGGTCACAGGGTCCACGTCAGCTACCACAAGTGGATGCTCCAGGATGAGGCGCGGGGAGCCGCCCTCCAGGCGATGATCGACGAGCTCGTCAAGCCGGGAGACGTCGTCGCCGACGTCGGCACCGGCACCGGCATCCTCGCCCTCCTGGCGCTGCGCGCGGGGGCCGCTCGGGTCCACGCCATCGACGCCTCCCCCATCGTGCGGATCGTGCAGCAGATCGCCGAGGACAACGACGTCGCCGACCGCGTCGTCTGCCACGAGGCCGACGCCGCGACCCTTCAGCTGCCCGAACCGGTCGACGTCGTCTTCAGCGAGTGCCTCGGCAACTTCGCCTTCGGCGACGCCATGTTCCGCACGCTGCAGGCCTTCTCCGAACGCAACCTCGCCCCCGACGGGCGCCGCGGACCCACGGAAGTGCGCCTGTACCTGCAACCGGCCGACACCCGGCTGTTCTGGGATCCCCGGCGCTTCTGGGAGGAGCCGTTCGACGGCTTCGACTTCAGCGCCTTCCTGCCCGCGGTCATGAACCGGATGTACGTGGTCGACGTCGTCTCCTCCTTCTGTTGGGACGAGCCGGCGATGGCGTTGGCCTTCGACCCCTACGACCGAGCCGACGCCTACGATCTGGACGCCACCTGGCCGATCCCCGAGGGCAAGCTCGTCACCGCCTTGTGCGGCTGGTTCGAGGTCGACTGGGCCCCGAACGCGACGATGGGCTCCGGCCCCGACGACCCCGGCACGCACTGGATGCAGGTGCTCTTCCCGATCCCCGCGCGAACCGCGGCCGCCGGCGATCGCCTGGAGGTGACGGTGCACGTCACGTTCGATGACGAGGAGCGGCCGGCGTACCGCTGGACCGGTCGCTGGATCGATCACGCGGGCGAAGCCGTCGCCGAGTTCGAGCACGGCGAGGCGCTGCTGTTCAGCCGCTGAACGCATCCCTGGACGTGGGGGGTTCGAGTAGGTAGATCAGCGACCCGGCCCCAGGAGACCCATGAGTATTGAGTCAGACGGCAGGACACTTCAGCTTCGTCTCAAGGCGCCCGACGGCGGCGCCCCGCTGCGCATCAAAGACGGCGACACGGTCGTCTGGGAAGGCGCGCACGGCACGGACCTGCAGCTGGAGATCGACCTGGAGGCCTGGCAGGTTCCCGAGCCGCTGAGGCAGCTCTTCGCGGTGAACCTCCCGCCCCTGACCGACTACTCGCCCAACGCCTTCAACCCCCTGGCGACCTCCTGGATCAGCCTCGCCACGCTCTCGTACGACAAGACCGCGGGCACGGGCTTCTGGAGCCAGCGCGCGACGCTGCCGGGCCAGATGCTCCCGATTTCGGTGCTCGCTGGCTCCCTGCACTACGCGCAAGCGGTGTTCGAGGGGCAGAAGCTCTTCTTCACCACCGAGGGTGACACGGTCACCGCGCGGACCTTCCGGGCCGAGCGCAACGCCGAGCGGATGTGGCGCAGCGCCCTGCGCATGGGCATCCCGCTGGAGACGACGACGATCGACGGGGCTCCGTTGGACTCGGACGGCTTCGTAGCGCTGTACCAGGAGCTGGTCCGCAAGGCGGTCGCGGCCAACGCCGAGGCGGGTCTGTTCGCGGGCGAGTTCGCCCCCCACGACCTGTCCGACCCCGACTTCAACTTCCACAGCACGCCGCCGGCGCTCTACGTCCGGCCGATCCTGTTCGCCACCGGCCCCGTGCTGGGGGTCAAGCCGGCCGAGCACTACACGCTGGCGATGTACGTCACCCCCGTGGGCAAGTACCGCAGCGACATGGTCCTGCGCGTCGAGCGCGAGCATCCCCGCGCGGTCAAGGGCGGCACCGGCGCGGTGAAGGCGTCGTGCAACTACGCCCCCACGCTGACGATGATGGAAGCGCTGGTGCAGAACCGGAACAACGCGACCGCGGATCAGCCGTGGGAGTCGGTGTTCGACGACGTGCTCTTCATCGGTCCCGGCGGCCTCATCGAAGAGATGGGGGGCGCCAACTTCTTCGTGCTCGGCCCCGAGGGCGGCGAGCTCGTGCTCCGTACCCCGCCGTCCATGCAGGAAAGCGACGAGGCGGACACCATCCTGCCGGGCGTGACCCGCGACACGGTGCTGGAGATCGCTCACAGCCTCGGGCTCAACGTCCAGGTCGATCAGATCTCGCTGGCCCGCCTGATGGAGATGAACGATGCGGAGGCGCGCGCAACCGCCGTCTTCACCACCGGCACGGCGGCGGGCATCGCCCCGGTCGTGGCGCTGCTGGACGGCGAGCGCGTGCAGCACTTCGCGGTCTGGGACGACGTCGACGACAACGTGCGCCACCGCCACCTGACCGCGGACCCCGTGACCCCCGGCTCGGCCCTCAAGGTCGGCAAGACGATCCGCACCCTGCTGTTCCGCTCCCAGCTCGGCGATGAAGCCGGCATCGAGCGGATCGCCGGCGGCAGCGCCGAGACGCTGCTCCAGAAGATCACGGGCTGGGTGGAGAGCTTCGAGCTCTAGACGGGGATGTTCGTCACGAGCACCTCACCGACGCGTCCGCGCTTGGTGCTCTTGCTGTTGACCGCCCGCAGCGCCTGCACGCCGATGATTCGGAGCGTGTCGATGTCCAGCGCTTCGTACATGGCCCGAACGCCGTCGGCGTCGGCGTTGCTGAGCACGAACTTCGCGCCCACGGCGTGGAGCCGCTCCAGTTCGGAGGCGAGCTCCAGCTGGTCGTCGTGGCCGAAGCCGCCGGATGCGTAGCTGGTGAAGTTGGCCGTCTTGCTGACCGGCACGTACGGCGGGTCCAGGTAGACGAAGTCGTCCTCCCCCACCGTCGCCAGCACCTTCTTGAACGCCCCGCACCGCAACTCGGTCTCCGCAAGCACGCCGGAGCACGCCCCCAGGTTGGCCACGTCGCAGATCAGCGGGTTCGTGTACCGGCCGAAGGGCACGTTGAACTTGCCCTTCTTGTTCACCCGGTACAGCCCGTTGAAGCCGGTCCGATTCAGGAAGATGGTCCGCGCCGCCTTCTGTGGCAGCGTCAGCGTCGACGGATCGGTGGCCCGAACCTCGTAGTAGTACTCCTGCTCGTACTTGTGGGTGGTGAGCACGTCCATGACGTCCCCAACGCAGTCGCGCACCGCCCCAAAGCAGTCGATCAGTTCCTGGTTCACGTCCCCGATGACCGCGTTTGGCGGCCGCAGGTGGAAGTAGACCGCGCCGCCCCCGATGAACGGCTCGTAGTAGGTTTTGAACTGCTCAGGAATGAGCAGTCGGATGTCCCGTAGCAGCTGAGTTTTACCACCGACCCATTTTAGAAAAGGCCGGGGGATCGCTCTCCCGTTACGGGTTTTCTTGGCTGTAGCTGTCCCCATACAAGGGACGTTTTACCATTTGCCCGATTTAGAGCACTGAATCCTGGGCATCTTCTCGAATGATTCGAGCGTTCCGCTGGAACGTGAAGTACGACCAGGACCACTGCAAAAGCACGACTGCTCGGTTGCGGAAGCCCACCAGGAACATCAGGTGGATGAACAGCCACGCGAGCCACGCGATCAGGCCGGTCATACGAATTCCCATGGATTCGGCCACCGCCCGGCTCCGACCGATGGTCGCCATGGACCCCTTGTCGAAGTACTTGAACGGCACCCGCGTCATCGAGCGCCGGTCGCGCCCGATGTTCCGAGCCGTCGCCCGTCCCTGCTGAATCGCCACCGGCGCCACCCCCGGCAGGGGGGCATCCACGCCGTGCGCGTAGTGGGCGCCATCGCCGATGACGAACACCTCGGGGTGCCCCGGGAGGGAGCAGTCGGGCTCCACGATGACCCGGCCGGTCCGGTCCAGGGGCACGCCGAGCTTGGCTCCGATCGGCTCCGCCGCCACCCCCGCGGCCCACAGCACGGTCGCCGCCTCGATGCGCTCGTCCTTGACCTTGCTCTGGCTGGAGACGACCACGCCGTCCTCGTCGACGGTCTGCACCCGCTCGCCCAGCCGCACCTCCACCCCGACCTTCATCAGCGCCTTGCGCGCCGCGTCGGGGAGGGTGCCGCTGAACATCGGCAGGAGCTTGCTGCCCCCCTCGATCAGGATCACGCGCGTCTCCTGGGGGTCGATGTGGCGGAAGTCGCTGAGCAGCGTCTGCCGGCTGATCTCCGACAGCGCCCCCGCCAACTCGACGCCCGTGGCGCCGCCACCGACGACCACGAAGGTCAGGAGCTTGCGCCGCGCGTCCGGATTCGCGGTCCACTCCGCCTTCTCGAACGCCATGAGCACGCGGCGGCGGATGTTCAGCGCGTCGTCCAGCGTCTTGAGGCCGGGGGCGTGAGCCTCCCAGTCGTCGTGACCGAACCAGCTGTTGCGCATGCCCGCCGCGAGCACGAGGTAGTCGTACTCCAGCCACCGCTCCCCGCACTGGATCCGCTTGCCCTCGAGGTCGATCTCGCGCGCCTCGGCCAGCAGCACCGTGGCGTTGCGCTGCCTGCGGAGCACGCCCCGGATGGGGGTGGCGATGTCCGCCGGGGACAGCACCGCGCTGGCTACCTGGTACAGCAGGGGCTGGAAGAGGTGGTGGTTGCGTCGGTCCACGACGGTCACGCGGACCGCCTTGCGCTTCAGCGCCATCGCCGTCTGGAGGCCGCCGAAGCCGCCTCCGACGATGACGACATGAGGCACCCGCGGAGTGCCCTCGACCCGCCCCAGCTCGTGCTGCGTGGTCGTGTGTTCCTCAAGAACGGTCACGGCGCCCTCCCGGTCCAAAAGGACTCTAGGAGGACGCCGCGCCCCATGCCAGGTTCGGGCCTGGCTCCCGCTCGACTCAGCGAATCTTGTCGAAGAGCGCCTTCAGCTCCTCAATGTCGTCCTGCAGACGCTCGATTTCGGCGTCGCGGTCATCCAACTGCTCCTCCAGCTTCGCGATCTCGTTCTCGAGGTCGGCGATGAGGTCCATCAGCTGCTGGATGAGCTCGGCTTCGTTCGAGGCCGGGGTCGTGTTGACGTCGTCGCCGGCGGCACCGTCGTCATCCTCGACCTCGTCGGTCCCGCCCTTGCCGGGGCTGCCCGCGGCGTCCTCGTTGC
>JAAESI010000225.1 GCA_024229515.1 Pseudomonadota bacterium | reverse complement strand
ATCGGTCAACCGCAGCCGCCGGTTCCCCAACTGCTCTCGGAGCACCCGGTTCTCCTCGAGCAGGTACTCGATTGCGAGCTGTTGCCGACGGTTGACCCAGCCCGACACGATCAAGACGAGAAGCTGGAGCGCGAACGGGAGTTGAAGCATCCGGTCATGCTCGCTCGTGGACCAGGATCCGACAACGCAACCGAACTCCCAGATCGATGGACGGAGACCACGCCCGAGTTTTGGGACACCACGGGGTTCGCAGCGCCGTCCTGTTCCCAGGCCTCCTTGGCGAGGAAGCGGTCGTCGGGATCGTCCTCCGCGTACAGAACGGTCGGGAGTTGTTCCTTCACGAATCGGTGCCCCCCTGGTGCGGTCTGTCAGCCTGGCATTGCCCGCTCAGCGACCCTTCCATTTGACGCGCTGGCGGAGGCCGAGCCCCTGCAGGGCTGAGTCGATGACGATGCCGACGGTGACCAGCGCACCCAGGGGATGCAGCAGCACGGCCCATCCGGGCGCCGGGTTCCACGTCGCGGTGACCTGCCGGTAGGCGAGGGTGCCGGCGAACGCCGCGGCGGCGGGCACGGCGAGCGCCATGTTCCCCGTGGCGAGGCCTCCCACCAACGCCACGGCCGGCAGGATCGAGGTCAGGATCAGGTACACCACGAGGATGCCGAGCAGCTTCGCGTCCTGCTTCGCCGCGGCGTAGAAGTTCTTCGAAAACCCGGCCCAGATCGCGCTGAGCGAGTCGTACATCCGCACCCGCATCAGCCCCAGGCTCTGCAACAGGACGTACCGGTAGGGGTTGTCGCCGTGCTTGACCGCGCGACTCATGGAGATGTCGTCGACCACCGAGTCCTTGATCGCCTCGTGGCCCCCGATGGCGTCGTAGGCGCTGCGGGAGATCAGGATCATCTGGCCGTTGGCGAGGCAGTCGTCGAGGTCGGGGTCGTTGACCTTCACCAGCGGGCTGAACAGGGCGATCAGGTCGCCGATGAACGGCATCGCCACGTGCTCCCAGAAGGTCCGGGTCTCGAGCTGGCCGAGCCAGCTGATCATGTCGGCGCCGTAGTGCCGGGCCGCCCCCATCGCGACCGTGAGGGCTCGCGGGTGCAGGGCCACGTCGGCGTCGACGAAGAAGAGCCAGTCCCCGCGGGCGTGACCCTGGGCGTTCCACAGCGCGGCGGACTTGCCCATCCAGCCAGGGGGCGGACCGTCGCCGAGGATGACCCGCAGCCGAGAGTCGCCCATCGACGCGGCGATCGCTTCCTCGGCGGTGCCGTCGTCGCTGCGGTCGTCGATGACGATCAGCTCGCGCACGTTCGGCCAGTCCTGGCTCAGCAGGCAGGTGACGCAGTCGCCGATCGAGCCCGCTTCGTTCCGCGCCGGTACGCAGATCGACACGCTCGGCGGATCCTTGGGGTGCTCGGGCCAGGAACTGCGATCGGCGGCGAACCAGCCGCGGTCGATGCGGTGTCGCACCACGATCACGCGGATGAACCAGTACGCGGCCATGAGCCAGAGCAGCGTCGTCATGTCAGTGGCTCCAAGCGCCCGTCGCGCACCACGAGCACGTCGCCGCCGGCGTCCAGCACGTCGATGGCGGAGTCGAGCTTCGATGCGGTGCGGAGGGGGTCGGCGATGACCTTGGCGTGGCTCGGGAGCATGCGCCCCGCGGCGACGAAGACGTCGGCGCCGACCATCGTCTCGTGGCCTACGTCGCAGCCGAGGAAGCGCGTGCCGGAGTCCAGCAGGCCGGCGTCGGACTCGGTGGGGGGCGGCTCCACGCGCATGTGTTTGCCGTCGAAGCGCGTGTCCTGGAACCAGGAGGCGCGGGTGGTCGCGGCGTGCCGCCCGAGCACGCTCATCTGCATCATCGTCTGCGTGCTGTGCGAGCCCTCCATCAGGTAGCAGGTGAAGACGGCGGTCTGGCGGCCCACGTGGGCCCCCTCATCCAACACGCACATCTGCACGTGGGCGCCGTCCTCGATGGTGCAGCCGGGGCCCAGGACTGAAGCCCGGACGATCGCGTACGCGCCGATCTCGCAGCCGTCGCCGAGCTTGCTCGCTTCCACGATCGCGGTCGGGTGGATCTTGCAGCCCTTGCCGACCTTGCTGAACAGCACGCGGGGGCCCGGTTTGAGGAACCGCTGCCACAGGAACTTGAGCGCGAGGATCAGCTTGTTCGCCCTGCCCATGTTCCGCACGAACTCGCCGCCGAGCCAGTCCAGGTTGGCCTGCAGCAGGTGCGTGCGGTGGCGCAGGTGGATGGCGATCCGGGTGGACGCGGCCGCCGTGATGGTGGTCTTGCCCTCGTCGGCGTAGGCGCGGGGGACGTCGATCTCCCGGGACTGCTCCTGCGGGTCGACGACGACCGCTTCGGCCTCCAGGCTGGCCTCGAGAATCTCGTCGAGGGTCGTGGGCATCGGGCCCGGCCTCCCCTGCCACAGCAGCATCGGCAGCGGCAGCGACCCATCCGGTCCGGCGGGGAACGCGGACCGCCCCGCCGACCGGGCCGCCGCTGCGCCGGGCCCCAGGCAGGCCTGCAGCAGTCCCTCGCCCCGAGTCTGGGCGATGGCGAGGAACGCGTCGACGAACTCGCGGCTGACGAGCAGGTTGTCGGGCAGGACCAGCACGGGCACGTCCGCGGGCGGCGGCACCACGATCAGCTCGGGGAGGGCCTCGCGCAGGCGGTCGCCTACGGACATCCCCACGATCTTCCAGTCGCGCGGCGGGTCCCCCCACGGCGGCGGCGCGTGGGCCGTGCTTACGATCAACGCCATCATTCGCAGGTCAGAGAATCTACATCGATGACGTTGTTCGACTCGTCGCACTCCTCCACGTCGTCGCCACTGTCGATCAGGATCTGGAGCTCCGCATCGGGCGCGACGACGTCCGGGTCGATCACGAAATCGAGCGCCCCTCCAAGGGTTCCGCTGGCGTGGCTCGAGACGTCGATCGTGCCCACGGGGAAGCCGTTGGCGGTCAGGCTCGCCACGTACGGACCGGCGGCGGCGCCGTCGTTGGAGACCCGGATGCGGATGGTGCAGTGCTCCTCGCAGACGGCGTGCAGCTCCGGCGAGAGATCGGGCGCGGAGACCCCCGGAATCGAGGTCACCTCGGCGCTGCGGGTGCCTTGATCCTCCAGCCAGGGGGCGGGCGGGTTCGTGGGCACCGAAAGATCGTCGTTGATGTGGGTCGACAGGAACGCGTGCTGGTTCCAGACCTGCCGGGTGGGCACCCAGGAGCGGCCGCTGTCGGCCAGCAGCGTGATGCCCGTCCAGCCTTCCCACCACATGTTGTTGCTCGCCACCACGATCTGCGGGGGGCCGGTCTCGGCGAGCACCTGGGCGACGATCGGGTACTCGGTGAGCGTGCCGCTGGCGTGCCCCTGGCCCTGGTGAATGAGGGTCCCCTCGGCGCCGTGCCAGACCCAGACGTCGTGCTCGTCGGCGTACACCACCTCGTTGGAGCCGTCGGCGTCGAAGTCGAAGGCCGAGCTGCCCGTGATCGATGAGCTGTCGTCCTCGGTGGGGTTGCTCCACATCTGGGTCAGATCGGTGTCGAACATCGTGTAGAAGCCGAGGTTGGCGACCCCGATCTCAGGCATGCCGTCGCCGTCGAAGTCGGCCACCGTGGGGGGCCCGCCATTGCCGTCTCCGGGAAGCGACACGGGGCCCGCGAGGATGTCCCCGTTGGTGTCCTGGACCCGCAGGGTGCCGTAGCTGACGACGACGATCTCGCCTTCGGGATCCGAGTCGAAATTCCCCACTCCGGGGCAGCCGTCCTGTTGGCCGTTGGCCCACAGCGCCGCGCCGGTGATGTCGTACAGCGCGTTGCCTACGACGACCTCCTGATCGCCGTCCAGGTCCAGATCCACCACGATCGACGCGCTGTAGCTGGTGTTGTTGTAGGTCGCGCCGGTGCCGTGGGCGCCCGCCCCCAGGAGCACGCCCGCGGAGTCGAAGATCTGGTTGGCGTGGATGATCTCGACGGTGCCGTCACCGTCCATGTCCGCCAGGAACGGCGCGCCGCCGCTGCCCGTCACCGCCGTGGCGCTGGACCACAGGGGCGTGCCGAGGCGGTCGAAGGCGGCGAGCACGCCGCTTTGGTGGATCCCGACGATCTCGGGCCAGCCGTCGTTGTCGATGTCGCCGGCCGCGATCTGGGAGCCGGGCTGCAGCCGCCAGGCCGGGTCGTCCTGGCTCCACAGCAGCGAGGTGCCGTCGCCGCGGAGCGCGCGGAGGATGCCGTCCGAGCTGTAGTTGCCGCCCGTGTAGGTCGTGAACACGATCGCGCGGGCGTCGCCGGGGGAAGGGACGCCGTCACCATCGTCGTCCGTGAGGGGCACGACGATCGGCGTCATCATCACCTGGTCGTAGGCGGCGTCGGTCTCGAACACGCCGTACTGCCAGACCACTTCCAGCTGCGGGTCCGTCTCGACCTCGACCTCGACCGTGCACTCGAGGTCCAGCCCGATGGTCTCCGGGTCGACGTCCTCGGTGCAGGGGTCGGCCGCGTCATCGTCGTCGTCGTCCGGGGAGGAGTCGTCGTCGTCGTCCGCGCCGACGCTGTCGTCATCGTCGTCGTCGCCGCCGTCGTCGAGGCGCCCCGCCGGGCTCCAGTCGTAACAACCGAGGAGCAGAAGGATGGCGGCGAGCGGGGCGAAACGTCGCATGGGATCACCTCACCATGGGCGGTCCCACCACGTGTGGATCCTTTGTGGAGATCTTTCGTTCCCCGAAACGGTCTGTCCCGGTTCAAGATGGGTGGGTGAGGGTTTGGATCCCGGTACTGGCGCTCTTGATCGCGTGCGATCCGCTGCCTCCCGAGGAGGTCCCCGACCCCAGCCTGCCCACGGACTGCGACGCGTCTGATCTGATCGTCGCCGCACGCACGGTCAGCGAATCTGGCGACGTCACGAGCTTCTTCGACGAGGGCGAGGACGTGCTCGTCGAGGTGAGTGTGCGCAACCTGTGCGGCAACGCGGTCCAGCTCGAGACGTCGCACAGCTGCCTCGTCCCGGCCATCGCCATTTCGGGTGAGCTGGACGATGGGGAGCCGTTCGGCACCCACTACACCGCCGCCTGCGACCGCAGCGCGCGCACCTGGAACCTCCCCTCGGGCGGGCAGCTCGCCGAGGTGCACCGCATCTCCGACAAGCCCGCGGGGCTGTTCTTCGCCGCGGTCGCCTTCTCGTCCGTCGATCTCGCGGGCGCCTCCGCCTTCTTCGAGGTGTTGGAGGAGGACGACGACCCGGGAGCCGATGACGACGACGGCGGCTTTGGGCCCGACCCCATCGACGCCGATCCGGCGGTCTGCGACGGCGACGACCTGGAGTTCTTGCTCGAGGTGCGGGACAACGAGGGCACCCCCCGTGAGACCTTCACGACGGCCGAAGTGGTGCACGCCTACGGCCTCGTACGAAACCCGTGCGACGAGCCGGTCGACTTCGCCACCGTGCACCTGTGCGTGATCCCCGCGTGGACCGTGGTGGGGAGCGCGTTCGCGGGTTCGTTCGCCGGCTGCCACGAGGTCGAGCGGACCGTCTGGACGGTCGAGGCCCAGTCCCAGCTCGAGGAGGGCCGACCGCTGGAGACCCTGCCGATGGGCGTCTACGTGCTCACGGCCGTGGCCAGCAGCCCGACCCTCGGCGCGGCCGCGGTCGAGTTCCGGGTCGTCGACTAGCCCGACCTACTCGAAGCGCAGCGGCAGCCCGAAGACCGCTCCATCCGGCAGATCGTGCGCGGGGAACTCCGCGTAGCCCATCGTGCGCGCGACGCAGTCGGCGAAGTCCGAGTCGTCGGTGCCGGCGGCGAGCACGTCGACGTTGCTGACCCGCCCATCGCAGCCGACCGTCAGCTCCAGCTGCACCGTGCCGGAGACCGAGCGGCCCTCGCGGCAGCGGAGCGTCTGGCGTTGGAACGCCCGGGCCGACGAGGAGATCTGCGCGCCGGTCAGCCCCTGAGAGCCCCCCATGGAGAAGCCCTCGTCGTCGGCTGTCCCCTCGGCGGCAGCCGGTCCGAGGCAGGTCTTCGCCTCGGGCATGCGGAGCGCGGGCCAGCTGCGACCGCCGGGAGGACGCACCTCGAGCGGGAGCGCCGTCTCCAACATCTGGCCTTCCTTGCCCGCTGGGAGCAGCGCCAGGGACAGCTCCGCGGCGCCCTCTTCCTTGGGACAGGCGACGGTGAACTCGACCTCGTGGCTGCCGGCGCCACGCTCGACGTCGAAGCTGCTGGTCTTGATCCAGCGGCCGTCCTGAACGAGGTCCCACTCGACCTTGAGCTTGGCGGAACGCCCCTCGGGAACGCCGCCGACGTCGAACGAGAGCGCGGCGTCGATCTCGGTGCCGATCCGGCAGATCCCGTCGGCCGCGTACAGGTCGAGGATCGCCAGCGACAGGTCGCCGTCGAAGGCCGCCGCCGTGACCCCCGCGGCCTCGTCGTCCTCGAACGTCGCGGTCGCCGCGCCCGCGGTTCCGGTCGAGCCGCGGGCGGTCCAGCCGCCGGAGGCCGACGTGGAGGAGGCCGCCGCCCGCTCAGGCTCGCTCGCCTGCTCCAGGGAGAACGTCACCGGCAGCTCCGCGGCGTCATCGACCTCGGTCAGCGTCCAGGCGGGCTCCCGATCCCCGGGCTTCAGGGTCGGCTCGAACCGCTTGAGCCAGGCGGTCAGATCCTCCCGGTCGACCACCGCGCGAACGGTCAGCCGCTCGTCCACGAGCTCGGCTTGCTCGGATTCGGGGATGGGCACGAACCGTTGCGGGAGGGGTCCCTCGGCGGCGCGGTCGATGCCGCGAAGCTTGCCTTTGGACCACGCCCTCGCCTGGTCGGCGGCCTGCTCCGGGGTCATCGGCTTGCGCCCCACCTCCATCGCCTCGCCGGCCTTCCAGCGCTGCAGCCAACCTCGGAGGAACCACAGTTCGCCGCCGTCGCGGAAGAACGGGAGCTCACCGCGGTGCACAGCGAGGGCGAACTCGCGGCCGTCCACGTTCAGCCACGCCGCAGCCTCGTCCGCCCGCATCAGCAACGGGGTGTAGAAGGCGACCACGCCCAGGGCGGCGGCGTGCTCGGTGCCGTCCAGGTCGACGGCGATGGGGGCCGACATCGCCGCGTAGCGGGTGGGGTGCCGAACCGGCCGCTCCTCCACGGTCCAGTGCTTCGCCGCGAGCGCGTACGTCACCGCGGTGCCCTCGTCGGCGACGACGGTCGAGCGATCGAGGCGAATGCTGCGGAGCAGGTCGCCGATCCCGGCCAGCTTCCGAGGAAAGGTCTCCATCGGCTCCAGGGGGATCTGTCGGGAGCCCGCCAGGTCCCACAACGCTTCGCCGTGCTCCTCCCCCACGTCGCCGCGGTACAGCGTCAGGGAGCCCTCGCCCCCATCCGGGAGGGGGCGGAGCGGGACCTGGGCCAGACCGGTGCGGCCCAGGCCACCGGGCCACGAAGGGAGGAACAGGCCCCGGAGCATGCGGTCGGCCCCATCGGAGGCGCGTCCCACGTCCACGCCGGAGACGAAGCGGCCGCGGTTGGGCTCGGGGCTGTTCAGCAGCGCGGTGCCGCGCCGACCGTCGTTGATCAGCGGGGGCATGTAGACGCCGAGGAGCCCCCGCCCCCGGCTGTCGGGCAGTTCCACGTGGAGCAACCCGCCGGCGATGTCGGGGCCGGCGCGGCCGATGGTGGGCGGCAGGAACGAGGCCCACGTGCGGAACAACGCGGGCGACTTGGCGAGCGCTTCGGACAGCCCCTCGGCGACGTCCTTGTCCCACTCCGCCCGCGACGGGGCGACGAACAGCCACAGCGCCTCGCGGCTTCGCATCGTTCGGAGCACTGAGAGCTCGGCGCGGCTCAGCCCGCGCTCCATCGTGACGGGGTCCTGGGTGCGCACCTGGGTGCCGACGAACGCGGGGCCGGCGGCCTTCTTGGCGAGGACCGCTGCCGTCGGCAGCAACACCATCACGCCCACCGCTGCTGCCATCCATGCCCGCGTTCGCACCCCTGGAGGCTACCGCAGGGAGCAGACCGGTAGGATCCGCGCCGTCGCTCATCACCAGGGCAGCGCGAAGGTCGCGTAGGCCCCGCCATCGGTCGGCACCACGGCCACCGCGGCGGGAGGCGGTCGCGAGATGGTGCCGAGCACGATGCCGGTGGCGATGGAGGCGGCTCCTCCGGCGATCACGCCCATGCCGATGCCGTAGGGGGTGCGGCCCGCGTTCCACCGCTCCCAGTCCATCGTGTCGTTGCCAGCGTCCCCCTCACCGATGCCGTACATCGCGAGCGCTCCTCCGGCCCCCGTGGCGAGGCCGCCGCCGAAGGTCAACCCGAAGCCCAGCCCCGGGGGGATCGAGCGGCGGGTGGTCCGAGGGGGTGCCTCTTCGGGCGGCGGGGGGGCGCGGGCGGCGTCGATCTCTGCTCGCAGCGACTGGGACCGGATGCGCTCGGCGTCGGTGATCTGGCCGGCCTCGTAGGCGTCCAGATCGGCCAGCGCGGCATCACCGTCCCCGAGAATCCAGAGGCAGCGGGCGCGGTGGTAGAGCGCCTGGTGGAACGGTCGTGCGTCGGCTACGGCCTGGTCCAGCAGCCCCAGCGCTTCGGCGGCCTTGTCCGCGTCGATCAACTCGAGCGCCTGGTGCACCAGCTCCTGCGGGGTCGGCCCCTCGGTCTGGGCCGCCGCGGCCCCGCAGGTCAGGCAGCCGACGACGATCAGCGCTGCCATCCAGGGTCCCCGCACGTAGTGATCGTAGCCAAGTCTTCAGTACCCTGGGTTCGTGCTCGCCCGCTGTTCCCTGCTCGTGCTCGTCCTGCTCCTGGCGGGCTGCTACCCACCCTGGCTGCACGGCGACGACGACGACACGCCGGCGAACGATGACGACGCCGCGGACGACGACGACTCCGCCAGCTAACCCGTTCGGGGAACCCCCGGGAACATTCGCTGTCCGACCGCGTGGTACCCGTGCGCCCCCGGCTGGAGCCCTATGCCTGGATTCGACCTTCGACCCGCGATGGCGGCGCTGTGCGCGCTGCTCGTCATCCCTACGTCCTCCCTTGCCGGAGGCGCCGACTTCTCCGAAGAAGCACACAGCCGCATGAAGCTGAGCTTCGACCTCGACGAGGTCGAGGACCGCCTCTCCGAACCGTCGCCGGCAGCCGTCGAGTACAACGCCTACGGCAGCTACGCGCCGCCCCCCCTCCCGCTGGAGGCCAACTCCGACGTCGAGGAGGTGACCGTCTTCCGCGACCGCGCCCTCGTGACGCGGAAGCTATCCGCCGACCTCGAGGCCGGCACCCAGAGCGTCACCTTCGAAGGTCTCCCCTTCGTGCTCGCCCCCGACTCCCTGCACGCCGGCCTGCGCGACGGACCCGCCCGCATCGTCGGGGTCGAGCTGCTGTCCGCCAGCGGCGAGGTCGAAGAGTCCGACCGGAGCGAAGCGATCCGCGCCGAGGCCCTGGTCAAGACCGAGGAGCTCGGCCGCATCCGCGACCGCATCGAGTCACTCCTGGCCCAGCGCGCCTACCTCCGCGGCACGCTCCTGTCCGGCCCCGTCGACGGCCAGACCCGCGCCGACCTCCAGGAGGTCCGCTCCACCCTCGACTACGTGGGCGAAGCCGAGCGCGACATCGCCCGGCAGCTTCGCGAACAGGAAGAGCGCGTCGGCGAACTGGACGAGGAACTGCAGCCGCTCCTGGTCAAGCTCGACAACCCCCTCGCCACCGGACAGAAGGTCCGCGTCGAGCTCGCCGTGGACAGCCCCGGTAGCGTCGACGTTGCCCTCCGCTACCAGGTCTGGGGGGCCGGCTGGACGCCGTCCTACAACGCCCGCCTGACGGGGGAGCAGATCGAGTTCGAGTACCAGGGCGTCGTCACCCAGAGCACCCAGGAGGACTGGACCGACGCGGCCCTGTTGCTGTCGACCGCCAACCCCAGCTCGTCCGGCTCGATGCCCGAGATCAACCCCTGGTACCTGGGTCGCGACGGCTGGTACGGCGGCGACGTCGGCTCCAGCCTGGACGCCGGCCGCGGATACTCCGAAGCCCCCGACGAGGGCTCCACCACCGCCTCGACCGGAGGCCTGCTCGACAGCCGCATGGAAGCGGCGGTGCAGGGCTCCGGCGCGGTGGTGTTCGCGGTCCCCGGCCGTCGCACCATCGCCGGCGACGGCAGCGCCCAGCGCATCCCCGTCGGCACCCAGACGTTCGCCACCACGATCGAGTTGGCGGCGGTACCCAAGCTCGTCCCCGAGGTCTTCCGCCGGGCCCGCGTCGCCTACGACGGCACCGTGCCGCTGCTCCCCGGACCGGTCGCCACCTACGTCGATGGCGACTACGTCGGCAGCTCCACCATCGGCGCGGTCGTGCCCGGCGAGGAGTTCGAGCTCGCCTTCGGCACCGACGACCGCGTCCGCGTCGACCGCCAGCTGCTCGCTCGCAAGCAGGAGTACATCGGCCCCGCCCGCAAGACGGTCCGCTACACGTTCCACTTCCGCATCCGCGTGGCCAACTTCACCGGCCGCGACGCCCTCGTGGAGCTGAAGGATCAGCTCCACGTCAGCGAGATCGACCGCGTCACCGTCAAGCCCCTGGACGTGGTCCAGGACGGCGACGGCGAGTCGGGGATGCTCGAGTGGCAGCTCGCCGTGCAGGACGGCGGGGAGCAGGAAGTGGAGTTCCGGTTCAGCGTCACCGCGCCCGTCGGCACCCCCGAACTGCACGAGATGGACATGCTGTTCTGACCGGCCAGGGTCCGGGGCGACCCTTGGATTTCCATTGAAGAAGCATCACACTGCAACCGATATGGGGAGATCCATGAAGCGCAGTTCCCTCGTTGTGGCAGCCCTCCTCGGGCTCTTGTTTGCCAGCTCCGCGTCCGCCGCGGACTACCGCGCCCGGGCCCACAAAGCCCATCCAGATGAGTCCGTCGCGCTCGACGGCCTGCTCGCGGAGATGACGCTCCTGACGATGATGGTCAGGACCTGCGAGGGCGAGGTCTGCGACGAGCTGATGAGCGGCGCCGAGGAGATGAAGACCTCCATGGCCCAGCTGTGGCGCTACGTCTCCTCACCCGAGGGCAAGCGGGATCCGATCGACAGTGTCTTCCGCGATGTCGAGGGCCACGCGATGGCGATCGACAACTACATGCCCCGCTCCGATCTGCCCGACGTCGACGCGCTGATGCGCGAATGGGCCGGCACCCGAGAGCGCGTTGCGCGCTTCCACCGGGCCATGCGGCAACAATCGGGCGAGGGAGCAACCGCTTCGTCGCGGTGAACCTGGGGTAATCTCCGCAGCGGAGGGACCCCTTGCCTCGAACACGCTGTTTTCTTCTCGCTGCGCTGCTCCTCGTTCCGACGCTCGCCCAGGCCCAAGAGGCCCGGCTGGATTCCCTCGGGGGGAGCCAACTCCTGGTTGAGGACGCCAGCAACCTCTTCATGAACCCCGCATTGGCGTCGGTCCACGACAACCGCGTCTTCTTCAGTCTCGGGGTCACCCGGGGCGGCGGCATCACCGGCTTCGACCCCCACGGCGGCGCCTTCATCGGGCTGACCGACGAGGTCACCCTCGGCGTCGTGCTCAACCGCAGCCCCGCCAACTACGGCTTCGGCAACGCGTTCCTGCCCGTGCTCGGCGCGTACATGCCCGAAGGACCGGGGGGCCCGCTGGAGGGACCCGACGGACCGGCGGAGGTGAGCGCTCCGCTCCGCTTCCCCGCGGACCTGTTCCTGTCGTTCGGCAACCCGTGGAGCAAGCTCCGCCTCGGCTTCAACCTCTACTACGCCGGCGGCGCCACCCGCGAGTACATCGTCGACGACTCCGACCAGGACACGAACGTCGAAGAGATCATCAGCAAGGCGCAGACGCACCTCATCAGCGGCACCGTCGGCCTGTCCGGCGGCTCGCTCGCCGATCGCTTCCGCGGCGAGGGCTGGGTGCGCGTCACCTACGCCACCGCGTGGAACGATCAGACCGGCTTCAACGAGGCGTCCGACCCGCCCGAGACGGTGGATCGCATCGTGTCGATGGACCGCGACATGCGCCTCGGCGCCGGCGCCCGCCTCCACATCGGCGACATCGAGCAGGGCTTCGTCGTGAGCCCCGGCGTCACCTTCGACCACGCCTTTGGTGTGTTCCGCTTCGACGACAACCTCGTCGCCCCCGATTCGGACGCCGAGAACGCCCAGCGCAACGCCTCGGCCAACAACGTCAAGCTCGGCGTGGGCCTGGCGTGGCGCGGCGGCGACCTGCTGGTCAATGGCACGGCGGCGCTGTCGGTTGAGAACCTGAAGGTCATCGACACGATCTCGGTCACGGACGGCATCGAGCAGTTCACGACCGACGACGTGAGCATGGCGCTCCCGGAGATCAGCATCGGCGCCGAGTACCGAGCGATGCCGTGGTTGCTGGTTCGCGCCGGCATCCGCAGCTCCGTGGTCGGCGGCCGCGACATCTCGACCACGCGCCAGGCTTCCGGCGACGCGGACGACCCTTTCGAGACGGAGGTCGTGCAGACGATCACCCCCTCGGACGTGGCCGTGGACGTCGCCGCCAGCACCGGCGTGGGCATCGAGTTCAAGAAGTTCCGCGGCGACATCATCGTCGGCGGGCTGTTCCTTCCCGGAGAGACGGACTTCACCTTCTTCTCCCGCGCCGATCTGACGTTCCACTGGGACTGAGCGGAGGCCCCTAGTGCCCCGTCCGGGCGAACGACTCGGGCGCTATCTCCTCCTCGAGCGCATCGGCGCCGGGGGCATGGCCGAGGTGTTCCTCGCCCGCCAGGAGGGCCCCGCGGGGTTCGTCCGGCGCGTCGCCATCAAGTTCGTCCGTCCGTCCGACGACGAGGCCGAGGCGCTCCAGAGTCTGATCGACGAAGCGCGGGTCGCGGCCCAGCTGCAGCACCCCAACATCGTCCAGATCATCGAACTGGACCGCTTCGAGGACGGCTTCTACCTGGTCATGGAGTTCGTCTCGGGCTGGCCCCTGGACAAGCTCCTGCGGCTGTCCCGCACCGCTGAGGAGCCCGCAGACCTGGACGCCATCGCGGACCTTGGGACGCAGTTGCTGGACGGCCTCGGCTACGCCCACGGGGCGCGCGGGGAAGACGGCGCGCCGCTGCGGGTGGTTCACCGGGACAAGCAGCGGGTCGACAGCGACGGCGACGGAAGCCTCGAACAAGACGACTGCGACGACTTCGACCCGGACCGCAGCCCCGATCAACCCGAGATCTGCAACGGCCTGGACGACGACTGCGACGGCGCGGTGCCCGCCGATGAGACCGACGACGATGGCGACGGCCGCACCGAGTGCGATCCCGACAGCCCAGACTGCGACGACGCCGACCCGCTCCGTTCGCCGGACCACGACGAGATCGCCTGCAACGGTCTGGACGACGACTGCGACGACGTGCTCCATCCGCTGGAGCTGGACGACGACGCCGACGGGGTTACCGAGTGCGACGGCGACTGCGACGACGCCGACCCGGACCGGGTGCCCGCCGAGGGCGACGAGATCGTCTGCGACGGGATCGACAACGACTGCGACGGAGTCCCCGACGACGGCTTCGACGGCGACGGCGACGGCGTGCCGGGGAGCCTCAACTGCATCGACATGGAGATCGACTGCGACGACGCCGATCCGACGGTCCATCCCTTCGCCCAGGATGGCCCCGAGCCGGCCGACGAGGACTGCAACGGCAGCTCCGACTGGCCCGGCGGCTGGACCTGCTCCGCCACGGGCCCCGCCCCCCCCGCCTCGCTCGCGTTCCTCCTGCTCCTCGTCCTCCCGCGCCGCAAACGTCATTGGCAGGTTGGGCTGCTGGCCGCAGTCGCCCTCGTGCTCCAGGGGCAGGTGCTGGTGGGGCTCGACGATGTGCCGCTGATCGCGGTCGGGGAAGCCAACGATCAGCTTGCGTCGCCCTGGTTTGGCGGGGGCATGGCGGTCGGCTCGGACGGCTCGCTCTACCTCGGGACCCCGTGGCGCGGGAGCCAGACCCGGGGGGCGGTCACGCGCATCGATCTCACCGACGAACTCCCGCTCGTGCTGACCGCCTCGACCGAGGTCTGCGGGGGCGCGTTCGACGGCCGCCTGCTCGGATACCGCGTCGCCGTGGGCGACTTCAACGACGACGGAGCCGACGACCTCGCCGCGGGCTCCCCCGGCGACTCCGAGTTCTGGGACGGCAGCGGCGTCTTCTTCGCCTCATCGTCGGCTGGCGCGGGGGCTGAGTGTACCGACCGCTCCCTGTTGCACACCACGCAGCTGCTCGGGGCCGCCCTCGCGGTCGGCGACCTCGACGGTGACGGCATCGACGACGTCGTCGCGGGCAACCCCGACGGCTACGGCCTCGTCCGCTTCTTCCCCGGCGGAGCCGACTTCTTCACGTCCGAGGACCAGCCGGGCATCACGTCGGGCCCGGCCAAGCCGAAGCTGGGCCTCAACGTCGCCCTCATCGACATCGACTGCGATCTCGACCTGGACGTGATGACCGGCGACATCGGCAGCAACCTCACCTTCCTCGTCAACGACGGCGGCGGCTGGCCCGACGGCGGGGACATCCTCAGCGTGGACCACATCGAGACCGAGGGCCCCCTGTCCACCGCACGCGTCAAGGCCGTCGGCCTCAACGACTACCTTGGCGACGGCTGCGCCGACGTGCTCCTCGGCCTCCCCAACGCCGGCTCGGCGCGCGGCGTCGTCGCTCTGTTCCCGGGCGGATCGATCACCCCCGGCCTGCAGCTCCCCGACGCCGCCGCCGTGCAGCTCCACGGCAGCGTCGCCGGCGACTTCGCGGGGCAGGCCGTGGTCCCGGTGTTCTGGACCACCACCGACGGCGAGACCCGCTACCCCGACCTCCTGATCGGCTCACCGGGCGCCGAGTCCGCCGACGGCACCCACACCCCCGGCACGGTCTCCTTCCTCGCGTCGGCCGACATCCCCTGGGACGGCGGGGAGGCCACGATCAGCGACATCGCGACGTGGACGCTGCAGGGCGCCCGATCTGGCGAACAGGTCGGCTGGGAGCTGCTCCCCTGGCGCGACGTCGACGGCGACGGCCGCATCGACGTCGTGGTGTCGGTGCCCGGCTACGACCAGCCCGATCGGGGCGGCTCGGCTGGCTTCTTCCTCATCGAATCAGCCCCCCTCACCGACGTCGACGGGGATGGCACCGTTGCGCTGCTGGACTGCGACGACGGCGACCCCACGCGCTACCCCGGCGCCGACGAGCAATGCGACGGGCTGGACAACGACTGCGACGGCGCCCTCCCCGACGACGAACTCGACGGCGACGGCGATGGCTTCACCGCCTGCGGGGACGGCGATTGCGACGACGCCCTCGCGGCCCGCCACCCCGGCGCCGAGGAGGTCTGCGACGGCCTGGACAACGACTGCGACGGCGAAGTCCCGGCCGAGGAGTCCGACGCCGACGAGGACGGGGTCTGGGGCTGCTGGGACTGCGACGACGCCGACCCCGCCGTCGGGTTGGGCGAGGTCGAGCAGTGCGACGGGCTGGACAACGACTGCGACGGCGCGATCGACAACGGCTTCGACGACGACCGCGACGGGTTCACCGCCTGCGCAGGCGACTGCAACGACCACCACCCGGGCGTGTTCCCCGGCGCCGAGGACGTGCCCGGGGACGGCCTGGACAACGACTGCGACGGCGCTGAACCGGGCGAACCGGGGTGGGGATGCAGCTGTTCTGCGGTCGATGGAGGGGGCCCCACCGTGGTCGCATTCCTGGTCCCGCTCCTAGCGTTGCTCCGCCGCCGTCGATAGAGTCTTCGGCCATGCGATCCAAGATCATCGTTCAGGCCATGCTCGAAGCGGGTTTCTGCGACGCCAAGCGTCACAACCCCAACGACTACATCTCCCACACGACCAACGCAGCCAAGCGCCTCGAAGAGGCCCTCAAGGGTGTGAAGGCGCACGAGGACGTCAGCGATCTCATCGCCGCGATGTTCGAGACCGGCTTCTGCGGCAAGGAGCAGAAGGATCCCAACGAGTGGATCATGTTCGCGGAGACCGCGATCGCCGAACTGAAGGTCGTCGCCTAGCGAGACCGACCGGCGGTCCTAGTGACCGCCGCTGCTGCCCTTGGGTTTGGCGTGCCAGACCCGGGTGGCGAGCACGAACCCGAGCACCGCGATGGGGATCATCCAGAGCGGCCACTCGACCCAGTCGCTGGTGTTCGGCGCCTCCTTGGGGATGCGCCACGCGTACCAGAAGGACATGATCGCCGTGCCCAGGTAGACGAAGCCGTCGATGATGCCGACGGCGATGCCGGCGTTCTTGGCCCCTCCGAAGTCCATCGACGCCGTGCCGCTGAGCATGCCGTGCACGCCGATCACGAAGATCGACATCACGATGAGCAGCCACAGCACCCACTGCTGGTCCAAGACCAACCACATCAGCACCGCGCCACCGATCAGCCCGCCGTAGAGCACAGCCGCGACGGGGCCGCGTCGGCTGTTGAAGACGTGGTCGGAGATGGAGCCGGCGAAGACGCCGCCGAGGATGCCGGCGACGCACAGCAGCACGCCCCAGTTGTCGAAGACGAAGCTGTCGTACCAGCCGACCTGCTTCGCGAAGATCTTGCCCCACTGCATGATCGCCTGACGTAGGAAGCCGGAGCAGAACTCGATGGCCGCGATGGTCATGATCACCGGGTTGGTGAGCATCATCTTGAAGACCTGGATGGCCGGGTCGGGCTTGCCCGTATCGCCGGAGGTCGCGTCGCCGGTCTCGAAGTTGCTCAGCCCCGCCTCGCCGGGCGTGTTCTTGACCATGAAGGAGACGGTGATCCCCATGATGGCGAGCAGCCCTGCGGGGACGAGGAACACCAGGTGTGCCTGGCCGTCCCAGATCTTGAGGATGAGGCCGTTCCAGTCGTAGGCGAAGTAGACGCCGAGGCTGATGAGGATGCCGAAGATGGCCCCGAACACGCCGCGCTCGCGCACGTGGAACCAGGGGGCGTTGACCTTCACGATGGCCACCGCGCCGAAGCTCTGGAAGTACATGTTCATCGCGTACAGCAGCGACAGCGCCGGCAGCAGCACGGAGGTGTCGGTGGAGGCGGACTCGAGGCCGAAGAGGCCGCGGAACCACGAGAACGCGCCGAAGATGGGCGCTGCGATCGTGTTGACGGTGTTCGAGATGGTCCCCATCTCGCCGCCCGAGGAGACGACTTCGTAGGCGACCAGGCCCATCAACAGGTTGGCCACGAACGCGCCGGCGGCTCCCAGGAGGATGGCGAACTTGCCGCCCTTCCGGTCCGTGATCGGCCCGTTGATGATGAACGCGACGCCGTACACCAGCGTGCCGATGCCGAAGATCGTGCCGAAGTCGGCGTTGTTCATCAGGTTGAGGTCGGCGAACTCGCTCTTGCTGACCGTCAGGTTGTAGCGGCCCATGTACAGGAACGCGTACGTCAGCCCCAGCGGGAGCCAGTTCATGACCCGGCGTTTGCGGTACTCGTCCGTGTGCGTGACGTCCTCGACGCGGGGAAGGCGCGAGATCACGAACGCGATCACCGCCAGGAGGATGCCGATCGGGAGGAACGCCTCCAGCGAAAGCATCAGGGGAGACTTCTTCGCCTCCTCCTCCGCGGCCAACGCGAGGGACGGCAACAGCAAGACGAACGAGGCGGGCAGAACACGAAGCAGGGTCGACATGGGGCTCCTCCGAAGGCCGCCGACCCTACACCAGTTCCCCAGGACCGTCTTGCAGCGTCTGTCCCCCCCGTGTTACCCCCCCGCGACATGGCGACACGGGACCTGCAAGGAGTGCTGGATGCGATCGGGAGCGCGACCGATCTGCCGATCGTCGTGTTCGATCTGGACTCGACCCTCTTCCTGGCGCGCAGCCGCAACCTGCGCATCCTCCAGGATTTCGCCGAGTACGGCTGCGGGCGCTACCCCGACCTCCCCGAGTTCGCGGCCAGCCTCACCGTCGCCGACCTCGGCTACATGGTCGACCATCCGCTGTCCCAGCGCGGCTTGCTGACGGACGGCCTCAAGACCGAGCTCCGGGCCTTCTGGGCCGAGCGGTTCTTCACCGACGACTACTGCGAGCACGACCAGCCCACCCCCGGCGCCCCGGAGTTCGCCCAGGCCTGCCACGAGGCCGGCGCGCTGATCTACTACCTGACCGGCCGCCACATCAGCGGCATGGCGCTGGGCACCACCACGGCGTTGGTGAAGCAGGGCTTCCCGCTCTTCCGCGGCCGCACCGTGCTGCACCTCAAGCCCACCTTCGAGATGCCCGACGGCGCCTTCAAGAAGCAGGCGGTGGCGGACATCCACAGCTACGGCGGCAGCGTCGTGGCGACCTTCGAGAACGAGCCCGGCCACGCCGACACTCTGCGGCAAGCGTTCCCCGAGGGGGTCCACTTCCTCCTGGACACCGTGCACTCACCGACGGCCCCCGAGCCGCACCCCGAGATCGTGCACATCCCGGACTTCCGGCTCTAGTCGAACCGTTTGAAGCGGAGCATCGCCAGCGGCTGCTCCAACCCCTTGAGCTGCCGCTCGAAGTGCTCGGGGAACCACTCCAGATCCCGGATCACTTCGCACGCCTCCGTCTGCGCAGCCAGCGCCTGGCTGACGACGATGTCCTCGCCTTCGCTGCAGCTCTCGACCCGCGCGGCGGTGTTCACCGTCTGCCCGAAGTAGTCGAGCCGGTCGTTCATGGTGACGACGATGCAGGGCCCCTCGTGCAGCCCGATCTTCAGCTTCGCGGGGTAGTCGTGCCCCTTCTCGATGAGGTGCTCCGCCAGCCGCGCGTGCAGCTCGTGGGCGGCCCGCAGCGCGTCGTCGGGGTGCACGAACGCGGCCATCACCGCGTCGCCGATCGTCTTGACCGTTGCGCCGGCGCCGTCCCGCACGATGTCGGTCAGGATCTCGAAGTGGTTCCACACCAGGCGGAACGCACGGGCGTCCCCCAGCTCGGCGTACATCGCCGTGCTGCCGACCAGGTCGGTGAACAGGATCGTGGCGCTCTCGACCCCGAGCGCGATCCCGCCGGTCAGCATCTGGTCCGAGAACAGGTCCCGGAAGCGTTGGTCCGCCACGAACTCGCAGCCCGCCAGCGCATCCCCGGCCCACCGCGCGTCCTCGATGATGGCGAGCACCTCCCGTTGGCTCTGATTCATCACGGTGACCGGCGTCGGTTGGCCGACGGGGAGCACCGGGTCGTCGCCCGCGATCCCGTCGTCGCTCACCACCACCCGGGGGAGCTCCCGCATCGGCTCGGCCTCGGCGTCCACGCGCAACCAGCAGACGTCCGGAGTGCCCGAGATGCGGACGCGGTAGCGGCCCGGCTCCACGTCCACCTGGGGGGCCCAGTCTTCGCCGGGCCCCAGGAGCTTTTGGTAGAGCACGTGCGGCGTGGTCCCGGGGCCGGCCTGGCAGTAGTTGCTCCGCTTCAGCTTCCGCAGGTCGGGGTGGGGCTCGAACACCACCTCCAGGACCTTGTCGAGATCGACCTCGAAGTTGAGGTTGCAGGAGCCGCACCAGCCGTCGGACTGCACCTCCTGGAGCGCCGCGAAGCTGCTCTTGTCGCCGCGGCAATGAGGGCAGATCACGTCCCAGCGGAGCCGCAGCAGCCCCACCGACGTCGCCGCGAGGCAGGCATCGACCGTCTGCCGCTTCCCCGTCTCCCACGCCCGGGCCAGCGTGTGGGGGCGGATTCGCTCGACCACGTCGTCCGGCGCGGTCAGCACCAGTCGGCCGATGGAATCCAGGATCGGGGTGTCGAACATCGACTTCGCCCGGTTCACGAGGGCGTCGACCTTGCCGATCTGCGCGGCCGACGGAGTCGGTGCGTCGACGGGCGACAGTTCGGCCGCGGGGATCTCCTGGAGGGTGTCCGATCCCGCCGTGCCCGCCCGCCGTTTCTCCAGGTACTTCCGCATCGGCGGCAGCACCTCGCGGCCGAACCCCCAGATGAAGATCTTCCCGGTGATGCCCCGCGGCACCATCCAGAACTGCGAACGCACGACGGAGCCGTCGCCGTCGGCCCCGATCTCCACCCGGAGGGAGCGCCGACAAGGACGGCCCCTTGGTGTAGGTCCGCCGGATGTCGAACATCCGCGGCGACTCCCACGTGGCCGTGAACTCTTCGCCCTCGGCCTGGAGGTGCTTGATCTTCGTGCGGAAGGTGCGCCGCGACGTGCCGTCGGGCTGGGGATGGTCGGTGTATTCGAAGGGCAGAAGCCCGCCGGCGCGGTTGACGCGCTGGGTGTCCGACAGCACCGCCCAGGCTTCGCGCACTGTTGCCGGGGTCCTCAACTCGAGGACGTGCGACGGTGCTCCGCCGATGTCGGGCGGCTGAGCGGGGAGCAGGCTAGCCAGCGTTCTCCGGCGTCCAGGAAGCAGCGACGGCGTCGGGGGATTCCGGGGCAGCCCCGGCCTCCCGCGTACCGTCGATGTTCAGGAAGTCGTGCATGAACTTCTTCAGCATCTTGCGGTGGTCCCGCTCGAGGAGGTTCAGGCGGTACTCGTTGATGACCTTGACCTCCATCTCCTTCCATTCGTCCCAGCAGGGGCCGCAGGCGACGGCGGAGATGCGCTTCCAGTAGTCGTTGGCGGCGGGCAGGGTCTCGAACGGGTAGCGGCCGTCGTCCGGCGTCTTGCCGCACTTGTTGCACTGGAACTTGGGATCAGAGTCGGTCATGCGCGAATCCTAGCCATCGTCGTGCCGACGTGCGAGCGCGATGATCGATGCACCAAACGGCAGATCGATCGCGCCCATGAGCCGACCTTCGAGCTTGAGGAGGTTGGTCAGGAACCGGTTGGTTCGTTCCGGCACCTCGACGTACGAGGCACCCTGTTCGGAGAGGCTCGGCACCAACCCCTGGGCGATGCGGAAGCTCATGATCGCCGGCAAGGCGAAGCTGATGGCGTAGCTGCGGCGGATCGACACGAACCCGTTGCCGTTCAGGAGCGAGTGGATCTCGCTGGCGACGTACCGACGCCGGTGCCCCAGCGCCTCGTCGTGCACGCTCCACAGGAAGCGGTACGCGGGCACCGTCAGGAGGAAGTGCCCGGCCGGGCGCAGCACCCGGTGGATCTCCTTGAGGCCCTCGCTGTCGTCGTCCAGGTGCTCGAGCACGTCAAACGCGGTCACGAGATCGAAGGAGTTGTCCTCGAACGGAAGCTCGGTGGCGGTGCCGGCGACGATGGTGTCCTCGCCGATCCCCATGGCCCGGACCTGGTCCAGCCCCGGGCCCGGCGGCTCCGCGCCGATCGCCTCGCCGAACTGGGCCAGCAGCTCCAGGTTGCGGCCGGTGCCGCAGCCTACGTCCAGGATCTTCAGGGAGCCGTGGGGGCCCAGGTAGTGCTCCATGAAGCGGCGGATGATGTACCGGCGACCTACGTGCCACCAATACTCCTCCTCCATGCGCTTCATCCGCTCCTGTTCGGCGGCGTCCACTGCTACTCCTTTCGATCCCGCAGGTACTGCTGGATTCGGTCCGCTTCATAGCGCATTGCCGCGTCTTCGGGGCGTAGCTCCGACGCGCGCACGAAGTGGTCCCGGGCCAGCTCCAGTTGCTGCCGCTCGGCGTACATGAACGCCAGACGGAAGTGGAAGATCGCACGACGGGGCTGCAGCTCCACCGCCCGCTGGTAGTGCGCCTCGGCGAGGCGGAGATCGCCCGCGTTCTCGTAGTCGACCCCGAGGTTGAACCAGGACCGGGCGTGGGTGGGGTGCACCTCGATGGCGCGCTCCCACACCGACCGGTTGTCCGCCCAATGCGGGAGGTTGACGCTCAGCCCTGCGACGTACGCCACTGCGACTGCACCCACCACCGCCGGCACCGCGGGCCCGGGACGACGGCCCCAGGCCTGCGCCGCGCCCCACCCCAGCGCTCCGTACCAGCACGCCGACGGCAGGTAGAGGTACCGGTCCTGCATCATCATGTCGGGCTGCAGCACCGAGACGTTCAGCACCGGCAGCAGGAAGAGCCCCCCCATCCAGAACCACACCCGGGCGGGTCCCGCGGTGAGTGAACCGGCGGCGAAGATCGCGACCCCCGCGAGGGCCCACCCGGCGGCGGGGGGGAGCGGGTAGGTGATGGCCTGCCGCCACGGCACCAACAGGTGCTGGGTGTAGGCGCCGACCAGGTCGATCACGACCGCCACGCCGGCGCCCGACTGCAGCGTGGGGGCGACCTGCCCGATGACGGCGTGGCGGATGCCGAGGTAGGCGGCGGCGATCACGGCCCACGAGATCCCGACCTTCCAGCCGTCCCGCCAGCGGCGCTGCTCCCAGGCGATCAGCACGGGGAACGCACCGAACAGGATGGCGGTCTCCTTGGTCAGCAGCGCCATCGCGAAGAGTCCGGCGGCGGCCGCCTTGCGGTCGTGGACGTGGGCCAGCACGGCACCGAAACCGACCAGCGCGGCCATCGGGTCGGTGAGTCCGCAGACCCAGCCCACCGATTCGGCCCGGGTCGGGTGGATCGCGAACAGCAGCGCACCCGTGGTGGCCGCGAAGGCGGAGCCCGTGACCTTCCGCAGGAGGTGCCACAACACCGCCACCGCGCCCATGTGCAGCGCCACCGTCGTCGCGTGCCAGGCCGCTGGCTCGGTGCCGAAGGCCAACCGGTTGAGGATGATCCAGACGGTGAACAGCGGCCGGTAGTAGCGCGGCTCGGCCAGTTCCGGGGCGAACGCCCAGACGTTGGTGGTGAAAGCCCGCCCGAGCGCCCCCGGCGCCACCAGCGACTCGTTCTCGACGATGACGGGGAAGTCGTCGTAGACCCAGCCGAAGCCCAGCGATAGGGCGAACGCCGCCGCTGTCACCCCCAGCACGAGCAGCAGCCCGCGTCGCTCACTCCAGTCCGTCACCGTTCGGATCATGCCCTTGCGGGCGCCCCCTTGCCGACGCATGCTCCGAGCGATGCGCCGCTTCGTGCTCCTCCTCCTGCTTCTTCTGGTCGCCACCGGATGCCAACCGCGGGACTACCCGTCCTTCAACGGGGTCGACGCGTGGTGCGAGGACGACCTCCTCTTCTTCGACCTGTGGGCCGACGTGCAGCACGACCGCGGCCCCCGCGCGGTCACCTCGGTCTACGTGCGTCCCGCGTGGGTCGAGTACGACGAGAACGACCAGATCATCCTCACCGAGTTGGGGGTCGAGTTCGACCTCGAGTACCAGGCCGAGGGGCAGTGGGCGCTGGCAGTGGAGTCCAACGCCACGCCGTTGGCCTGCGACTACCCGTACGAGTACTACTTCCTGTTCGTCGCTGAAGACGAGGACGGCGACTCCGCCGCGACCGACCTGATCAACTGATCATCTGGCCCGCCTCCTCGGGGGGCAGCGGCTTGGCGAACAGGTAGCCCTGGCCCAGATCACAGCCCAGCGCCTCCAGCGCCGCGAGCTGCTTTTCGGTCTCGATGCCCTCGGCCACGACCCCCATCTTGAGGTTGTTCGCGAGCGACACGATCGTGCGCACGATCTCCATGTCCTCGATGTCCTTGTCCATGCCGGAGACGAACGACCGATCGATCTTGAGGGTGTCCAGGGGGAAGCGCCGCAGGTAGGCGAGGGAAGCCAGGCCGGTGCCGAAGTCGTCCATGTGGAGCTTCACGCCGAGCTCCTTGAGCTTCTCCAGCAGGCGCCGCGACTCGTCGGCGTGCTCCATGACGGCGTTCTCGGTGATCTCCAGGACCAGGGAGTTGGGAGCGAGGCCGCTCTGGCGGATCGCCTTCTCCACCTCCGGCACGAGCGCTGGCTGGGCCAGCTGTCGGCCCGCGAGGTTCACGCTGATCGTCAGGTCCGGGCGGTTGAACCCCCGCTGCCACTTGGCTGTCTGGATGCAGGCGGTGTTCAGCACCCACCGGCCCATCGCGACGATCAGGCCCGTCTCCTCGGCCACCTCGAGGAACGCGCCCGGTCCCAGGAGCTCACGCTCGGGGTGCTGCCACCGGACGAGCGCCTCGAAGCCGTGCAGTGAGCCGTCGTCGATCCTCATGATCGGCTGGTAATGGACCCGCAGCTCGCCGCGCTCCAGCGCCTGTCGCAGCTTGGTCTCCAGCTGCATCAGCTGCATCGCCTGCGCGTGCATGTCGCGATCGAAGACCTCGTGCCGGGCCTTGCCGTTGGCCTTGGCCTGGTACATCGCCAGATCGGCGTTGCGCAGCAGCGTCTCGGGGTCCTCCGACGAGGCGCCCAGCGCGATGCCGATGCTCGAGGAGGTGAACACCTCCTGGCCGGCGAGCTTGAAGGGACGGACCAGTTCCACGTGGATGCGGTCGGCGACCCGGGTTGCGCCGCGGATGTCGCCGACGTCCTCCAGCAGGATCGTGAACTCGTCCCCCCCCAGCCGCGCCACCGTGTCCGCGGGTCGGAGGCAGCGCTCCAGCCGTCGCGCGATCGCGACCAGCAGCTGGTCGCCGACCGAGTGGCCGAGGGAGTCGTTGATGATCTTGAACCGGTCCAGATCGAGGAACAGCACCGCGAACGAATCGTGGGGGGTGCGCTTGGATCGGGCGACGACGTGGCTCAGCCGGTCCATGAACAGAGCGCGGTTCGGCAAGCCGGTCAGGCCGTCGTGGAAGGCGGCGTGGAGCAGCCGCTCCTCGGCCATCTTCCGCTGGCTGATGTCGGACATGGAGCCCGCCATGCGCACGGCCCAGCCGTTGTTGTCGCGGACGGCGAGGCCCCGGCTGAGGACCCAGAGGTAGGAGCCGTTGCTTCGGCGGATGCGGTGCTCGTCCTCGAAGTGCGGCGTCATGCCTTCGAGGTGGGCGGAGATCGCTGAGCGCATGCGCTCCAGGTCGTCGGGGTGGACCCGGCGGAACCACTCTCCCGGAGTCGTGCCGACCAGGTCGTCGGAGTAGCCGAGCATCGCCTTCCAGCGGGGCGAGAAGTAGAGCGCGCCGCCGCCGACGTCCCAGTCCCAGAGGCCGTCGTTGGCGCCCTCGACGGCGAGGGCGTAGCGCTCCTCGCTCTCGCGGAGGGCGGCCTCGGTCTTCCGACGCTCGGCGAGGTCGCGGTAGATCGACAGGATGAGGGCGCGGCCTCCCATGCGGACGATCTGGGAGGTGACCTCGAAGAGGTGGTCGCTGCCGTCGGGGCGGCGGACGTGGGCCTCGCGCGGTCGGCCGGGGTCGACCTCGGTGATCGAGGTCGTGCGCAGGTAGACGAGCAGTTCGATGGGCGCCCGTGCGATCAGTGAGACGAGGTCGAGCCCGAACAGCTCCTCCGCGGCCGGATTCGCGTCGACGATGCGGTCCTGGGCGGGGTCGTACAGCGTGATCGCGTCGGCCGCGCCGCTCATCAGGATTCGGTACTTCTCCTCGCCCTGATCAGCTTCGCGGTCCAGCAGATCTGCCTCGAGCAGCGGGGAGAGACGCCAGGCCAGGGTCTCCAGGGCGGCGGCGAACTCGGGGCTCGGTTCCTCCCCGAAGGCGACGACCATCACCCCGAGGGTGCGTCGGGGGCTCCCCAGACCGACGGCGAGGCCGTGGCCAGCCACCTTCCGCAGCGGGGGGAAGACGCGCACCACCGACATCGCGTCGTGGGCGCCGGAGGTCAGCGGGTGGGTCTTGGCGGGCACCGCGCAGGCATCGGCGACCGCCTGAGGAAGGACCACGCGATCAACCACCGGGTCCGGGATTCCAGCCGTTGCCTGGCAGCTTGCGCGGCGGTTCTCGCGAACGCCCGGGGGGACGAGGAACAGCGCGGCGGCGAGGGCGTCGGTGCGGTCGACGATGGAGGTCAGGAGTCCGGACAGATCGTCATCACCGATCGGGCCCGCCTGGAGCTCGTCCAGGAGCACGAGGGTGGCTTCGCTCAGGGCGTGCGACGACCTCGTCGCCGTGCCTGGCATCTGGATGACCTGATTGGCCAAAGCGCCTCTCCCCCCCCCCGAATGTCCTTCATCGGACAATTCGGACCTCACATGATAGCCGTTCAGGCCAGGGCAGCCTCCAGAGAACTGCGCTGGGAGCGCACCGAGCGCCCCAAAGAGGCCTGCCCACGCGCGCGCAGCAGGTTGTGGTCACCGTGGGTGGGGGCCACGTCGGGGCGCCAGCCGAAGTAGTTCTCGTTGAGCGCGTCGGCGGCGAAGCGGGACGCCAACTCGAAGCAGATCCGCTCGGTCGTGAAGAGGATCGCGGCGCGGTCCTCCGGCGGGAGCGGGTGCTCGCGAACGTACGCGGCGAAGGCGGCCTCGAAGCGGTCGCCGTCGAAGGAAGCCTCGGCGACGTCCTCACCGGCGGGGTTGCACCAGCTTCGGGCCGCGTCGCCCAGCTCCACGTCGATGGACAGCCGCCCCAGCGTGTCGAAGTCGAGCAGGCAGACGCCACGTCCGCGGCGGTCGAACCGGAGGTTGGAGATCTTCAGATCCCCGTGGGTGAGCCGCACCGGCCGATCCTGCTCCCCCTCCCAGGTCCGCCAGGCCTCCAGGATCCCCGCCGCGGTTGGCGCGACGTCGTCGTAGAGACGGTGATCCCGGTGCTCCGCCAATGCCTTCTTGAGGGCGGCCATGTGCTTGGGGGTGTCGTGCGCGCCGGGGCGGACGAACCGGAACTCGTGGTCCAGATAGGTGGTCGCGCGGTGCCAGCGGGCGACCAGCCGACCGGCCTCGGCGGCCCGCTCAAGGTTGTCGACCGTCTCGACCGTCTCGCCCGGCACGAACGTGAGCATCCGCCACGTGGCGCCCTCGTCGTCGATGGTGCAGAGCTCCCCGTCGGAGGTGCGGATGAGCCGGGGGGTCCTCAGGCCGGCCGCCTCCACGTGGGCCGTGACCGCCTCGATGTCCTCGTTGACGCGGGGCGGGAACATGGCGTGCTGGCGCTGCAGGACGGCCCGGACCGGGTCCCCGACGACGTAGGTGCTGTTGATGAGGCCGCCGGCGAGCGGCCTGACGGGCTGGTCGGCGAGGTCGGCCCACGCCTGCAGGGGCGGGTTCACAGCTCCGTGGGCTCCCCGTCGCAGAGGTTGTCCAACACGGTGAAGAAGCCGTTGGACGGGATCAGCGTGTGCTGGCGGAACCGGATCTGAATCTCCTCGGCGTCCTCGTGCCACTCGCTCACGTCCAGCAGCGTGCGGACGAACTGGCCGTCGACGTGGCTGTGGTGGTCGATGTGCTCAAAGCCGTCGATGGCGTCGTGCTCGGGCAGGAGCTCGGGGATGTAGCCGCCAGTCTCGATGGGCAGGTCCCAGCGGTCCACGATGAAGCCCTCGTCGAGGATCTCGACCTCCAGCGACAGCCCGGGCCCTTCGACCTCGCTGAGCTGGTCCATGACGAAGACGGAGTGCTGAGGCACGAACGGGTTGGTGGTGATGACGGCCTCGGAGTCGACCTCGCCGGCGTCGTTGCTGCGCATCAGGAGAGCGCGGGTGCCGACGGGGAAGTCTAGCTCCTCCTCGCCGTACAACCACGAGAAGCTCATGCCCTCTTCGACGATGAGGACCTTGCCGCCCTCTTCGGGGAACGCCTCCACCTCGCCGGGGAGCCCGAAGCCGCTGAGGTCGCCGTCCTCGAAGCCGCACTCGCCCACGCCGATGGGGGCCAGCTGCTTCTGGACCGGGTCTTCCACGTCGGGGATCGTCAGATCGTCATCGAAGCAGCCGGTCAGAACCAGCAGCAAGGGGAGCGGGACGCCTCGCATCGACACAATGGTAGCCTCGCGACCCAGGAGGAGACCCCATGTTCTCGAAGATCACGACGCTGTCGGCCGTTCTGACCCTCTCGCTGCTGCTGGCGTGCGGCGGCGGCGATGAGACGCCGACCCCCGAGCCGGCCCCTGAGGAGACCCCCGCCCCGACCCCCGAGCCGGAGCCGGAGACCGAGGCCCCCACCGAGGAACCGGAGCCCGAGGCTGAGGCTGGGCTCCCCGAGCGTCTCTCGACCTACCTCGCGACCTTCGGCGACGAAGAGCGTGCCAAGCCCAACCCGCTGTCGGGCGACGCCGACGCGATCGCCAAGGGCGAGGACGAGTTCCAGTCCACCTGCTTCCCGTGCCACGGGCGCGAAGGCAAGGGCGACGGCCCCGCCGCCAAGGCGATGGGGATCAAGCCGGGCGACCTGAGCGACGCAGTGCGTGGCGCGGCGATGACTCCGGGTGAGCAGTACCTGGTGATGAAGCACGGCATCCCGGAGACGGCGATGCAGCCCTTCGGCGCGGCGCTCAGCGACGACCAGATCTGGCGCATCCTCGCCTACGTCGAGACGCTCCGTCCGGCGCCCCCCGCTGCCGAGGAGCCGCCGCCCGGCCCCGACGAGGGTGAGACCGAGGGAGGCTGAACCGCCCCCGCGCTACTGGCCGCGCCCCGGGTAGGGGCGGGCCTGCTTGAGGTACAGCTGCGACCCGTCCCCGGCGGATGAGTCGAACTTGAACTCCGTGTCCATCGCGTAGAACCCGCCGTCGCCGGCGTAGGCGTCCGCGAAGTGCAGGTGGATCGCGTCCAGCGCCTGCCCCAACTCATTGATCTGACTCAGGGACAGCACGCTGTCGCCGTCGTCCACCAGCGAGCTGTGGGCGAGGTAGACGACCGGCTGACCGGGCTGGCTGTAGTAGTGCAGGTACTGGTCGGTGGTGACCCCCTGGTCGGGCAGCACCACCGACTCCTCGCCCAGCTGCACGTTGACGTAGAAGGCCGGCTCCAGGCCGGAGGAATCGAAGATGTTGCCCGTGACGGCGACGCCGTTGGCGTCCTCATCGGGGAAGGAGCGGTGCACCAGCAGCGCCATCCCGATCTGCCGGTGGTCGATGCCGTAGTACTCCCGCTCTTCGTAGGCCCGGTAGCGCCAGACCGACGCCCACACGCGCCGGATGGCCGCATCCACGGGGTAGGCGGGGTCGTTGGGGTCGCCCGAGCGGCTGGTGTAGAGCCCCGCGCCGTTGAATCCGCTGACGTCCTCGGCGTTGGTCGAGCTGCGGAAGCGGACCCGGGTGCCGGGGTAGTCGGCCTCCAGCTTGGCCACGACCGCCTCCAGGAAGTCGGGGTCGATCGGCGCCGCCTCGATGGCGCCCCGAAGGTGGGCCAGCTGCTCGTCGCGGGCCGTGGGGAAGGAGAGGAAGTCGGGATCGACGAGCATCGCGTCGACCTGGTCCCACAGCCCGTTCGCGGCCATGTGAGCCTCGTACCAGTGCACGGGAATCGCGAAGGCGTCGGGGTGGGAGAGCCCGTCGATGGCCGCCATGGAGCCGAAGTGCGACGCCTTGCCCCCAAACGCGGGCACCGCCGCCACGATCGCGGCGCGCAGATCCCCGTCGTAGGCCTCCAGGTCGACGATCAGGTCGTCGTCGCGGAAGTCGGTCACCGACAGGTCCATCGGCGTGGTCTCCAGCGGCTCGGGGCGGAACTCCTCCCACCACGCCTCGGCCTCCTCGGCGGTGACCTCACGGATGCTCCACTCGAACGGGCCGACGGTCAGCTCCACCCAGGAGCCTTCGAGCGCGCGCAGCGTGGCGTCGTCGAAGGCGCCCCGCAGCCCCATGTTCGGCGTGCCGCGGTTCTGGCTGAGCACGTTGATGTGCGACAGCGGGGTCTGGAACTGCTCGGTGACGATGCCCGCGACCACGGCGATGTCGTTGGGCACCGCCTCCAGCACCACGATCTCCCGGAACCACGGCAGCGCTGTCTCCATGGCGTCGCTCGAATAGAAGCTGAGCAGCCCCATCGACGTGGCGAGGTTCAGGGGCTGGTACTCGATGCCCGCGAACAGCTCCTCGGTGGTGATAATCTTGACGTCGTCGGGCAGCGCCGCGGCGACCGCGGTGACGGCCTCGCTGCCGGGGTGGAAGAAAAGCTCCTCGCCGAACCAGGCGGACTCCGCGATGGCGCGGTAGGCGGTCTCGATCATCGCCGCGTCGGCGGTGTCGTAGGGGGCGATCTCGTACGCCCAGACGCCCGGTCCGTCGTACCAGGTGACCGCGCCGAGGAGGAAGCGCCGGTCGGGGCTGTAGTACTCGGTGGCGTTGAACTCGCCCAACTGGGGAACGATCGGGAGGCCGTTGCCGGACAGGTGAGCGGACGTGAACTCGTGGTGGATCTTGTACGTCTCGCTGTTCTGGAAGTAGAGCCGTCCCTCGTCGATCCGGTCCAGCACCGTCTTGACCGAGCGGGCGCCGGGAAGGCTCGCGTCCAGCGGCGCCGACGCGAGCTGATCGAAGTCGCCCTGGCAGCCCAGCTCGTGGGCGAAGTCGGGATCGCCCTCGGGCTCCAAGGAGCACTCCCAGACGCGATCGGCGCTGGGGCATCCGGCGATCAGCAGCGCGCCCAGCGCCGCGAGGAGGCGTCTCGCTTTCATCTCACTGGTGAGCGAGCGGTCGGCCGGGCACGCCGATGTCGAGGCCGAAGATCTGGTCCGTGTCGCGGTCGATGACCCACATGCGCTCGGTGTCCCAACCGCCGACGCCGACGCCGAAGTCCATGTTGGGGATCCAGTAGGACGGCATCTCGGCCACGAGGTCGGGGCCCACTCCATCGGCGCTCCAGCGCCAGATCTTCCCGGTGCCGAACTCGGTCACGTAGACGTTGCCGCAGCCGTCGACCGCCATGCCGTCCAGGCCGCCGCCTTCGCCGCCCCACCAGGAGGCGTTGTCGCACATCAGGCCCCAGCCCCAATCGGAGCAGGTGCCGCTCTCGGTCAGCAGCGTGCAGCTGTCCCCCTCGCTGAGGGATGCGCAGGCGGCCGCGAAGGGGTCGGGGGCGTCGCAGTAGAGCGAGCCGTCCCAGTTCACGCAGGTGCCCGCCTGGTCGATGAGCTCGCAGGAGTCGCCCGAGTTGAGGCCGTCGCACGAGCTGAGCCAGGGGTCGTTGCCCCAGGGCGGCGGGGTCCCGCTGTCCTCATCGAGCTCGCCCAGCAGCACCGGATCGCTGGCCGCGCCGGTCTCGGTCAGGGCGATGCTGTGCACCGTTCCGCCGCCGAAGCTGTTGACGTACAGGGTGCTGTAGTCGGGGCTGAAGCTGACGCCGTTGGGGTTCCACAGCCCCTCGGCGAGGATGATGAACTCGCCGGTCTTGGGGTCGACCCGCCGGACGACGCCAGCGTCGTGCTCGCTCACGGCGATCCAACCGTCGCGGTGGACCTCGACGCCGTTGGGGTAGGCGATGCCGCTGAGCAGCGTCGTGGTTCCGCCCTCGGGCGTGATGGTCACGAGGGAGCCCGTGGCGGGGCTGGCGACGACGATCGTGCCGTCCGGCAGCATCGACATGCCGGCGGCGTCGGCGACCACGCCCGGGACGACGAGGCTGGTCTGACCGAGCTGGTTGGAGCTGACGAGGTTGCCCTGCGGATCGATCGACAGGACGTTGCCCTCGAGGTCGAAGACGAAGTCCTCCGCCGAGGTGATGTTGTTCACGGTGGTGTAGGCCACGGGGAGGTCGTTGATCGCGTCGCAGTCGACGGGGACGGCGTCGTCCGTGCCGTCGTCGTCGTCCGGGGAGTCATCGTCGTCGCCGCCGCCCGGAAGCAGGGTCCCTTCCTCCCCCGGGCAGCCGGCCAGGGTCAGGCATCCCAGGAGGATGAGGAGGAGGACGTAGAGGGAGGTGCGGGTCAGGGGGGCCTCGGTCAGATGCAGGTGTTGATGGCGAGGTCGCAGGTCAGCCCGTCGGGGCAGTCGTCGGGTTCGTCGCAGGGGGTGTGGCCCCCGACGCGGACATCGGGTGAGCGGGGGGAGCCGACGACCAGCTCCACGCAGAGCCCCCCGGCCGACGTCGAGTCCACCGTGCGGCGGCTCAGCACGGCGTTGGGGAAGCCGGAAACGCCGGCGTTCAGGAGCGCGTCGGCGACCTCGGCGGGCAGCTCGGCCGCGCCGGTGTCCTCCAGCTCGCACTGGATGCGGACCGGCGAGTTGCCGTGTTGGTCGATCGTCAGCTCGAGCTCGATCGTGGCGGGGACTTCGGTGGTCGGTGCCGGCCACTCGACGAGGATGATCTCGCCCTCTTCGACGAGGATCGTCGCGTCCTCCGCCAGCTCCAGCACGTCGCTGCCGATGCCCTCGAGCCGGAAGCCGTCCAGCGCCTCCCCGGCCGCTTCGAGGACGATCTCGTCTTCGGGCTGGAACAGCGGATCGCTCAGGCTCGTGTCGAAGTAGCGGTTCCCCGGCTCCACCGGTTCCATCTCCACCAACTCGGCGAGGCCGGTGATGGTGACCGTGCCGACGTCCTGGTTCTCGGGGAAGGGGATGCAGCTGCCGTCGAAGTCGCAGGTGAAGTTGGGCTCGCAGGCGGGGTCGCAGAACGGGTTGTTCCGCCGCAGGAGCTTGCACGGCCCCACCACCTCGAGCTCCTCCAGGATGGTCACGGGCACCACGCCGTTGGCGACGGAGCCGTCGATCACCGGGAACTGCTCCTGACGTTCGACGCGGAAGCGGCCGGCGAGGCTGTCCAGCTCGCACGGTCCGGACAGATCGATGGGCACGTCGTCGTCGTCGTCGGAGGGGCAGGCGACGAGCCCGAGGAGGGAGAGCGCACAGAGACAAGCGCAGCGAACGAGCAGGGGCACAGCGAACACCGGGGCACGGATTCGTTTCTTGACACGTTCGACCAACGGCGGTTTGACGCTCATCGACGAGAGAATCTCATCTTTGCTAGTTCGGCCGGAAGGCAAACTCGTGTTGGGCGACCTGAGGCAGGCCGTACCGCGGACGGGGGAAGCGGAGCCGGAGCATCTGGTTCCCGATGCACTCGATGATCTGCGGCCCGGCGGGGTGACCCCGCCAGTCTTCGAGCACTGCGTGCGGTCCCGCCGGCTGCCCCAGCGATCCGATCTCGAATTCGATGACGGCCCGTCCGGCGGCGCGGTTGTTGCCCCGCAGATCCGCGTTGGCGAGCTCGAAGCAGTGGCGGTACCCGCGGGCCCGGCTCTCGACCACGAGCCGGACGTCGTTGCCGGTGAGGCCGCCGGGCTTGACCGTGCCGATTGGAACCTCCGGCCAGATGCCCATGAGGTGATGCACGAAGAGGCGGTCCAGCGGATCCATCTGCTTGGCCGTGAGCATCAGATCGTCGTAGACGCGCTGGTCTCCCGGGGGCATCAGCCCGGCCGAGGAGCGCTGTTCCATCAGCTCGATCACCTTGGCGATCCACTCCGGCTCGATGATCGTGACCTCGGCGGCGGCGAGTACGTTCTCCACGGCCGCGGCGTGGTCGCCCGATCGCTCGAGGCAGAGCGCGCGGACGAGGAACGCGCCCGAGATGTGGCGTCGGGTGAGGTAGTCCCGCGCCATGCGTTCGCAGGTCGCCCACCGCAGCTGCCCCATCGCGAAGCCCAACGAGTCGGCCATCTTCCCCTGGTCGTCGGCGGCGCGGATCGCGCGTTCGTGCAGAAACTGCAGCGCCTTGCCGTTGTCGCTGCGTCCGATGAGGGCGCCCACGAAGTCGCTGATGTCGGTGTCGGTGGCGTACTCGCCCCGCGCCCGCTTCTCCAGGTCGATGAGGTCGGTATCGCTCATGGAGGCGAGCCGATGAGCGTCCACGATCTTCGCCTCCAGGACCGGGTCACCGGTCGGCGTGCGTTGGGGATCGGTGAACTCGGGGGGCGGTACGGGAGCCTTGGGGGCGCACCCGATCAGCAACAGCAGGAGCAACGGGAGCCTCGACATGGTCCCAAAGCTACCGTAGACCTTGGGTCGTGAAGCAAATCCTCCTCCTTTCTGTTGCCTGCCTGATGGTCGGCTGCGGCTCGTCCTCGCTGACGGGCACGCTCACGCTCACCGTTCAGGGAGACGATGTCCCCGCGCCGCTCAGCGACGGAGTCGCCGTCGATTGGGACGACGAGGTGAACTGGACCCGCCAGATCCTCTGCCTCTCCGGGGGCGATCTGGGGAGCCCGACGTACGCCGTGAAGGCCTACGACCGATCGATCGGAGACGGGCTCGAGTTTGGGTTGAACCTGCTCGCCTACGACGGACCGGGCGACTACGAGCGGGATGAGTTCCAGCCGGAGTCCGCCCTGACGGTCAACTTCACCCCCGCGGACGACGATCAGGACGACGACGACGACGACGAGTCAGACGACGACGACAGCGCGGGCGACGACGATGACAGCGCGGGCGACGACGATGACAGCGCGGGCGACGACGATGACAGCGCCAGCGAGGACGATGACGACCCCGAGGACGACGAGGACGACGACGAGGGCGACGAGCGCGATGACGACGAAGGCGAGGTCTACCGCTTCCACTGGGGCAGCGACTCTGGCGGCGTGTGCGAGGTCACCGTCGATGACGGCGGCACCTCCGGGGTCTTCGTCTGCCGGGACGTCGCCGGCTTCTTCGCCCGCGAGGAGATCGGCAGCGCGACCCTCGCCGGGGAGTGGACCTGCAGCGACCTGCGGTCCGACGACGATGGCGGCTGGAGCCGCGGGGACGACGACGTCGACCTGTCCGACCGCTTCGACGACCGCTTCTAGGGCCCCAAGCAAGACAACCCGCCCGTGGCGTACCGGGCGGGTTGCGTGAGGCGGGCCGCCGTGGAGGTCGGTGTTCCGCTTGCGCTCCCGTGACTGGATATCCCCGGCGCGCGGAGAGCCACTGGAGCAGGCGACTTCCTCTTCAGGAACCGTGCGATCTCAGCCGGGCACTTCCGTGCCCGGCTACCGCCAGCTGTAGCCAGCGAGCTTCAGGCCCCATCCGGTCACCGAATAGTCGGTGTACAGGTGCAGTCGGACCCCCTGGTCCACGCGGAATGTGTCGCTGTTGGCGGCGCCGGCGTTGCCGGTCCACTCCTGCAGCTTGACCCCCTCGTCGTTCTTGACCTGGACGAAGTCGTAGTTGGCCTCCACGTCGATGCGTTCGAAGTGCAGCTTCACCTCCGTGGCGCCCTCGGGCGGCTCGATGGTGGCCGACCCGGTGAAGTCGTTGGCGTAGGGGTGGGCGGACTCGACCACGAACTCCACGTAGGTCCACTCGTCGGGGGACGGCGGGGGCTCGCCCTCGTCTTCTTCGTCGTCATCGTCGTCGTTGCCGGGGGCCGGCGCGCCGCCACCGAGCAGCGACGTGAGCGCGCCAAAGGCGTCCACGCGGCCCCCGGTGGTGACGCCGTCGCTCCCTCCGGCCAGAGGTTCGGTCGAGCTCAGGAGCGCGTCGCGGATGTCGCTGAGCGACGCGTTCGGATCGGCGCTGACCATCAGCGCGACGACCCCCGCCACCATGGGCGAGGCCATCGACGTGCCGTCCATGTAGGACCAGTCGCCGCCCGGCACCGTGGAGACGATCGACACGCCGGGGGCGGCGAGGTCGACGGAGGAGGCGCCGTAGTTGGAGAAGTTGGCGAGCTGGTCGCGTCGGTCGCTGGCGGCCACGGAGATGATGTTGTTCAGCGTGTAGCTGGCCGGGTACATGCCGGAGCCGTCGTTGTTGTTGCCCTGGTTGCCGGAGGCGGCGACGAACATCACCCCGCGGCTCTCGGCGTAGGCGATGGCGTTGCGGATGGCGGAGGACTGGCCGTAGCCGCCCCAGGAGGCGTTGATGACGTCCGCGCCGTGGTTCACCGCGTAGTGGATCGCGGCCGCGGCCATCGAGCTGTAGCCGCCCGCGCCCCGGTCCATGAACTTGAGCCCCATGATCTTCGCGTCGAACGCCGCACCGACGACGCCGAAGCCGTCATCGCCGCTGGCCGCCGCCGTGCCTGCCACGTGCGTGCCGTGCCCCTCGCGGTCGTCGGGATCGCCGTCGTTGTGCACGAAGTCGTAGCCGTGCACGTCGTCGATGTAGCCGTTGTTGTCGTCGTCCACGCCGTTGCCCGCGATCTCGCCCGGGTTGGTCCACAGGTTCGGGACGATGTCGGGGTGGGTGACGTCCAGGCCGGTGTCGATGACGGCGATGATCGTGCCGCCGCCGGTGCTCACGTCCCACGCCTCGAACGCGTTCATGTCGGCGCCGGCGATGCCGCCGGAGTTCCCCGTGTTGTGCAGGCCCCAGAGGTAGTCGCCGTAGTCGTCCGGCGTGCGCACGGGCTCGTAGATGAAGTGCGGCTCGGCGTAGTCGGTGAGCTCGGACTCGTGCAGCAGGTCCAGGACCTCCTTGCGGTCGCGCAGGTTCGAATCGACCAGCACCGCCAGGCGGTCGTAGCCGCGTGACTCGATGACCTCGAAGCCGTGAGCCTCGGCGTACTCCTCGATGGTTCCCTGCGTGGCGGCGTCGGACATGCCGATGACGTACTCGCCTTCGACGGACAGCTCGTCGATTCCGCGGAGTTCGTCCGCGGTGTAGCAGCCGGTGATCAGGAGGGCGGAGGCGCAGGCGAGGGCAAAGCGTCGAATCATGCGTTTGGAGGAAGCAAACGCGGTGCCAGTCATGACCTGAAGGCTAAGTGCCCGAAATCGTGGACAAATCGATGCCGCAACATGGTCACAGCAGTGACCAGTCTAGATCGGAAGATGCTTCCGAACTTGTTGTGCAGATGTTGAGGCACACCTCCACAACTCGCCAACATCCCTGGAGGAACGTGATCGGTGATGGCCAAGGAGAGGCTTGCGACGATCGTCCCCCTGCCGGCGCCGGACGCGGACTACCGCGTCTTGGTGGACGTGCTCATGGACATCAGTCGCGGGGTCGACCTCCCCAGCACCTTTTCGGCGGTGGCCGGGGGGCTCGCGCGGCTGACCCGGTTCGATTGGCTCGCCATCTCGTGGCTTCCCCCGCGCGGGGAAGGCGCCCTGGTGCATGCCTCCCTGAGCGGCCGCCCCGAGTGGCTTGCGACGACCACGGAGGTCGGAGGGGCGACCCGCGCCGTTGAGTCGTGGCTGCTCCCCGAGAGTGCGCGCCTCGTCAGTGACGCGCTCACCTGCGCGGCCGCGGACGACGCCCAATGGCCGGTTCCCGCCGACATCGGCCCGCTCATCTCCATCCCCATGCCGACCGGCGGGGGAGGCAGTCGAAGCTCCGCCTCACGTGCGCGGCGGCGCGGCGCGATCCTGCTCGGGCGCGCGCACCCACGTCCGTTCGAACCGGGGCTCGTCAGTTTGCTCGAGCCGTGCGCCGGCCAGGTCGCGATCCTGCTGGAGAAGACGGAGTGGCTGGAGCGGTTCCGCACGGCGAATGCGGGCCTGCGCGAGCAGCTCGGGCAGCTGCGGTCGGAGCGGAAGGACCTCGCCGACGCGACAGTTCGGTCGATGCTCGTGCCGGCTTCGCTGCAGGGGCGTCGGGCGAGCGACGAGCCGCGCTGGATCGCGGTCGACCCGCCTGGAATCGAGGCGCTGGAGATCGTGCAGCGGGCAGCTGAGACCGACGTCGGGGTGCTCCTGCACGGCGAGTCCGGCACCGGCAAGGAGCTGATGGCGCGCACGCTGCACGCCCGCTCGGCTCACGCGCGCGGCCCGTTCGTGCCCGTCAACGTGGCCACCCTCACGCCGGAGCTGGTCGGCTCGGAGCTGTTCGGGCACGCCGAGGGTTCGTTCACGGGGGCCCAGGGCTCGCGGCGCGGTCTGATCGAGGACGCCCGCGACGGCACGCTGTTCCTGGACGAGATCGGGGACATGCCGCTGGCGGTGCAGCCGACGCTGCTCCGCTTCCTGGAGAACGGCATGGTCCGTCCGGTGGGGGAGAACCGCCCCCGCTCGGTGCGCACCCGGGTGGTCTGCGCCACCCACCGCGACCTGCTCGCCGACGTGGTCGCGGGGCGGTTCCGCGAGGACCTGTATCACCGCATCGCGGGCATCGTAGTGACCCTGCCGCCCCTGCGTGACCGTCCCGGAGATCAGCAGCTGCTGGTGCGGGAGTTCCTCCGCCAGTTCAGCGACGGCCGCCGCACCGATCTGCCCGCCTCGTGGTGGCCCGCGTTCCGCGCCTACCACTGGCCCGGCAACGTGCGCGAGCTGCGCAACGCCCTCCGCTCGGTCGCGGCGATGTCTCGCGGACCCGACCTGGAGGTGCGTTTCCTGCCGCAACCGCTGCGGGGCATGGTCGAACACGAGGCGCCCGCGACCACGGTGCGCACGAGCCTCACCTCCGATGCCTACGACGGATGGACGCTGGCGGAGGTCGAGCGCGAGATGCTCCGCCGCACGCTGCACGCCAACGCGGGGCACCGAGGCAAGACGGCACAGAGCCTGGGGATCACCCCCCGGGCGCTCTACGACAAGATTCGAAGGATGGGTCTGAGCTAGCGGCTAGTCGTCAAACGAGATGCCGACGCTGCCGATCTGACCGTTGACCTGGGCTTCCACCGCGGCGGCGAGGCCGTCGGTGTCCGCGACCGCGGTCTTGTTGCTGAACCCGCTGACCCGGCACTCCTGATTCAACACGAAGCTGAACGGCGCGCTGGGCACGCCGTAGCGCTTGGCGACGATGCCGAGGCGGTCGTCGACCACCGGGAAGCGGAGGTTGGCCTTGAGCACGGCGGACCGGAACTCGGGGTCGCCGTCCTGGGAGACCGCGATGATCTCCAGGCCCTGGCGGCTGAACTTGCGGTACCAACTCTGCGCCAGCTGGAGGTCGTCCATGCTGGTGCCGTCCACGAAGAGCAAGAGCACCGCGGTGGTGTCGCCGGGGCGCATGCCGCAGTAGTCGTCCAGCTCGACCGCTTCCTTCTTGTCGTCGCTGTCCTTCTCGTACGCGTAGAGCGCGAAGGCCGGGGCGATGGTGCCGATGCGGGCCACCTTGCTCGGATCTGCCTGCTGGGCGAACGCCGGCGTGATGGCCAGGGCGATGAGGGCGAGCGGGGTCAGGAGTCGATGCATCAGCGCGACCTCAGAGGTTGACGACCACCAGCGTGGTGTTGTCCCGGCCGCCATGATCGTTGGCCAGGTCCACCAGCGCCCCGCAGGCGTCCTGGGCATTCTCGTTTGCGGCCATCACCGACTCGAGCTCGTCGTCGGGGACCTCGCCCCACAGGCCGTCACTGCACAAGATGATGCGATCACCGGGCTTCATCTTCACGTGATAGAGGTCGATTTCGACCTCGTCCACCGATCCGATGGAGCGCACGAGGATGTTGCCCGAGGGGTGGTTGCGCGCCTCTTCGGCGCTCAGCTCGCCCAGCTCGACGAGGTAGGCGACCAGCGAGTGATCCTGGCTGATCTGCTCGAGCGCACCGTTGCGGATGAGGTAGACCCGCGAATCGCCGACGTTGCCGATGATCGCGTGCGTCTCTTCGTGCACGAGCGCCGCGCACAGGGTCGTGCCCATGTTCGAGTCGTTCTCGGCGCCGGTGGAGACGACCGCTCGGTTCGCCGTCTGGAACGACTCCCGCATCATCTTGCGGAGCGAAAGGACCTCGCGGTTGTCGATCTTGCCGAGCAGGTCGCGGGTGCTCTCGAACAGCGTCTCGACCGCGATCTGGCTGGCCAGCTCGCCCCGGTCGTGACCGCCCATGCCGTCGGCGACGGCGTACAGCGCAGTGGAGCCGTCCAGCGGTTCCCAGTGCCAGTTGTCTTCGTTGTGCTCGCGAACGCGGCCGACATCCGTCAGCCCCCCAACGCCAAAACGACGGCCACCCGCCGCATCGAGGTGGGTCTCCTCGGCGTCGGGATTCGTGCCGTTGTCTGAGTTGGAGGTCTTCTTCGTCATCCGGGCCGGTGATTATATACGCGAGGTATGGCCCCGCCGCACGAGCACCGGCAGATCGTTTTGGCGTGGCTGCTGGCCGCGCCGCTGCTGGTGTCGTGGGGACTCGGCACCACCCACCCCCTTCTCGACCTCATCGCAGCGCCCGCCGCTGTCCTTTTGCAGGTCCCGGCGATGCTCGGCGCGCTCGGATTCGTGGCGGTGATCGGCGTCGCTGCGGCGGGCGAACGAAGCCGAGGCGTCGATCGATTTGTCGCGGTCTGGGGTGGGATCGCTCTTCTTGCCCACGCGCTGGCCGCTGTTCGACCCCTTCCGTGGGTCGCGCTCCTGCTGGGGCTCGCGGCTCTGCGCCGGCGCGAGCCGTCGGCGTGGCCGGAGGCGGGGCGCGGGGCGGTCTGGCTCGGCGTCGCAGCCTGGGGAGCGGCTGCGGTGGTCCGTCCCTGGGGGCCCGGAGTCCCCGAGGCGGTGCTGGCGGCGGTGGGGACCGCGGCCGATGCCGCCCTGCCGGTCCTCGGCGGGGAGATTCCGGTGGTGCTTCTCATCGCGGGGCTCGCCGCGTGGCTGCGCAAGCGCCGGGACCCGGACCTTCGCGGCGCCCTCATGGGAGGCGGCCTCGCGGTCGTCGCGGTGGCGGCGTTCGGCGGCGACGCGTGGTGGGGCTCGGCGGCGGCGCTGGGCATGCTCGTGGGCGCGTGGCCGATCCCCATGACGCTCGCCCCCGCCCGCCTGCTGCCGGCGCTGCTGCTGGTCTGCGCGCTGGCGTCGCTGCGGTTGGGGGCGGCCGAGCGATGGCGCTGCGAGGCCAGCTTCGACCAGCCCTCGATCCACTACTTCTCGCGCGACTCGGACATCCAGAGCCTCGGCGTCGTGCCCGGAAACCTCCCGTACCTCGTGCTGCTGCGGCAGGGCGGCTCCCGCCTGGAGCGGCTGGCGACGACCGGCATCGTCAGCGAGTCGGTCGCGGTCGACCCCCCCGGCGGGGTGCTCCTGTCCTCGTCGGCCTATGCCCCGATCGTCCGGGCGGTCTCCTCCGGGGAGCGGCTCCTGGTCGAGTGGTGGGACGCGGCCCTGCTGGAGCGCGCCGCCGCGACCGAAGTGGCGGTGGACTGCGATCCCGTCGGAGGGAGCGCCGACAAGGACGGCCTCGGGGCCACGGTGGTCTGCCGGGACGGTGCTTTGATCCGCGCCCGGGCCAACGGCGACGCGGTGACCGATGCGGGGGCGCGCGCCATCGGGACCGCCGGCGACGAGTTCGTGCTCCGGTCCGGCCCGGTCGGATCGGTCCGGTTCCGCTCCACGGAGTCCTCCCTCGTCGGACCCTGGACCGCCGGCATCGGCCAGTCGCCGCGCCAGCTCCTGCTCGCCCGGGGACCCGCCGGTCAGCTCGAGGTGCGGGGCAGCCGACCGTCCCTGACCGGGGCCGTGGTGTCGGTCAGCGCCGCGATCCGAACGCCCCTGGACCGGGTTCGCGTCGGCGTGTGGCCGGGTACCCCCCACTACGTGGCGCTCCAGGACGCGGCGTACGTGACCTCGCCCATCGACGGCCGGATCTGGCTGGTCGATCCCCGGGTCAGCTGGCACCAGGCTTCGGCCCGCCTCGGGCCCCCGCCCCGGCAGGCGATCGTCGACTCGGCGTCCGGTACGCTGTACGGCATCCATCGGTGCGGCCTGTTCCAGGTGCGCATCCGCTCCGTGTTCCCGTGGCGCTCCACCGGAGACGTCGAGGAGCACGAGAAGGCGACGGAGGTTCCGAAGAAGCCATGAGCGATCGCCCTGAGGTGCTGTTCGCGCACGCCTACCTGCTGGCGCAGGACACGCACCCGATCGGTTCGATGCACCCGCTGCCGCCGCTGATCCCGGCGGAGGCGGCGAGCTGGGTCGAGCAGGAGACCGGGGCGCGGGTCGAGCTGTGGGACTCCACCTTCCGGCTGGACGTCCGCTCCTTCGACGTCGTCGTCTCCCGCCTCCGTCCGCGCATCACCTGGCTGTTCACCCACCCGACGACGCGGGACTCCGCGATGCGCATGGTCGGCCTCGCCCGCAACGCCGGGGCGGTGGTCGTCGCGGGGGGACCCGACGCGCAACTGCGGCCCAACCCGTACCTGCGCGCGGGCGCCGATGCCGTCGTCGGCGACGAGGGCGAGGACGCCACCTCCGAGCTCGTCCGGGCGCTCCGCTCGGCCCACTGGCGGGCTTCCCCCGAGCTCCTCGGGCGCATCCCCGGGCTGCAGTACCTCGACGATCACGGCACGGTGCGCCAGGGCGCGGGCAAGTCCCGGCTGGTCGACATCGCGCGCATGCCCCGTCCCCTGCGGGGGGGCGACCAGACGCGCATCCACCTGGAGCGCTGGGCGGCGCTGGGGCTCCCCCGCACGCTGGCTGTGCGCTCGGGCCGCGGCTGCCCCGCCAACTGCGGCTTCTGCACCCGCGCGGTCTTCGGCCACCCCTACCGTCGGCGCGCCCCCCAGGACGTGGTCGACGAACTCGAGGATCTGACGCGCGACTTCGACGTCGGCCGATTCCGCTTTGCGGACGAACTGTTCCTGTTCGATTCGCACTGGCTTCGGGAGTTCGCCGCCGAAATCCGCAAGCGGGACCTCCAGATCCAGTTCGAGGGGACCGCCCACCCCGCCACCCTGGACCGCGACGTGCTCGGCCCCCTGGCCGAAGCCGGGCTCGTGCGGCTCGAATTGCACGCCGCCTCCGGCTCGGACCAGCTCCTCAAGACGCTGGACTGGAGCTACCGCCCCGCCGACGTGTACGCCGCCGCGGCCGCGATCCGGGAGGCCGGACTGGGGCTCGGGCTCCAGGTTTTTGTTGGCCTCGCGGGGGAATCGCGCGCCGATCTGGACGCGTCGATGGAGATGGTTCGCATCGTCCGACCGGACGGTGTGGAGGTCACCCGCGTGGACCCCGGAAGTCCCGCCCTCTTCCGCAAGGACTGGCAGCGCATGGTCGAGGGGCCTTATGCACAACGAGGTCGATCGGAGCCGCGCCTCCCTTCGACTGCCCTCGACTCAGCCGTCGCATGGATGCGCTCGGTGGGGTCCCGAGAGGGTGACGCAGTCGCTGATCGCGCCCGCGGTCTGCTCGCCCGCGCCGGTCGGCCGCTCCTTCGGGCGTGGGTTCGATTGGCTCCCGGCACCAAGGGAGGGGGCACCCCGGACAGCCTGGGGTAGACTTCGCGCTGGACTGCCATGAGGGGGCTGACCAGGTTTTGCCCGACGACGGAACCAAGAGCATCGAGGGGCTGCTGAGCGGGAAGTTCATCAAACCGCAGCTTGCAGACCCCCCTCCGATGCCGAAGCCCGGCGAGCAATTCGCCGGGAGATACACGGTCGAGCGCCGAGTCGGGCGCGGCGGCATGGGAGAGGTGTTCCTGGCCCGCCAGGCGCCGCTGGACCGGCTCGTCGCCCTCAAGATCCTCAAGCCCCCCGAGAGCATCGAGGACGATCCGAAGTTCGACGCCCGGTTCCTCCGCGAGGCTGCCGCGGCGGCGCGGTTGCAGCACCCCAACACGATCACGATCTACGACTTCGGCCAGGCCGAAGAGGGGCACCTGTACATCGTCATGGAGTTCCTCGAGGGGACGGACGTGCGGACGTCGCTCGCCCACGAGGGGGTCTTCAGCGCGCAGCGGGCGATCCACGTCGCCAAGCAGGTCTGCAAGAGCCTGCGAGAGGCTCACGCCAAGGGGATCATCCACCGGGATCTGAAGCCGGCGAACGTGCTGCTGATCGAGCGGGACGAGGACGTCGACTTCGTGAAGGTGCTGGACTTCGGCCTCGTGAAGTTCCGGGGCGAGGCCTCCGACATCACGCTGGCGGGCAAGTTCCTCGGCTCACCGCGCTACACCTCGCCCGAATCGCTGGACCGCAACGCCGTCGTGGACCACCGCGCCGACATCTACGCGGTCGGGATTCTGCTCTACACGATGCTGACGGGCACGCCCCCGTTCGACGGCGATCCGATGCAGGTGCTCAACGCCCACCTGCACGAGCAGCCCAAGCCGATGTACCGCATGAACGCGGCGGCGCAGACCACGCCCGAACTCGAAGCGCTGGTGATGCGGTGCCTTGAGAAGGACCAGGCGAACCGCTACCAGACGATGGCCGACCTGCTGGCGACCCTCCGCGAGGTCGGCGCGTACTTCGGCGACGAGCACACCGAGACCCTCGATCTGGAGCTCAGCGAGACCTCCTCACCGGGGATTCCGGACGAGCGGTTGCTGGCCTCGAAGAGTTCGCTCGCGCCGGTCGGAGGACCGCCCGCGTCCTCGGTCACGACGAGCAAGCGCGACGGCAAGATCGTCGTCGAGGTGAACGTCGCGGGGGCTGACGGCTCGACCGTCACGCGCACCGTGACGAGGGAACCGACCGGGGGCAGCAAGGCGCCGCTGATCGCGATCGTCCTGCTCCTGCTGGTGATCGCGGCTGTCGCCGTGGTGGTCCTCATGCCCGATCCGGGTGACGAGATGACGGTCCCCGCCTCGGGCGCGGTGAACCTGAACCCGCTGCCGGTGGACGCCACCCCGGCGGCCGCCGATCCGGAGCTGCCCGCGGGCGAGCCCGACGCGCCCCCCGAACCCGCGACCGCCGCGGCCGTGGCCGAGCCCGAGCCGACCCCCGCCCCGAAGGCGCGGCCGCCGGTACGGAACCCGCCGGCGGACGCCAAGACCGTTGCGAAGAAGCCTCCGCGGACCGAGCCGTCCTCCAAGGACGACCCGACCCCCGCGCCGAAGCAGGATGAAGACGAGCCGGAGCTGCCGGTCGGCTACAAGGACAATCCGTACTAGTGAGTCGGTAAGGATCGTCCCGGTCGACCATCGATAGGGGGTGTGATGAACTCAATCCGAGCCCGCTCGGTCGCGTTGGCGGCCAGCCTTGTCGGGTGCATGTTTCTGCTGCACGCGACGCCTGCCCACGCTGATGCCCGGGATGATGCGCGCCGCGCATTCAAGACCGGCATGCAGCTGATCTCCGATGGGAACCACCTCGAAGGCATTGCGCTGTTGGAGAAGGCGTACTCGCTGCTGCCTCACCCCAACGTGCTCTACAACATCGGGTTTGGGTACGCTGACGCCGGCATGTACCCCGAGGCGATGTCGGCGTTCGAGCACTACCTCTCCAGCGACCCCGCCGACGGCGCCGCCGTGGAGCGGCTCATGGCGCTGCTGGAGATGCAGGCGGAGGAGGCGACCGGACCCGCGGTGGGAGCCACGGGACCGGACACCGGCACGGGCACCCCGAGCACGGGGACACCCTCGACCGGCACGACAACCATCGCCGCCGGGCCCGAAGTCGACGCGCTCCTGAACCGGCTCGAGCAGCTCGCCGACCGGCTCGAAGGCAAGAACGAGGTCCCCTCCGCACCGACCGACGAGGTCATCGACGCGGGGGCCCTGGAGAGCAAGTCCGGCGACATCTACGACGAGGTCGTCGTCTCCGCGTCGCGCAACAGCAGCGCGCCCGTCGACGCTCCGGTGGCCACCACGATCATCACGGCGGAAGAGATTCGCCTGTCCGGTGCGACCAACATCCCGGACCTGCTTCGACGCGTGCCAGGCATGTCGATCCTGACGATGGGGGCGGGCAACGCGAACCTCGCGATGCGCGGGTTCAACCAGCGGATCAGCAACAAGCTCCTAGTGCTCGTGGACGGCCGGTCGGCCTACCTCGACTTCCTCGGCGGCACCTTCTTCCGCACCCTCAGCATCGACATCCAGGATGTGGAGCGGATCGAGGTAATCCGCGGTCCGAACTCGACCCTGTACGGCGCCAACGCGTTCGGTGGAGTCGTGAACATCATCACGAAGAAGGAGCAGGTCGACGAGTTCGGGGGCCAGATCCACATCACCGCCGGCAGCGGCGAGACGATCATGGGCAACGCCCGCTTCGGCGGCCGCAAGGGCATCCTCCGCTACGGCGGCTCGATGGGGTACGAGCAGACGCGGCGGTTCGAGCTGGAGTACGGCGACCGAGCCGACATCATCGCCACCACCGACGACGTCGAGTTGGCCGTGCGCGCCCTCCGCGCCAACGCCCACGTGCGGCTCACCCCCACGCCGAACGTCTCGCTCGGCCTCACCGGCGGCCTCGCGTACTCGTACGACGAGTTCATGGCCATCGGCGTGTTCCGCAACTTCTGGATGCGCGGGCTGTTCAGCGACGTGCGTTTCGACGCGCAGTTCGGCGGCCTCGGAATCCGGGCCTTCTGGAACCACATGAACGCCGTCGCGGACCAGACCTGGGTCCAGAACGGTACGCCCATCTCGCTGGCCACCCGCCCGACGGCGAACGTCATCGATGTGGAAGCGATCTACTCGGGTCGCGCCCTCACGGGTCCGGTCTCCCACGACCTCGCGGTCGGCGCCGGCTACCGCCTCAAGACCATCGACTGGAACTTCCTGGACGAGCCCCACGTCGAGCAGCACCTGCACGGCTTCGTCGAGGACCGTGTGACGTTCGTGCCGCAGTTCGCGGTGGTGGCGGCGTTCCGGTTCGACCAGCACCCGCTGGTCGGGTTCACCCCCTCGCCGCGGGCCGCCATCCTGGTCAAGCCGACCCCCGGGCAGGCCATTCGCCTGTCGGCGGGTACCGCGTTCCGCACGCCGACCTTCACCGAGTCCTACCTGGACCTGGTCATCCCCTCGGGGGTGGTCACGGGCGTCGGCATCCAGTCCAAGGGCAGCACGGACCTGGATCCGGAGAACATCTTCTCCGTCGAGCTCGGCTACACGTTCGCCGACAGCGACTTCGTCGCCTTCGAGTTGGAGGGCTGGTACGGCCGCACGAGCAACTTGATCGCGCTGGGCAACATCACCTCGGAGGAGGCTGCGGGGCCGTTGGTGGACACCACGTTCATCACCGGCGACTCGGAGTTCACCAACGCCGAGGACGTCTTCCACGGGATCGGCGGCGAGGCCAGCGTGCACGCGTTCCCGGTCGACGGCCTCGACCTGCGGGCCGCGTACTCCTTCGCCTACTACATCGACCAGGGACTGCGGGACGCCGGGGCTGACGACTTCCGCGACCAGCGTCATCCGATGCACACGCTGTTCGTCGGCGCCTCCTACCGGTCGCCCATCGGGCTGGACGTCAACGTCGACGTCAACGTGGTCAGCGCCGTCAACATCCCGGAGCGCAGCTTCGACACCTCCACCGGCGCGGCCATCTTCGTGGACTGCGAGTCCGACGAGTACGCGATGGTCTCGGCCCGCGTGGGCCAGCGGCTGTTGAACGACAAGCTGGAGTTCGGCGTCACCGGCTTCAACATCGGCGGCTTCTTCAACGGCGGTCACCGCGAACACTGCCTCGCCACCCGGGTCGGCGCCCGCGTGCTCGGCTCCGCCACCTACCGGTTCTGAGGAGATGACGATGATGAACAAGCTCCTCTGCCTGCTCTCGGTGCTCGCCCTCGTCGCTTGCGACGTGGAGGTGGCGCCGTCGGACGACGCGGCCGTGCCCGCGACCCGGATCGACGGCACGGTCTCGGTCGGAGTCGACCAGGGCTACCCCTACGGTCCCGCGGTGCTGTTCCGCTACTCCTGCGACGACCCGCCGCCGCCCATCGGCTCAGGCCGTCCGGTGGACTTCCTCGTCCTTCCCGAGACCGCGTTCGTCAACGGCATGGCCCCGTTCACGTTCCCGGCGGTCCCGCCCGACACCTGCTCCATCCTGGGCGGCTTCATCGACCGGGATCGCAACTTCCACTACGCCTTCGCCGTCACCGGTCAGCCGACCCAGGACGACGTGACGATGGGGTTCGTAACGGTCCTGACCGGCTCCGCCGATGGCGACTGGATCGAGCCCATCACCGACGTCGAGCTGGAAGCCGAGACAGTCGAGACCCACGACCGTCCGTCGTTCGCGCTGCCCAACGAAGCGGCCGGGGACGATGACGACAGCGCAGCCGAGGCCGATCCGATCTGGCCGAGCCTGGAGCTGGACCACGACGCCGAAGAGCTCCAGCGGAACTTCCTCGACATCAACACCGCCTCGGTGACCAGTTCGCTGGTCGAGGCGGAGGCCCCGATCTTCAAGGTCATCCTCGGAACCGACGAGGACGGCAACGGCACCCCGGACGACGACAACGGCGACGGCCTCCCCGACGTGGACTGGCCGCGGGTGCTGCTGTTCCGGTTGGACCCCGACAATCCGACGAAGCTGACGGAGTCCGATCCCCGGGTCGTGATGCCGGCGGTGGTGCTCCCCTACAACCCCTTCGCGCCGCTGGACGAGGACAACAACCTGCTGGATCAGGCGGAGCTGTTGGGCGTACCGCTCGACGGCGAGACGGTGATCCTCCGGGAGACCCTCAAGCTGGTCATCCCGGACCTGGTGATCGTGCAGAGCGAGCCGCTGATTCTGGCGCCGATTGAAGAGATCATCGCCAGCGGCACCGAGGTGACGGGCGAGTACCGCTTCCTCGTGATGAACCCCAACGGGCAGCTCTGGTACACCCCGAACGAGCTGGCCGCCGAAGTGGAGCTGCAGAGCGCCACCTTCTCGGTGATCGATCCCGAGGCGGGCTGACCGGACACCACTGCTGGTACGCTCCTCGACCAACCTATTTGGGAGAGAGATTCCATGGCGACGTACAGCTGCGAGAAGTGTGGAATGGCGGTCAACGCCACCTGTGCCAAGTGCGACAAGCCCCTCGTGAACGACAGCATCGACAAGCCCGACGGCTCCTCGGTTCAGGTCAGCAAGTGCCCCGAGGGCCACGGCAAGATCAAGTCGCCGATGTGCTGCGGCGAAGACATGAGCTGCTCCATCTAGAGCGCCGCTGGCGTCGTGGACGAATTGCTCTCATCCGCGTCGGCTCACCAGCGCCGCCGCGGTCCGAGATCACAGCGCCTCGAAGAAGGCCTCGATGACTCCGCTCTTCCACACGAACCAGACCACGCCGCCGATCAGTCCCACGATCAGGGCCATCGTCACGAGCAGCAGGCCGTAGCGGATCGAGCGCGTGAGCGCGTGCCCCAGGAAGCGGAAGATCCCGCGCCGGCGGTAGTCCTCGGCGAGCTCGTCGCAGCGCTCCCCGAACGCGTCGGGGAAGCGGTCTCGGTGCTCGGCCAGCTCCTCGAACACGAAGTCGGGCTCGACCCACAGCGCCAGCCCCGGCTGGTCCGGTGTCTCCAGGATGATCCAGGCGTCTTCCCAGCCGCCGATCCGGGGGGTGAGCCCTTTCCAGGGGAGTTCCAGCTCCTCGCCGACGACCTTCAGACCGTCGTCGGTGGGCTCGATCTCCACCAGCTCGCCGCGGGTCGGTCCGCCGGGTCGGTGGAGCTTGGGCACAGGCTCAGTAGGTCGGCAGGCTCGGGTCGATCTGCTTGGCCCAGCCGGTGATGCCGCCGGCCATGTTGTAGACGGAGCCGTAGCCCGCCTCGGCCAACGCCTGCGCCGCCTTGGCGCTGCGGCCGCCCATCTTGCAGTGCACGAGCACGTCGCGATCCTTCGGGACCCCGGCGTGGTTCCCGCCGACCACGTCTTCGTGGGCGCGCAGCAGATCGGCGAAGTCGAACGCGACGATGTCCGACTCGTGGGGCTTGCGCACGTCCAGCACGAACGGGGCCCAGCCTCCGTCCATCCGGGCCTTGATGTCGCCCACCGTCAGGTCCGTGAACAGGTCCGGCTTGGGGTCCGCGTCGCCGGCGGGTCCGTCGCCCGGCACGCTGCAGAACTCCTCGTAGTCGATGAGCTCGGTCACCGTCGGGTTCGGACCGCAGATCACGCAGTCGGGGTTCTTGCGCAGCTTCAGCTCGCGGAAGCTCATGTTCAGCGCGTCGTAGAGCATCAGCCGGCCGGCCAGGGTCGTGCCCTTGCCGAGGATGATCTTGACCACCTCGGTGGCCTGGATGACCCCGATGATCCCGGGGAGGATGCCCAGCACGCCGCCCTCGGCGCACGACGGGACGAGGCCCGGCGGAGGCGGCTCCTCGTACAGGCAGCGGTAGCAGGGGCCGTCGCCGTGGCCGAACACCGACGCCTGGCCCTCGAACCGGAAGATCGAGCCGTACACGTTCGGCTTGCCCAGCAGCACGCAGGCGTCGTTGACGAGGTACCGCGTGGGGAAGTTGTCCGTCCCGTCCGCGACGATGTCGTAGTCCTTGAAGATCTGGAGCGCGTTCTCGGAGGTCAGCGCCTCCTCGTACGTGTCGATCTGGACGTGCGGGTTGAGGTCCAGCAGCCGCGCCCGGGCCGAGTCGAGCTTCGGCTTCCCGATCCACTCGGTGCCGTGGAGGATCTGCCGCTGCAGGTTCGACTCGTCGACCACGTCGAAGTCGACGAGCCCCAGCCGCCCCACCCCGGCGGCGGCGAGGTACAGCGCCAGCGGCGAGCCCAGCCCGCCCGCTCCGATGCACAGCACCGAGGCTCCCTTGAGCTTGCGCTGCCCCTCCATCCCCACTTCGGGGAGGATCAGGTGGCGTGAGTACCGGGCGATCTCGGCGTTGTCGAGCGACGGAAGCATCAGCGTCCGCCCGCGATCGACGGGACGATCGTCAGGGTGTCGCCGTCGTTGACCGCCGTCCCCTCCTTGTCCAGGTACCGGATGTCCTCGTCGTTCAAGTAGACGTTTACGAACGAGCGGAGCTTGCCCTCGGCCGTGCGCAGGTGGTTGGCGAGCCCAGTATGCTGCGAAGTCAGCGCGTTCAGCGCCTCGCCGACGGTGGAGCCGCTGACGTCGACGGCACCCTGGCCGTCGGAGTAGGCGCGCAGGGCGGTGGGGATCTGGATGGTCACGGACATGTTCGGGTTCCTCAGATGAGTTCGAGAGCTTCTTCGTCCATCGCGGAGCGGTCGTCGCGGAGCCGCCAGGACTGGGTGGTGGCGACGCTGCCCTCCTGCACCGACACGATCGGGTAGCTCATGTTCGGCAGGGCGTGGTCGCGGTCGAATTCGCTGTACTGCGAAGGATGGTCGGGGTGCGAGTGGTAGTAGCCGACGACCTCCAACCCGCGCGCCTCGAGGGCTTGCTCGGCGCGCATCAGGGTCAGGCCGGAGACCTTGTATCGGTTGTGGGCGGAGTCGGCCCGCTCGTTGACGAGGGCCACGACCTCGGTCACCTCCCAGGACGCCCGGGAGCCCGCGAGGATGCCGCAGACCTCGTGCGGGTAGCCCTCCTCGGCGTGGGCGTGGAGGCGGGCGAGTTGGTCCTTGTCGATGCGCAACGCCATCACTCCTCCTCGCCGAAGACGTGGGGCTCGGACAGGTAGCGCTCCCCGCCGTCGGGGAAGACGGTCACGATCACGCCCTCGGTCAACGTCTTGCCGACCTCCAGGGCCGCCCACAGCCCGGCGCCGCCGCTGGGACCGGCGAGGATTCCTTCCTCCCGAGCGAGCCGGCGGACCAGCGCGAGGCTCTCTTCGGTGGGCGCGCTCATCGCCTCGTCCGCGATCGACGGGTCGTAGATGTCGGGGACGATGGACGTCTCCATGTGCTTGAGCCCCTCCAGCCCGTGGAAGGGGGAGTCCGGTTCGACCGAGTGGCAGCGGATGTCGGGGTTGCGGCCCTTGAGGTAGCGCGACGTCCCGACGAAGGTGCCCGAGGTGCCCAGCGACGTGACGAAGTGCGTGATGCGGCCGTCGGTCTGCTCCCAGATCTCCGGTCCGGTGCTGCCGAAGTGCGCCCTCCAGTTGGCCTCGTTACCGTACTGGTTCAAGTAGACGTACCGGTCCGGGTGCGCGGCGGCGAGCTCCCGCGCCTTGAGGATGGCGCCGTCGGACCCTTCCAGGGGCGAGGTCTCCACGATCTCGGCCCCGAACGCCCGCAGCATCGCCTTGCGCTCGGCGTTGGCGTTCTTGGGCAGGCAGAGCGTCAGCTTGCAGCCGAAGGAGGCGCCGATCATCGCGTAGGCGATGCCCGTGTTGCCCGAGCTGGCGTCCAGGATCGTCATCCCCTCGCGCAGCCGGCCCGATCGGCGGGCGGCGAGCACCATCGCCAACGCGGCACGGTCCTTCACGGAACCACCGGGGTTGGCGGCCTCGATCTTGGCGTGGATTTCGACGGACCCGGGCAAGCCCGGGTAGGGCAGCCGCGTGAGCTCTACGAGCGGGGTGTTCCCGACGTGCGCAAGCAGACCCTTCGCATCCGCGAAGGGGTGGAGATCGCTGATCTCAGACACGCAGACTCCATCAGGACCGACTGTATAGCCATCCGTCGGAGGGATCGCCACTCGGGCATGATCCGCGCTCGTGAGCGACAAACCCCCGGTTCCTGGATTCCTCGTCGGAGTCATCTACCTCGCCGTCTCGGTGGCGTTCGTCTGCGGCCTTCAGGGGTTGATGGTCATCCCCGTGCTGCTGTCGGGCGGCAGCAGCGACTGGATGTTCGATCCCGTCTTCCTGGGGCTCGGTTCGTTGCTCCAGACCGGTGGCCTGGTCGGCATCGCGGTGGTGGTGGCGTGGGCCACGAAGCGCGACTTCGCCACGGCCTTCGCCGTACGCGGGGCTCGCGTGGGTGCCTTCGCGGGGGCGCTGATCGTCGGCCTGAGCGCGGGGCTCTTCGCCGGCTGGATCTCGGAGTTGGCGACCGAGTACCTGCAGTTCCTCCCGGGGATGGACCCCGCGCACTTCGAGATGATCGCGGACGCGATGCTGGAGGGGCACATCCTCAAGCGCATCTTCTTCATCGCCGTCGTCGTGCTCGCGGCGCCGCTGTTCGAGGAGATCATCTTCCGCGGGATGCTCTGGGACTCGTTCGAGGAGTCGGCGGGGTCGTGGGCGGCGTGGCTGATCACGTCGCTGCTGTTCGCCGGCTACCACGTGGTCCCGATCCACGTGATCTCGGTGTTCTCCACCGGCGCCTTCATCGGGCTGCTGCGCCTGTACAGCCAGTCACTCTGGCCGGCGATCTTCGCCCACTTCCTCAACAACAGCCTCGCCGTGGGTCTCGTGCTCGCCATGGGGGAGGAAGCCAACGACTTCGAGACCGCGATCTGGTTGGCGGCGATCGGGCTGTTCGCCAGCCTCGCCGGCATCGGGGTTGCGTACGGCGTTGGCCGTCCTCGACTGCTAGAATTCGGATCCCGCGCGGATGGGACAGAGGACACCGATGGGATCGAGTGAAGCGCAGGCGATGGCCGCCCACGGATACCGCCCCGCGATGGTCGGCGGACGCTACCGGGTGACCGGTGTGCTGGCAGAGGCCGAGGACGGGGACGTCGTCACCGGCGTGGATGTGCGCGAGGACCGCGAGGTGGTCCTGAAGCGCGTTCGCAAGCCCTCTCGGACCCAGACCACGCGCATTCGCACGGTCCACGCGATCCTCAGCGGCCTGAAGCACCGCAACGTGATGCGGGCCCTGGACCTCAAGGAGGGCAATGCGGACGCCTGGCTCGTCTCGGGGGAGGTCTCGGGACGCGATCTGCTGGACTGGTGGAGCCGTCTCCCCCTCGGCGTCAACGCGAGCTTCGACGAGCGATGGGGCTACGCCAGTCCGCTCGTCGGCGGGCTCCTGGACGGCCTCGGGGCGATGCATCGGTCGCAGTTGGCGCACCTGGATCTGAAGCCTTCGAACATCCGGGTCGATCGCCTCGGCATCGCCACCGTCGTCGACTTCGGGTTCGGCGCGGGGCTCGGCGACGAGGAGCCCGACGCGGACGACGAGGCGGGGCTGGATGACTGGTTCGGGTACCAGGCGCCGGAGCTCCTGGACGGCCTGTCGGTCAGCTCAGCCGCGGATCAGTGGTCTTTGGGGGCGGTCATCTACGTGCTCCTGACAGGCAAGCGGCCGGTGCCGGGGCGCACCCTCGCGGAGCTTCAGTCCGCGTACGAGCGCGGCCGGGTGCAGCCGATCACCGACTGGCGGCCGGATGTCCCCGAGGAGGTCGCGACGATCGTCACCCGCATGCTCGCCTGGGAGCCGATGGACCGCTTCCCGTCGATCTCGGACGTGCGCGACGCTTTCGGGAAGTTGCTCCACTCGCCCCCGAAGCAGCCGTATCAGCCCTGGTCGGCGCCGCACCCCACGCTGGTCGGCCGTGAGCCCTTCCTCACGTTCTTCCACCGCCGCATGACCGAGCTGGTCCGGGGCGGCAAGGGGGCGCTGGTCCGCTTGTCGGCCCCCGCGGGCGCGGGCAAGACCCGGCTGTTGGAGGCCTGGGCCAGCGAAGCCCGGGACAACGAGGAGGTGGATGCGTTCTTTGCGAGCTGCCGTCCCGGCGTCGCCCGAACTGCGTTGGACGGCTGGTTCCGTCCCCCGGCGGTCGATCTCGAGGCGAGCCCGCCCAAGGACCTCGTCGAGCAGGCGGTGGCCGCGATCCGCCGCCCGACGGTGCTGCTGCTGGACCACCTCGAGGAGGTCGACGCGGTGACGTGGGCCCGCATCCACCGGGTAGCTGCGGCTGCTGCGTCCGGGACCTCGCCCCTGCTGGTGGTGCTCTCGGGTCGGGCGCTGCCGGATCTGGAACCCCGGGTGACCCCGGAATCGCCCCGCTTCTTCAACGTGGAGCTGCCCCCGCTGACCCCCCGGGCGGTGGAGAAGCTGCTCCGCGCGGCCAGCGCCGAAGAGGACGACCTCGCCGTCCGCGACCGGGCCGCTGAAGCGTTTTGCGACGAAGCCGACGGCCTCCCCGCCAACCTCGTGCGCGTGTTCCTCGAAGACGAAGAGCAGGGCCGCGTGCTGCGGGAAGGGCGCCACTGGGTGGTGCAGGTGGGCGCCGGAATCGAAGAGCCGCCCGTCCGGGCCCGACCGACGATGCACGAGCAGTTCCTCGCCTGGGTCGAGGAGCTGGGCGGCACGGTCGAGGTCGAGGCCTTGCTGTGCTGCCTGGCGATGCGCCGCACGGCGGTGGTGGACGGGTTGCGGTTCGCCGCGGACTCCGACGAGGTCTCCTTCCGCTACGTCGCCGGCCGTTGGTACGTCACCGTGGCCGAGGGCGTCGTCTCCTCCGCCGTCGAGGTGTACGGCAAGCCTGAGGCTCACCGCAGGTTCGCGCGCTGGCTGGAAGCCGCCGGCGATGCCGAGGGGCTGGCCGCGGAGCGGACCGGTCAGCACTGGCACAAGGGCGGCGACTCCGCGGCGGCCGCGGGCTGCTTTGCCGCCGCCAGCGCGGCCGAGGCGACGATCGGAAACACCTCGGACGCCCGCCGGCTGCTGATGATCTCGCGCACGCTCGCAGCCCGCGCTTCAGGGAACCGCCGCTAGCTGGGTCAGTCGCCCATGTAGGCCAGGTTGTCCGTGTCGCCGAGCGCCTTCGGCGCCTCCTCGGGAGGCACGAACGAGCCGGGGATGCCGGAGCTGAGCACCGTCCACCGTGACTTTCGCCGCATCAGGACGAACGCCTTGCAGGGCTTCTCGGGCACGGCGGGACCGTCGGGGGCGCCCCACAGGCCACCGGCGGAGCAGCCGGGCGGCTCCGCGAGGTCGTAGACGATCGCCCACAGCCCGTGGATCTCGCCTTTGAAGGTCGTGGCTTGCTGAAGCGAGATGCCGTCCGAGGAGGCCACCAGGCCCGACACGACCGCGGCTCGAACGGAGGACTGATCGGCTGAGGAGCCGCCTGAGCAGCCCACGAGGCCATCATCGCGACGGTCACGAGCAAGCGCTGCATCACAATCCCCTCCTCCAGCCGACGCCAATATAGCGCCCTTTGTAGAATGAACTTCGAGAGGAGGAGTGTTGGTGGCAGGAGCCCCCATCGATGGCAGTTCACTCAGCACCCGGGTCGCCGGGGTGGTGGCGGTGTTCCTCATCCTCTCCCTGTTCCTCGCGAACGGCTTGTTCCATCGCGCCGGCTCCAGGGCCATCGACCGTGAGGTGGCGCGCGCCTGCTACGAGCGGGCGGGCTGGCTGGCGGTGGAGCTGACCGCATCGCTGAACCCCGACGGCTCGTCTACGGAGCGCAGCAAGGAGCTGCTGTACCGGGCTGCGCGGCAGATGGATGTCTCGTTGGTGATGTTCTACGAGGCGGACCTGCCGGTGATCACGGCGCACGGACCGTCGCTGTCGCGGGCGCTCAAGACCTTCGACAAGTACCCCCGCGCGGGCACCCGCATGGACAGCGGCGTGTCGCCCTGGGTGCCGAAGTTCAGCGGGGACCGCGACCGATCCCGGTACCCCGATCGGGGCGGCCGCCCTGTCCGCGTCCAGGAGCACTACCCCTACGCGGTGGAGACCCCCGTGGGCAGCCGCATGAGCTTGCGGGTGGTGCCCCTGGCGTTCGATCCGGTGTCGACCCAGGCGTTCACCAACGGCCTCACGTTCGTCGGGCTGATGCTGTTGCTGGCGTCGGTGTTGGTCGTCGGTCGCATCATGCGCCCGCTGCAGCGGCTCGCCGACGGCGTCGCGAGGCTGGGGCGCGGGGATCCCAGCCACATCCGGGTGTCGGGGAGCGGGGAGATCGCGCGGATCGGCCGCACCGCCAACCGCATGGCCGACCTCACCAGCGCAGCGCGCAACGAGGGCCAGCGGGTCATGTCGACCATCACCACTGCGTTCCAGGCGCCGGTCAAGGCGGCGGTTCGGCAGATGGACGCGGTGGACCTGACGGCGGTGCCCCCCGGGGCGCGAGCCTCGGTGGAAGAGCTGCTGAGCACCGTCGGCGAGTTGGCCGCGGTGGTCGATGCGATCGGTACCTGGGCGGATCTGGAGGCCGGGACCGTCGAGGTGGAGCGCAAGGACGCCGACCTTCGGGCCCTGGTGGAGGCGACGGCGAAGGCGTGCTCGGTGGAGGTGGTGCTCGACTTCCACGAGGACGTGGAGGAGTACATCGATACTGACGCCGACGCCCTCGCGCGCGTCTTCCGCGAGCTCTTCGGGAACGCCAAGGAGCACGGCACGGCGCCGATCGAGATCCACGCGGAGCGGGGTCACACGAAGATCGAGCTGACCATTCGGGATCACGGCGAAGGCATCCCCGACATGGAGGAGATGAGGCGCGTCTTCGCGGTCTTCCATCGCGGCTCGGGAGCTACGGAGGCGTCCGGCCTGGGGTTGGGCCTGCGCATCGCCCGTTTGATGATGGACGCGCTTCGCGGCGGCATCTCACTGAAGAACCACCCCGAAGGTGGGCTCGAGGTTCGGCTCTGGCTTCCCGCGCCCCCGATTCGGGTGACGGAGGTCGATCGCGGGTTGGCCTCGATGGGCTGGAACCAGTCGCAGGACGTCGAAGTCGTCAAGACCGACCCCGGTGCGCCGGTTCCTCAGCCCCCGAAGGTGGAGGCCAAGGCGGAAGCCCCGACGCCCAAGCCGAAGGCCAAGCCCAAGCCCAAGCCCAAGCCGGAGGCCCCGAAGGCGAAGCCGAAGCCCAAGCCGAAGCCCAAGCCGAAGCCGGCGGTGAAGCCGAAGCCGATCGACGATTTGCTGGAGCCGCCCGAGCCCGAGTCCGGTCCCGAAGTCGTGGACTTCGCCGATCCGATGGAGCCCGACGCCACCGGTTCGGCGCCCATCGGTCCCGTGCCCATCGCTCCGTCCACGCCGCCGCCGCCGCCGACGCAGCTGGACGAGGATCCGTACGAGCCCTTCTAGAGAGTCAGTAGCGAACGGTGACCGAGCTGGTCCGCCCGCTGCCGTTCTCCGTGCTCAGCGACCAGCCGGACCCGGTGAGCGTGGCGGGCTCGAAGCCCCACTCCAGCCGGACCTCGAGGACGCGGGCAGCGGAGTCGTCGAGCACGACGCAGGGGGCATCGTCAGGATCGGCGCAAGGCTCCAGAGGCGTCCCGTTCAGCGACGGAGCGCCGCCGCCGGCGTCGGTCCCCGACTCCTGGGACCATGTCTGGCCGTCGAGGGTGACGCTCCCGTTGGCGCCGGTGAAGACGACGAGGTCGACGATGTCGTTGTCGAGGGCGGCAGGGTACGAGGTCTGCCGGTCCGCGCGCCCCAGCGGGAGGATGCTGCCGGCGCGGGCGAACACGGGGATCGAGCCCAGCGGCGCGTCCACGGTGACCTGGGTCGGTTCGGCCCCCGAGTCCAGGGCTGCGCCGCCGGCCAGGTAGGGGTACCAGCGCCCCGCGGGGAGCACCACATCGCGGCTGTCGGCGCCTTCGGTGAGCACCGGCGCGATGAGGAGGTCGTCCCCCAGGAAGTGCTGATCGGGCGCGTCGCGGAGCAACTCCCAGGCGTCGCCTGAGCCTTCCTCGACGAGGATGGTGTGGCGCATGAAGGGGAGGCCCTCGCTCAGGTACGCCTCGTCCAGGATGCGCAGGTAGGGCATCAGTCGCATGTGCTGCTGGGCGTAGAACCGGAAGTGGTCGGTGGTCTCTTCGTCGCTGGACCAGTGCCAGTTCAGGTCCTCGCTGAGTCCGTCGTGCGTGCGCATCACCGGCTCGAACGCCGACATCTCCACCCACCGAAGGTAGACCTCCTTGGTCGAGGGGCCGCCCGCGACCGAGTAGAAGCCGGCGATGTCGCTGCCGTACCGGCCGACTCCGCTGAGGCCGAGCCCGACGCCGATCTCCCGAGCCGTCGGCATGCCGTCGTCACGCGCGAACGTCGTCTCTTGATCCCCACCCCACGTGACCGGAGCGATGGTCTGCGTGCCGGTCCAGCCCGAGCGGTTGAAGCAGAGCGCCTCGCCTTCGCCCCAGGCCTGGTTGAGCACCTCCATGTTCAACTCCTGCCACAGCAACGGGTAGTCGTTGTGGAGGCGTTGGCCGCTGAGTCCGTCGCCGACCGTGGAGTCCAACGGGAGCCACTCGGCGAAGTCGCACATCCAGCCGTCCTGGCCCATCGCGGGGGCGGCGGCGAGGTACTCCCTGGCCCAGGCATAGGCGCCGGGGTTGTACAGGTCGACGACGCTGCCGTAGCGGTCGACGATCGAGAACTCGTAGGGCGCACCGTCGGGGTCGGTCGGCAGGTAGCCAAGCTCGTGGGCCTCGTCCCACTCGCGGAAGTCGTCCGTGATGAACGGATTGAAGTAGCCCAGGAACGCGAACCCGTCGGCGTGCAGGGTCGTGATGGCGTCCGGGAGGTCGGGGTACTGCTCCTCGTCCCACTCCCAGTGGTAGTGCAGGTCGTAGCCGCCGAGGGCGTCGGCCCGGCCTCCGATCCAGTCCTGCGACCACAACGCCGAGGCGGGGATCTCCAGGTCGCGCAGCTGATCGGCCGCGGCCAGCAGCTGGTCGGTGCCGCGCTGCACGGCCATCCACGGCCCGTATGCCCAGTCGGGCGCCTCCGCGGGGGTGCCCGAGGCGAGCGTCCACGCCGACACCGCCGCCCGCGGCGAGCCCGACGGGAACAGCAGCAAGGTCATCGTGTTGTCCCAGACCTCGATGCGCAGCGTGTCTCGCTCGGCGAACGGGTCGCAGAAGTGCATGCGCCCCACCGGCGTGCCGCCGTAGGCGACCCCGATGCCCTGGTCGTTCAGGGCCCACGGCACCGGGAAGTAGCTGTCGCCGATCCGCCCCTCGAGCAGGTCGATCTCGTCCAGCGGGTAGTCGCGCTGCCCGATGCCCTGCTCGGCGGTGTAGAGCACCTGGGTCGAGGCGGTGTGATCGGTGCCCTGAGGGCGCGCGCCGGTGCCGTACCAGCGCTCTGATTCGTTGCAGCCGAACGCGAAGGAGAGGCGGTCCACGTCCGCCGTGGTCGTGAGCTGAAGCACGATCGAGTCGCCCGGTCCGGGGCCCACGAAGACCGTGGCGGGCACGTCATCGTCTCCGCCCGCCCAGGTCCCGATCGCGGGGAAGGTGCCTTCTCCGGCGAACCGGTGCCAGGTGTCGAACACCCCCTCGAACACGAACCGGCCCTGCACCATACGGGTCTCGATGTCGTCGACGGCCCAGGCCAGCGGGGGGTGGCCGGCGGGGGAGGCGGGGAGGTAGGCCTCGGGGGCGTCGGCCGTGCCCAGCGCCAGGCGACCGGTGCAGCGGTCCATCGACAGCAGCGTGCCGGAGGCGTTCTCGTAGTACGGCAGCAGCCCGCAGGGGACCTCGTCGTCGGTGGGGCATCCGCTCAACGTCAGCGCGGACAGCGCCATCCCCAGGGCCGCGACGGCCCTCACATCAGCGCCTTGATGATCAGCCCCGCGGCGATGATCGCGGCCGCTACGCCGACAGCGATGGCCGGCCAGGGCGGGCCCGAGAACGACGGGAGCGGCTCGTCATCGTCGATCGGATCGGGAGGCGTCGGCTCTGCGTCGAGCTTCACGGTCACCAGATCGGGGTCCGCATCGCCCACATCGTCGGTCGGCGCAGCCGTCCCCACGGGCGCTCCGATGGCCTGCTGGTGGCGCTTGGTGGGCGCATCCTCGAGTGCCTTGGGGAGCCCCGTGTTTACCGCGCCGAAGGGATCGGGCACGCCGTCGGTGGTCAGCGGGGAGATCTTCCCCTCGTCCAACGCCTCGGCCTGTCCGCTGTTGGTCCGCTCGTCGGGTTTGCCCGCGTGCGGGTCGTTGGGATCGGGCCCGATGGCGAGCGCGTGGGATGCGGTGTCCCAGGGAGTCGACGGCGATGCCGGTGCGCCCCCGTCCCCCGACGCGACCGCGATGAGGGGCTCCCAATCGAGGGCCCCCATCGGCAGCGCCGGCAAGGCCACGAGGCTCCCCTGGCGGTCCTCGGGCTCGAGCCGTCCGGCCCGGACGAGGCGGCTGAACTGGAGCAGGTCGCCGCTGGCGCCGATCTCGTTGCGGATCGCGCGGAGCTTGTCCGCGACCTCCAGCGCGCTTTGGTAGCGACCGTCCTGTTCACGCTGCAGCAGCTTCTCCACGACCGGCACCAACTGGGGGAAGTACCCCGACAGCTCCAACGCCTCGGCGGCCGGGCTGCGGCTGGAGACGAGGTCGAAGATCTCCGCCATGCCGGCGCGTCCGAAGAAGCGTCTCCCGGCCGTCATCTCCCACAGGATGACGCCGAGGCTCCACAGATCGATGGCGGGCCGGAAGTTCCGCTTGCCCTGCCACAGCTCCGGCGCCAGGTACGACGGCGTGCCCTTGAGCTTGCCGGTGCGCGTGGTCTCCACGTCGGTGGGGACCTTGGCGATGCCGAAATCGCACACCAACACGGATCCGCGGTCCGAGATCATGATGTTCGCGGGTTTCAGGTCCCGGTGGACGATGTGGAGGTCGTTTCCGCTTTCGTCCTGCGCCGTCCAGCCGTGGTACAGCGCCTCGCAGACCGAGATCCCGATGTCGAGGATGATCGAGCGGGGGAACCGGACGCTGAGGAACTCCAGGTCCTTCCACAGCGCCGAGAGCGTCTCTCCCTCGACGAACTCCATGATGATGAAGGACGCATCGTCGGTCTGCATGACGCCGTAGACGTCGACGATGCCGGGGTGGTTGAGCGCGCCGCAGATCCGGGCCTCGCGGAACAGCGCGTCGATCCGCTTCTGGTTGGTCGTCTTGGCGAGGATCTTGAGGGCGACCCGCTTGCGGAAGCCGTGGCTTCCCTCGTCCATGGCGAGCCACACCTGCCCGAACGCACCCGTGCCGAGGAGCCGCTCCAGGCGGAACCGGTCCAAGTGGGTTCCGGCCTCCAGCGGCGGATGTTTGCGGCGTGCCATAGGGGAACGCGAAGCTTACGCGAGCCCCGCCAGTCCCTCCAGCGCGCGGGTCACCTCCTCGACCCCGTCGTTCCGCTGCAGACCCTCGAATTGAGCCAGCGCGATGGCGTAGGCGTCCCGGGCGCGGCTGGCGTCGCCCCGACCGGCGGCGACGTCCCCGGCGAGCTGAGCCATCCGGGCGATGTCGAGTTCCTTGAATCCGGTCTCCTCCAACGACTCCCGGCCTCGGCCCGACTCGACATCGAAGGTGCGCCATCGCTCCTGGGCGGCGAGCGACGGAAGCATCACGATCGAACAGGCTCCCACCATCGCGTGGCGGCCCTGGCGCTCGAACGCGGAGCGGGCGGACCGGGCCAGATCCCGTGCCTCCCCGTAGCGGCCCGACTCGGTCAGCAGCAGGGCGAGGTTGATCGTCGGGTAGACCCGGTCGTCGGAGCCGATCGCGTCGTACGTCTCCGCGGCCAGCCGGTACTACTCCTCCTCCGCGTCCGCTTCGCCCTGACGGCGATGCATGTCGCCCAGGGTGTTGGCTACGGTGGCGATGCCCCAGCGGGCGCCCGACCGGGTGAACGCGTCCTGGGCCTGGGTCAGCTGCGCGGTGGCGACCTCCACCTGGCCCAACGCCGACGTGGCCCGTCCGAGCATCATGTAGGCGTTGGCGACCCCGACCGGATCCCCCATCTCGCTGTGCCCGCGGATGGCTTGCCAGGCTGCGTCCTGCGACTGCTTGAGGCGCCCCTCACACAGCTCCAGGTAGGCCAGGTGGCGCCAGGAGGCGGCGACCGTCGCCTGCTCGCCTCGCTCATCCGACCGGCGAAGCGCCTCCTCCAGGAGGGGACGCGCGGGGCGAAGGTCGCCGGCGCTGGTGAGGCAGTTGGCGTAGTCCAGCAGCGCCCGGGCGAGCAGATCCTCGTGGCCCCCGTCCCGGGCAGCCTGGGCCGCCGCGGCCGCCACTTCGACCGATCGGTCGATGCGGCTGGTCCTCCTCAGGACCCGAGCGCGCAGCATCAGGAAGCGGACCGACTCCCGCGAAAGGGGCGCCTGGTCGACCGCGCCGACCGCGGCCTCGAGCTCCGTCAGCAGCAACTCGGCGTGCTGCACTTCGCCGTCGTACAGCGCAAAGCCGACCGCCTTGTCCAGCGGCTCCACGGCCCGGTCCGCGTCCCCCGCCGCGAGGATGTGCCGGCCCAGCCGGGCGGGCGCCCACCGCTCGGGCCGGTTTCGAAGGGCGGCGGCGGCGGCTCGATGGAGCGTGGCACCGTCCCCCCGCTCCATGCACCGTCCCCCCGCTCCATGCACCGGCGCTCGAGGGCGGCTCGGAGCATGCCGTGCGTGAAGGACCAGCCGAGGTCGGCGCCGTCGGGGTGGGGGCGGGCCATGGCCGTGTCGAACAGCCGCTCGACCACCCGCTGGCGGGCCGTGAGACCGGCCTGCGTGCAGGCTCGCTTCCACTCGAAGGTGAGGATGTCCTGGCACATCAGCGCGGCCAGTTCGACCGAACGGATGTCGTCAGCGGGCCAGTCCTTCGCCATGCGATCGAACCGACCGAGCCAGACATCCGAGAGGGTGTCGGGCACGTCGGCGCTGGCCCCCGCTTCGAGTTCGAAGCCGCGTCGTCCAGGGACGAGGAGCCCCCGCTCGACCCAGTCCCCCACCAACTGGATGGCGAACTGGGGGTTGCCGGCGGTGCGCTCCAGCACCCGCTCCGCGAGCGCGCCGTCCAGCCCGAGGAGCTCGTGCACGAGGCGGACCCGCCACTCCGCGGGGGGGGGGGGCGAGCTTGAGGTGGAGGGTGTCGGGGGCGCCGACCAGCACGCCGATGGCGGCGGCCGCGTCGGGCCGATCGGCCAGGGCCTCGCTCTGTGCCGTCGCCACGATGAGGATCGGCGCGGGGGCGTGGGACTGCGCCAGAAGCACGTTGGCGACGAACTCGATCGAGTCCCGCCCGTACTGCAGGTCGTCCAGGACCACGACCAGCGGACGCTCCGCCGCGAGCCGCTCGAGGTGGTGCCGGACGAGGGCGTGCCGCTCGTCCGCGCCGCCAAACCGAGCCGCTCTCCCCGTCTCCTCGGGGGCTGGCGAGGTTAGCTCGGTGAGGGCGGAGATATCCCCCACGCTGGCGTCGCTGATGTCCAGCAGCTTGCTGATCCGGGCCCGCGTTTCCAGGGGGAGCAGGCCGCTGACGCGGAGCTGCTGCGCGATCATCGGACCGACGCCGTCCTGGGGGCCCGGGAGGGGGCTGTGCCCGGCGCGCACGACCGTCGCGGCGCCGACCTCGTGGGCGCGCTCGGCGAGCCAGTCCGCCAGCGTCGTCTTGCCGCAGCCCGAGGGTCCCTCCAGGAGGCAGAGGCGGGCGCGCCCCTCCCGGCGGGTGTGGGCCAGCGCCTCCCACAGGTCGTCGCGTTCGGTTATGCGGCCGACCAGAGCGTGGGCCCGCAGCCCGAACAGCGAAAGACCCACCCCGGGCAGGGGCAGCGGGGCGGCGAGGTTGTCGTCGTCGGGGCGGGTCCAGTCCGACGGGAACGGTGGCACGCGCTGATCGTGCTTCCACGCCGGGATGCTCTCCTCCTCGTTCGTGAGCACGAAGCCGGTGGCGTCGACGGACCGGGTGGTCACCTCGGAGGGGTGAGGGAGCACGAGGCTGGAGGCGGCCGTGGGAGGGACGCGGCTCCCAGGATCTCCCGCTCGCAGTTGGGCCAGGGCCCACGCAGCGTCCATGGCGCGGCGGTAGCGCCGGGTCGGATCCTTGAGGAGCAGCTCGCGGATCCAGCCCTCCAGTCCCTCGGGGACCTCACAAGTGGGCTCGAACCGCCCCGCGCCGTCGATGAGGTGGTTCTCCACGACCTCCTCGACGGTCTCCCCGGCGAACGGAGAGACGCCCGCGCAGAGCGCCCATGCCAGGCACCCCAGGGCGTACAGGTCGGTCCACGGGCCGTAGTCCCGCCAGCGGCAGTGCAGCTGCTCGGGGGCCATGTAGCTGGGGGTCCCGACGAAGTCCTTGTCGAGCCTGGAGCCTTCGGTGCGGCGGTCCAAGGCGTGGACGAGGCCGAAGTCGGTGAGCTTGCAGTCGCCCAGGTCCTTGCCCGCGACGAGCACGTTGGCCGGCTTGATGTCCCGGTGGACCACGTTCCGGGCATGGGCGTGGGCGAGGCCGTCCAGCACCCCCATCAGCGCCCGCTTGATCGACGGCCAGTCCGAGCGTCCGCAGTGCGGCGACAGGGTGCCTCCGGTGGCGAGCTCCATCACGAGGTACGGCGCTCCCGCGACGAGCCGCCCGCCCGAGACGAGGTCCGCTTCCTCGGTGATGACGCCGTGGTCGTAGACCCGGGTGATGCGGGGATGGGCGAGGGCCGCGGCCGCCCGCACTTCGCTGCGGAAGCCGGCCACGAAGTCGGGATCGGCCGACGTCGACTGCTTGAGGGCCTTGACCGCCACGCGGGTGCCGTCGGCGTGGGTTCCCCGCCAGACGTCGGCCATGCCGCCGCGTCCGATCTTGCGGTCGAGAAGGAAGCCTCCCAGGGGGATGCGTTCAACCACGGCGGACCCAGCCCCAGACCTGCTTCAGCGACGGCCTCGCGCCCGTCATCAGGATCGCCACGCGGAACACCCGGGAGCCGACCCGCCAAGCACCGTACGCCGTCGCTGCCATGAGGGCCAGACTCAGCCCCAGCTGCCACATCGGCACATCGCCGGCGCCCAGGCGCAGCGTCATCGCGATCGGCGCGGTGGGGGGGGCGAGGCTCAGGGCGACGGCGATCGGCGGGTCCTCGCCGGTCATGAAGGCCAGCAGGAGGAACAGCGGGGACGCCGCCAGCAGGGTCCAGAACGCGCTGATCTGGCGTCCTTCGTGGCGGTTGCCGGCGACCGCTCCGCTGGCCCCCATCAGGGATGCGTACATCGCGAATCCGAGGGTGGCGCACAGGAACATCGCGACGATGTCCATCGCGCCGACGCCCGCGCCTCCCAGCAGCAGCAGCGGTCCCAGACCGACGGCGGCGAAGAACAGCGACTGCAGCAGACCCGCGGCCCCGAGGCCGACCATCTTCCCCAGCAGCAGCTCCTCGGCGGTGACGCTGGCCAGCAGGATCTCCAAGACGCGGTTCTCCTTCTCCTCCCCCACGCCGTCGAGCAGGTAGCCCGAAGAGACGAAGATCATCATCGAGAAGAACATCGCGAACAGGACCGGAACCAGCGTCGCGAGGGCCTGATCCAGGCTCCCCGGCGCGCTCGCGTCGGTGGTCGGATCGAGGATCTCCTCGTCGACCTCCATCACCTGGAGCATGCGCTCAAGTACGGCGGGCTCGTCGATGCGGGGGGCCAGGAGCGAGTGCCGAATGAGCCGCGCGACCGACGTCTTGCCCGAGTAGGCGCCGGGGTTGAGGGGCCGCTCGGTGGGGATCAGCACCGTGATCTGCGAAGTGCTCCAGTACTCCGGCAGCAGGACGAAGACCTCGTCCACGTCCCCCGCCAGGGTCGCCTCCTGGGCGGCCTCGCGGGTGGCGAACGAGACCAGCTCCAGCCGCCGGTTGCCGTCGAACCCGCCGTAGTCGATGTTCGCCAGGAGGGGGTCGCCCTGGAAGATCTCCGGGAGGTCGGACTCGGGCTCGTGCAGGTGCTCGGGCAGCTGCCGATCCTCGGCTCGCGCCGCCCCCTGGTCGTCGTTGTGCCACTGGATCGAGGTGGCGAGGATGACCGGCGGGTCGGCCAGATCCACCACCCCCACCCGCGTCAGCTCGGACGCCTTCTTGATGCCCAGGAGCTGCTCTTCCCCGCCGGACAACGCCACCCCCACGGTGGGGAGCAGCGCGATCGCGGCCAACAGCGCCGGCATGGCCACGAGCGTCACGAGGTAGCCCACCCGGGTCACTGTCGCGATGAACTCCCGGCGGGCGACCGTCAGGATCCGACGGCGGGGCGAGCTCCGGCGTCGGGTTGGTTCAGGCGGAGACTGCACGCAGGAACGCCTCCTCCAGGGTCCTCGCCCCGACCGCCGCCTTGGCCTCATCCACCGTGCCCTGGAGCACGACGTGGCCGTGGTCGACGAGGGCGACGCGGTCGCACAGGATCTCGGCCTGATCCATCAGGTGGGTCGACAGCACCACGGTCATGCCGCTGTCACGGAGGCCGCGAATCATGTCCCGCACCTGGGCGACGTTCACCGGATCCAGACCGGAGAAGGGCTCGTCCCAGATGAGGAGCCGGGGGCAGCCCACGAGCGTGCCGATAAGCTGGATCTTCTGCTGGTTCCCCTTGCTCAGGGTCTCCACGCGGCTGTCGCGGTGCTCGCTCATGCCCAGCTGCCCCAGCCAGTGGTCCGCGGAGGTCTCGGCGTCGGACTTGCTGAGGCCCTTGAGCTGACCCAGGTAGGTCAGCACCTGGATGATCTTCCGCTTTCGGTAGAGCCCGCGCTCCTCCGGGAGGTAGCCGATCCGGTCGAGGTCCTGCCGGTCCATCGGGCTCCCGAACAGGGCCACGGCCCCCTCGTCGGGGCGGTAGATGTCGACCACGATGCGGATCAAGGTGCTCTTGCCGGCGCCGTTGGGTCCGAGCAGGCCGAAGACCTCGCCCTCGTGGACCTCCAGGCTCACCCCGTCCACGGCTTGCACCGACGCGAACGCCTTGCGTACCGAGTCGACCCTCAGGATGGGCTCGCTCACCGTCCTCGACTCTCCTTGTCCAGCGGCTTGCGCGCTACGACGATGCCGCGAGTGCCGCGCGGCGTGCTCCAGCGGCTCTCCAGCAGGAAGACCGCCGCCACCGCATACGATGCCAGCCGCGTGACTGGCCCCCCAAGCCGAGCCGCCGACTCCTGCGGGGTCTTGCGCCCCAGGCGGCGGTAGTAGGCGTTGTAGAACGGGAAGCCGATCGCTCGGTCCGCCTCGATCTCCAGCCCCTCGTGGCGGCACATTCCGGCGAGCTCCCCGACCCCGTACCGACGCACGTGGCCCACCGCGTCATCGACCTTCGTCCAGTGCTTCGCGTGCAGCGGCACCGTCAGGTACAGCCGCCCCCCCGGGCGGAGGGCCCCGACCATCGTGGCGAGCGTGCCCGCGTCGTCCTCGATGTGTTCCAGGACTTCGGACGCGATGATCGTGTGGAAGCCGGCGTGGTCCAGCTCGAGTTGGCCCTCGTGCACGGCCTGCAGGAACGGCAGGGAGCGCAGGTGCTCCGCGGCGGCGGGTGCCGTCTCGAAGGCGGAGAGCTCCAGCCAGGGGAAGCGCGTGTGCAGCTTGCTCAGGAGGTGACCACGCCCGGCGCCGTAGTCGAGGATTCGTCCGGAGACTCCGAAGGACTCGAGGAGTCGGACGAGGATCGCGTACCGCGATCGAAAGCCGGGGCCCGTGGAGGCGGCCTGATTCCAGGCCGCCTCCCAGAGCGTGTCGTAACTCAGCTGCGGCGGCGGCGGAAGCCGATGGCCAGCGCCATCAGCAGACCCAGCAGGCCCGTGCCCTGAGGCGAGGCGCCGACGGAGGTCGCGCAATCGGCGCAAGCACCGCACTCCTCATCGTCCGCGTCGGTCGTCTCGTCGCAGTCGTTGTCGATCTCGTCGTCGCAGATCTCCTCGGTGCCCGGGAAGACGGCGTCGTCGCCATCGTCGCAGTCGATGCCGCCGTCGACGCTGGTGTCGGCGAAGCCGTCGCCGTCGGCGTCGACCGTGTCCTCACCGTCGCAGTCGTTGTCGATGCCGTCGTACGGAACCTCGTCAGCGCCCGGGTTGGTGTCGGCGTTGGCGTCGTCGCAGTCGTCGCCGTCGCAGTCCGCGTCGAGGAAGCCATCTTCGTCCACGTCGATGTCGTCGACCTCGTCGTTGCAGTCGTTGTCGGCGAGATCGCAGACCTCGACGCCGTCCGGGTTGGAGCTGGCGCGCTGGTCGTCGCAGTCGTCGCCGCCGCACTCCACCGACACGAAGCCGTCGTCGTCGAGGTCGGAGTTGAACCCGTTGTCCTCGACGCCGTCGCAGTCGTTGTCGATGAGGTCGCAGACCTCCTCGGCGTCCGGGTTGACGGCCGCGTCGGTGTCGTTGCAGTCGCCGCCGCAGATCTGGAAGCCATCGCCGTCCTCGTCCGCGCCACCGTCCTCGATGTCGCCGTCGCAGTCGTTGTCCAGACCGTCGCAGATCTCGATGCCGTCCGGGTTGCTGTCCGCGTCGGAGTCGTCGCAGTCGTCGCCGCCGCAGTCCTCGTCGATGAAGCCATCGTCGTCGTTGTCGACGTCGTCCACTTCGCCGTCGCAGTCGTTGTCGATGGTGTCGCACAGCTCGTCGGCGCCGGGGAACGTGGTGTCGTCCGCGTCGTCGCAGTCGCCGCAGAAGGCGGTCCAGCCGTCTCCGTCACCGTCGTCACCGTCGGTGGTCAGGCAGAGCTCGACCACGCCGTCCTCGAGGTCGTTCGGCGAACCGAGGTCGCTGAACTGCTCGAAGATGCCCTGGTCCGTGCCGGAACCGTGGGTGCCGACGCCGTACTCGTCCGGCTCGCTGAGGTCGGTGGGGATGCCGCCGGTGCCGCAGGTGAAGCCGACCATGCCGCCCTGCTCGTCCACGTTGCCGTAGTCGAGCGTCGCGCCGCCGGTCTGCCACAGGGTCAGGCTGACGGTGTTGGCCGTGCCGGGGAGACCGAACTGGCTCACGCCCGTGTAGATGACCTCCACGGAGACGCCGTCATCCTCGATGACCTCCACCGTGCCGGCGGTGCCGGGGTCGAGGTTCGTCCAGAGGCCGGCGACGAGGGGAGCGTTCTCCTCGAAGTCGGTGACGTTCTCGGCCGAGTTCCCGAAGGCTCCGGCGAAGCTGAGGATGCCGTTGTCGTTGACGAAGACCTCGTCGAAGAATCCACCGCAGAACTCGAAGCTGAACGAGCACAGTCCGATGCGGACCGCTTCGCCATCGGCGAGGTCGTACTCGTCCGCAGCAAGCTCGTCAGCCGTTCCGTCGCAGTCCTGGTCGATGGAGTCGGCGCAGATCTCCGGGGCACCCGGGAAGGTCAGCGGGTCCTCGTCGTCGCAGTCGTCGATGCAGCCGAAGCCGTCGAGGTCCGCGTCCTGGTCGTCGTCCGTGGACGGGTCGCAGTCGTTGTCGATGCCGTCGTCGCAGAGCTCGTTGAAGTCCGGCGAGCGGGTGTCGTCGTTGTCGTCGCAGTCGACGTCGCAGGTGGCGCCGTCGCCGTCCACGTCGTTGTCCGCGCCGCCGTCCGTGTCGATCTCGTCGTCGCAGTCGTTGTCGATCCCGTCGCAGGGAATCTCGAGCGCGGCCGGGTTGATCGCCGGGTTGCTGTCGTCGCAGTCGTCGAGGCAGAGGAACGAGTCCAGGTCACCGTCGTCGTTGTCCGGCGTGGTGGTCGGGTCGCAGTCGTTGTCGAGGAGGTCGCACAGCACCTCGGGCGCACCCGGGAAGATCGCCGGGTTCGTGTCGTCGCAGTCGACGTCGCAGTCGAACCCGTCGAGGTCCGCGTCGCCCGTGTCGACCAGGCCGTCGCAGTTGTTGTCGATGAGGTCGTCGCAGATCTCCGGGGAACCGGGGAAGGCCGCGGGGTCCTCGTCGTCGCAGTCGGCGTCGCAGAGCGAACCGTCCAGATCGTTGTCGAAGAGGTCGTCCGGGTTGTCACCCGCCTCGTCGGCGTTGCAGTTCTGGTCGATGCCGTCGTTGCAGAGCTCGAGCGCGTCGGGGTTGATCGTCGCGTCCGTGTCGTCGCAGTCGTCGCCGCCGCAAGCGACGTTGGAGAAGAGGTCTTCGTCCTCGTCGTCGAGGTCGTCCGCACCGCTGCAGTCCTGGTCGATCGTGTCGTCGCAGATTTCCTCGGCGCCCGGGAAGATCGTGTCGTCGGTCGCGTCGCAGTCGCCGCAGGAGTCGACCGAGCCGTCGCCGTCCGCATCGCCGAGGACGTCACCGACGAACTGCAGGCTCCAGTCCACGAGCACGCCATCGTCGCCGCCGCAGCAGTCGACCAGGTCGAGCGTCCAGATGCCGTCGACGGCTTCACCGTCGAGGATGGCGAGGGGCTCTTCGGGGCTGAACT
>JAAESI010000224.1 GCA_024229515.1 Pseudomonadota bacterium | reverse complement strand
CTTCCGCGAGATCTACAACGAGCAGTGGCTAGTCGCACGACACGGGTACAGCTCGCCGGCCCAGGTACGGCGGGAACTCACCGGGAGCGTCGCGGCCTGAACAACAACAGCATGTGTCCGAGAAACCGGGTGCGGTACAGCTTCACTCAGTTCGTCTTGATCGACCCGCTGAAGCATGTCCGTGATCCATGCTGCGAGCGCGCTTGCGGTTCGAGAGTCGGTGCGACCGCCCACGCCCCAGCCTCGTGGGAACCGCTCGATGAGGATCCGCGCGAGACACTCGGCGGCACCTCGAACGAGATGACCGTCCTCGCCGCATTCGGCGAGGTACATCCGCTGGAGTTGCGCCTGCGCGACGTCGGGCCCGAGTTGCTTTGCGAGTTCGCCGAACGATTCGCCAGGCCGACTTCGGACGAAAGCATCGACGGAGGAAAGCCCCCTCGCGCGAACTTCGTCGGCTAAGCGCTTCTCCCAATATCCACTCCAAGGCGATGACACGACGTCCTCCTCTCAATACGGCTCGATCTTCACGTGCTGAAGCCCCGCCTCACGCCGAAGCCTTGCTCCCTCGCGAAGGATCTCTCTCGGGGGCAGCTGCCTCGCCAACGCCCCGGCCCGTCGCGAAGCAGATGTCGAGCAACTCAGCCGCTGTTCTCATGGCTCAGTCGACTTCCGCGACGGACCAGACGTCGTCCGCGTCGAACCGCTCCGGGTCGAAGCCGAGGGCGAGGGCCCATCCGATCAGTTCGTGGTCCCCCACGTCGGGGAGGCTCCAGCCCTCCTCTTCCGCGACGGGCGTGCCCGCCTGCGTGACCAGGCGGTTGCGCACCCGCACCTCCCGTTCGACTTCGCCGTCGAGGACGCGAAAGGACCAAAGCCCCGCGTTGCCTGCGCAGGTCAATGCGACGACGCGGCGTGCCGCAATTGCGGTGAGGAGCCGGAGCGAGTCCGGCTTGACCGAGGTCGCGTGCATGACGTCGTGGATCACGGTGCAGTCCCCGTGGATTCCGGGCGGGGCATCGTCGAGTGGGGCCGCGTCGTCATCGTCTTGCCACGGCTCGTCCAGGCGAAGACCAGCTTCGTCGGCCCAGGCCGGCAGCGACTCGCGGCAGTCGCCTTCGATGAGGATCAGCCGGGTGTTCCAGCTCACTCGAAGGTGACCTTGTCCATCAGGGTGTCTTTCAAGTCGACGTCGTCCAGGGAGGTCCGGATGAACTTGGAACCGACGAACGAGCCGAAGCCGAATCGGGCGCCGGTGAAGGTGCAGTCTTTGAAGGTGCTGCCCTTCCAGTGGGCACCCTTGAAACTGGCTCCCGCGAAGTTGCACCGGACGTAAGTGGCTCCGCCGTGAGTGTGGCTCAGGTTGGCCCTTGAAAAGTCGCAGTCGATGAACTGGCCTCTGAGTCTGCCTCCCGCAAAGGTGGCTCGGGCGAACGAACAGCGTTCGAAGTAGTCGTAGATGGCGTTGAACCGCCCCCGGTCGAAGCGGCAATCCACGGCGCGAACGTTGATCATGTCGCCGCAGTTCTCTGCGGGGAATATCCGATTGGCTTCGGCCCACTGTGCACCGGACAGGTCCAAGCCTGAGAGGTGCTTGAGCCGGAACGTATTGGGCATTGGAATGCCGCGAAGGTCAACGTGCTGGTCGATCGTGGGAAAGCCACCCCAGTCGGGAAGCGACCGCCCCGAGGCGCCCTTGGGCGTCGAGAGTTGACTGATTAGTCGCTCGACGTCCGCAGGCAACCATCGATCTTTGAGCGATTGATCCATCTGGTCTCTCCTCAGTACACGATGTTGAAGACTCCGGTTGACTGAGGCCCGTAGTACAGCTCGATCTTCGCCGCCTGCGCGGCCGATGTTAGATCGATCTTGAACAGCGCCCCCCCGGGCATCCGGATTTGGATATCGGGCCGGACGGCGCTCCCGGATGAGTTTCGAATGCCTTCGAAGTCCGCCTGATTGAATCTGATCCTAGCTCCGGCACGGTCGAGATCATCATACGAGCGGAGGGGCGAACGGGATTGCCCCCCGGTCATCAAGTCGTTCGCGATCTGTTGCAACGCATTTCCCCGCGACATTGAGGTCAGGTCTGCCCTGCCTTCTTGGGTCCAGATTTGATGCCGTCGGCCCCAGGCGGTGCCACCGTCGCCGCCGGCCTCCAGGATCCGATTCGCCTGGTTCACCGCTCCTGCGTATTCCTCTGCGAATCTGTCGACAAGAGTATTCGCGCTGTAGCCGTAGCCCGTGCCTCCTGGACCGTCGTTCGGAAGAAGCACGCGTGCGTTGAATCGATTCGCGTTCGCCGCTGATGGGCCAGGCTTGAATGCGGGGCCGGGGCCGAACGAGAAGTCCCCCTTGTTCAGGTTGAGGGCAAGACCGTCGAAGTCAATCTGCCGTGCGACCGCGCCACCGGAGGCCAACGGCGATGCGACCATGCCCGCCCCGAAGATGCCTCCAAAGATCGCCAGACGCTGCGAGAAGGAGCCGAGCTGGTAGTGCTGGTCCCGGAGCGGGTCGTAGCCCGAGGTTGCAGCGACCGTGTGATACATCGGATTGAAGATCGCGTTGGCCGACGAGACGCCTGTGTCCCACAGGTGGCCCTCGTTGAGGTCGTAGGCCCTGAACATGACCCTTGCTGCGTCCTCTGCGAACGCCCGCATCGGCTCGGTTCCGGTTGCGTAGCCGACTCCTTTGAAGATCGAGGCCGGGGTGTTCAGTGGGGTGTAGTACTTACCGAAGCTTGGTGCCTCAGCGTCGAGATCGGCCGGACCCCAGCCACCGGCCGGGAACTCCGGATCCGGGCCTTCGGGCGAGACGCCGAGAGACCCAGCAATATCCGCTGCGGTCTCGCGATCGGGCAAGATCGTTCGCGCCTCGGCGCGGGTCATGCCGGTGTGGCTCTCGAACAGTTCGTCGCCGGTCAGGAGTCCCGCGTTGGTGCCATCCTCTCCGTCGTTCAGGGGCTGGAGTTCACGACCGTTCCAGTACCTGAGCTCTCCATTGGCGAATCGGAAGACGGGGTAGTACGCGTCGGTCCATATGTAGCCGACTCGAACCGGCACGCCGGGGCCCTCGTCCTGGGAATCGACCTCCACCGTCGTTGGGTTCCCCGCCATCAGCGGCCCATGCCACGGCTGCTGCGCCCGCGTCGCGTGCTGCGTCGACTTCCAGGTTCCAGGTCCCCTGGGGTTGTTGTTCATGTACTCGTCGTAGAACTCGTTGCGAGCGTTCGAGAGGCGCACGGGCCCCTTGAAGCTCCCCGTCAACATCGCCCGCATCTGTGCGCGCGTGGACCCCGGCATCACCCACGGGTTCACACACAGACCCGAGGGATCGGCCAGGTTCACGGGATCCCCGTCGGCGAACCGGTACTGGTTCCCCAACGCGTCCCCGTCGACTCCGATGGGATCAGGCTCCAGCCATGTCCCCGTCAGCGGGTCGTAGTCCCGGTGCCCCGCCGACAGGTACGGGATGGCTCCGTTGCTGCCGAGCATCCCCTTGAACCCCGTCGGGGGCGCGACGCCGATGGAGGTCTCGTCCGCTCCGTAGGCGTCCCACGAACCGGTCCAGTTGGGCTCGCCGGCGGCGTCGGTGCGCAGGAACGGGTTGGCCGTCGCATCGGTCAGCGATGACGTCACTCCTGAGAGGGGATCGAGCGTCGCGATCGACTGGCCGCCGACCATCACTTCGTTCGAGTCCGCGCCGCCTTCGGTGGTGACCCACGGGAACCAACTGTCGGGTGCGTAGGTGAACTCGCGGACCGAGCCTGCGACGTCCTCGCGGACCCGTCCCCCGCCCACGCCGTAGTCGTACTCGGCCTCCAGGTTTCCGGCCGCGCTGAAGACCTCCTCGAGTCGGCCGCGGGGGGTGTACCCGAAGGTCCGGCCGTCCTCGTCGCCCTTGCGTCGGCCGAAGTTGTCGTAGGCGAAGACGAACGGCCCCGGAGCATCCGTCCGATCGATCGTCTCGATTCGGTTGTCGGCCCCATACGTGGCGGAGAAGCCGTCGCCGAACGCATCGAACCGGCTCAGGCGGTTGCCCGCTCGATCGAACGTCTGCGCGACCGATTCGTCGTCCACCGTCTCCGAGGTGAGCCAGCCCATCGCGTTGTACCCGTAAGAGCGCTCCCCGGATTCCGGGGACGCCATCGACATGGGGCCGAAGGTGGCAGAACTGCGGGCCGTCAGCCGTCCGGCCGCGTCCCGGTCGATGAGCACGTCGACCAGGGTCGAACTCGGAGAGGACGGTCCGACGCCGCTGATCATCTCGAGGTGGCGCTCCGAGACCCGTCCGGCGCGGTCGCGCACGAGCTGCTCGTAGACATCGCCAGCGCGCCAGACCTCCTCGGGCCGACCGCGCACGTCGCGGCTGCGCACCTCGTACATCGGCGGTCCGCCGTAGCCGTCGAACACGCGCTGCAGCCGGCCGTCCACGTACTCGAAGGCGACGTCCCGCTGGTCGGGGTAGACGACCGAGGTGCGACGCCCCAATTCGTCGTACTCGAAGCAGAGTTCACCGGCGTCGCAGATGCCGTTGTTGGGGGAGAAGCTCGGCGTAGCGCCGTCCAGCACCCGGCCTTGCTGGACCAGGAGACCGCGGGCGTCGTAGTCGCTGAAGACCTCCTCGACGTAGGCGCCGTTTCGCTCCACGGCTGACCAGCGGGTTCGACCGCGGACGTCGTACTGGAAGCTGGACGTCTCAGTCTCCCCGCCTTCAATGTCGATGACACTGAGGAGCTGGCCGAGGGTGTCGTACACCATCTCCGAAGACGATCCGGACCCCCGGTCGACCTGCGTCAGTTGGCCGTTCGAGTCGTACGAGTAGCTCTTCGAGAGCGTGTCTGTGGCCCACGATTCGAGCCGGCCCGTTCCGTCCGCGAAGTCGTAGGACCAGGCGGCGGCGCTGCCCTCCGGGTCGGTGACGGACTGACGTCGGCCGCCCGCGCTCCACTCGTAGCGTCGTGAGGCGTACTCCGCCGAACCGCAGTCGGCGACCGTCCCGCCGGGCGAGACCGCCGCGGCGCAGCTCGTCTCGATCGCATCGAGAACGAACTCCAACCGGCCCGTCGAAGCGTTCCTGACGAACTCCCGTCGGGACAGCACTGCGCCGGTGTCCGCGTCGGCTGTCCACGTGGCCGTCAGGTCAGGCCCGGAGTACTCGGAGTGGACGACCAGACCAGCGGCGTCCGTCGCCGTGATCACCCGGCCCGCGGCGTCGTACTCAAGGTACTGGTCCAGCGCGCCATAGCCGTCATCGACCCACTGCAGCGCTCCGTCGGGCCAGTACCCGTACCGGGTGGGCGCGGCGCCGGGCGCCTGAAGCTCCTCCAGCCGCCCCTGCGTGTCGTAGATCCACCGCGTGGCACCGGTGCCCGGCACCGACGGCACGAAACGGGCGGGACGGCCCATCACGTCGTAGTCCGTCTGGCCGTCGCGGATCCCGTCGACGTCGGTGGCGATGAGGTGCCCGGCCGCGTTGTAGATGGGGACGATCTGGAACGAGTCGGGGCCTGCGACCAGCTCCGCCAGGGTCAACTCGTCGGCGTCATTCCAGGTCAACTCCCAGGTCTGTGGGCCGCGCGTGATTCGCTCGACTCGACCGCGAGCATCGTAGTCGTACGTGGTGCAGGCCAGCGAGCCGAGGCACTCCTGCCGCAAACGGTCAAGGTGGTCCCAGACCCAGGCCGCTTCGAGGTCACCGAAGTCCACCGGATCGAGGGACTCCACGTCCGCTCCACCCAGGAACTGGGCGGTTCGTCGTCCCCAGTCGTCGTAGGTCCAGGAGCGGAAGACACCGTCCCGGTCGACCGAACGGAGGAGTTCGCCGGTGGCTGCCGTGATCGACCACTCGGCGCTTCCATCGTCGTACGTAGTGGTGACCTTGATGCTTCCGTTCGAGAGCGTCACGTACGCCAGCGTGGTCGTCAGTCCGGTGGCGTCCACCGAGGACGAAAGCCGACCCCAGGCGTCGTACTCGACCGACGTCGCGATGCCCTCCGGCCGCTCGGTTCCGACGACGCGTCCGAGCCCGTCTCGGTGCACTGTGACCTCATCGCCGTCAGGGTCGAGGAACCCGGTCGATCGGACTGCCTCCGAGGGCGACCCGGGAAGGATGGGGAGCGGCAGGTCAACCTCGCGCAGCGGGGTGTGACCAAGGGTCTCGCGGCCCACGTCCCGGCCCGCTCCGTCGCGCAGGGTTCGGGTCCCGTTCCCGTCGGGGAAGATAAGCTCGGAGGGCCGGCCGGCGAGCGTGTAGGTCGACTCGACCCGGGGGTGGTGGGTGGTCCAGCCGCCGTGCTCGTCCACACCCAGGAAGCTGGGGAACTCCACTGCCTCGGGCCGTCGGAGGGAGTCGTACGAGGAGATGGTCAGGCGCCCGATGGCGTCGGTGGTCTCCAACGGCAGCCCGTCGGGGCTGAAGTGCGTCTCCTGGAGCAACACGCCGTTGACCCGCTCCTGGCGGAGGAGGGGAAAGGTCTGGATGCGGTGAACCTGGCCGTCGGGCAGCAGGATCTCTTCGCCGTCGTGGAGTGGGTTGCGGACGGTTCGGAGTCGCACCGTCCCACCGCCGGCGAGCACGTCGGCCTCGGATCCCCGCACCCTGGAGGTCGCGACGGCGCGGCGCATCGAGTCGTACTCGTGAGCGGTCCAGCGGGAGGGGCCGTCGGCCAACGTGTGCGGGTCCGACTCCAGGACGATCAACCCGTCCTCGGAGTAGTGGAACAAGCGGTCGACCTCGGTCCCCGCCGCGCAAAACCCATCCGAGGGGCTCACTTGCAGCACGTCGGCATCCGTCGCGAGTTCTGGGCCGTTCCACTGGCAGTCCCGGGTCCGCCAGGTCTGGCCGCGCGGGTTGATGTAGGTCAGCGCCAGCCGTTCGCCGTCGGTCTCCATGTGCTGAGGCGTCGGGGTGCCGTAGCCAATGCGCGACGGGGCCGACCAGGCGGACAGCGCCGGCTGGTCTCCTCGCGGCTCGATGACACTGCGACGCAGTCCCCCGAAGCCATCCCGAAGCATCGTCTCTTCAGCGCCCGAGGTGCTCACGGTCAGGAGCGGTTGGCAGGCGTCGTCGTACGTCGCGAACGTGGCGTCCGAATCGAGCCACAGTTGCTCGTGCTCCAGCCGGCCCGAGGCGCCGCCGCACCAGTACCTGCCGGTGACGAGGGAGGAGATCCCGTCGGGATCGGTCGTTCTCGTCGCCCGACCGTAGGAGTCGAACTCGAAGACGGTGGTCGCAGCGGAGGCCCCGGTGCCGACGGTGGTCGAGGTGACGGTCCAGTCAGTCCATCCGTACTCCACCTCCTGAAGCACGCCGGTATGGGCGCCAAAGGCCTCGGTTCGGGAGCCGACCAACTGGGGCCCGTCCGGATCGGGTGTGGGCGCGTAGCTGAGGGTGGTTACGCGGTCGTCGTCGATGGTGAGCGTCGAGCCGTGGTCGACGGTCGCAGTGGCGTGGACCGCGAACTCGTCGATCTCGACGTCCCGTGCGTGCATGTCGAAGGGGGTCGGCGGTACGCCGATGGACAGCGGGAGTCCCCCAGGCCAAGGGATCAGGTGTTCGATGACCTCTCCCTCGGCCGTCTGCTGCAGGGCGAGAACATCCGCGAAGGGGATCGCAGCGCTGCCGGGATGCGGTGCCGAGAAGCCGGTGCAGGCTGCGACGTAGCTCCAGAGTTCGCCGTCGAACGGTCCTGCCGGGACCTGAGTCGAGCAAGATCGGCGCTCCCAGATCGCCGCGGTCGAGGTCGAGCCAGCCCGCTCACTCTCTGGGATGGAGATGTCGACTTCGACGAGCTGTCCGGCTGCGTCGTACCGGGCGTCGACCCACCGCATCCCGGCGAGGTAGCCCGACGTCGCGTACAGCGTCTTGCGGAGGGCCCCCCGCGCTCCCTGGGCGAGGATGACGGCGCAGCCGGCGGGGCGTCCGTCCTCGATTCGACAGCCGTACCGCTGGAAGACGCGGTGACCGGTCCCGTCGAGCACCTCCGCCAGCGCCAACTGGGGGTACGGCCGCAGCGGGTGGTCGAGCGCGTTCTCGAAGCGCCAACTCAGGTAGCTGGTCCCGGTCATCTCGGAGAGGGGCTGGCCGAGTTCAGCTGTGCCGGTCGGGTAGGTGATGGCGACGAGGGTCGACTCGGGGATCTGGCGCTGGTTCAGCCGGACCGTCAGCGAGGTTCCGTCTCCGCGCAGGTAGTCCGGGAAGCCATCTCCGTCGAGGTCCACGACGAACGCCGCGTGGTCCTTTCCGAGGTGGAAGGCGCGGGCAAGAGGTCGGGCCTCGCTGGGGGCTGCGCCGAAGGCCTCAGACGTCAGCGCCGACATGCCGCCGACGAAGTCCAGGTCGGTGCGCCGCGCGGGACGCTGCAGGCAGGACTGCCCTGCTCCGGCGCCCTGGTCGTCGTGGCTCTGCGGGTAGTGCAGCGCCAGTGGGTAGGCGGTCCGGGCTTCGAGGTCGGTTGCGGGAACCGGGGCCCAGGGGGGCTGGCTTGCCGACGGGTTCGGGTAGCCGGAGACGGTGCAGACCTGGAGCCACTCCAAGGCTCCGTCCCCGTCGGTGTCGACCCACTGGCCGCCGACGATGGGGTAGAGACCCGGCCCGTGCGGACTGTCGGCGAGGCCGCGCTCGTAACGGTGGCGAAGGTAGGGGTCCCAGTCGGGCTGAAGCAGCAGCCACATGTCCAGAACCCAGTCGGGCGCATCCGGCGGCGGGGGCCCGTCATCCGCGATCTCGATCTCGAGCGCGACCGTCTCTACGTCATCACCATCGGGCGGGTCGGGGACGTCGTCGTCGTCTCCGGGGCCGCCACCCGCGGGGAGGTCCGGGCAGAGTTCGTAGTCGAAGTTGTCCGGCCAACAGATCTCGTAGAGACCCCCGCACTCGTCGCAGCACAGGTACTCGTCCGGTTCGACGGTGCACCAGGGTGCGGCCCAGACCTGGGGGACGCCAGGGTCGTCGCACGACCGCGCCAGCGCGAGGCCTTGGAACGGCAGGTCGCCGCATTCAGCCTCCTTCAGGGGTGCGAATCGCAGTCGCGCGGAGGGTCCGCCCAGGGCATCGCGCCCCGCCAGGGGGGCCTCCGAGTGGAAGCCTCCGGCACAGTCGCCGTAGAACACCTCCGAGAACGTCATCTGATTCCCGCCGAGGGTCGCGACGACGCCTGCGCCGAGGATCTCGGAGTTGAGGTCCACCGCGAACGAGGCATCCGCGCAGCCATCCCCGGAGACGTCGCCGAGCTGGATCTGTGAGGCGATGTACTCCCACACGGTGGGGGCCAACCAGGGCGTCTGGGCGTTGTGGTCGAAGGAGGCGAGCGCGCCCGCCGGAATCAGCACGCCGGGCTCGCCATCCACGTCGCACGGCAGCTGGCTGATGAACGGCCCGCTGGCGGGGAGGTCGTAGGCATCGGACGTCAGCGCCGTGAACGGACCTCCAAAGAAGGGGAGTGAGAGCTCGAAGTAACCGCCGGCGGGGTCTCCGCTGCCGTTCATGAAACCCGCGTGCCACCGAGGGGTCTGGCCCGGGTTGCGGGCAGGGGGAACGATGCAGAGACCGCCCTCCATGCCCGGGATCTCCGCGGACAGCATCGGGTGGCCCGCAATGGACTCGCCCGAGGTCCACTGGCCGAGCGTGGAGCGAGGCGGGTAGACGCGTTCGGGCATGCCGTCGCCGTCGATGTCGATCGGCATCCAGAGCGGCTCGGCCGCGTTGACCGGCTCGTCGGGGCCCAGCGCGACCGTCTCCCAGCCTTCGGTTCGGGGGCTGTGAAGCACGGTGGCGGGACCGATGAAGTCATCCATCCCGTCCTGGTTGAGGTCGGTGATGACGATGCGAGCCCAAAGGTCGTCCCAGTTGGCGGTCGGCGGGCCCTGCTGATCGAGCCAGTCGGTGATCAGCGCCTGGACCGGCGGCGCTTCGACGAAGTTGAGCCCGCCTTCGTTGAGGAGGACCTTGGCCGCGAGCGGTGAGTTGCAGGACGTCGGGTTGTAGACAAACGGCTGGCCTTCACCGCTGCACTCACCGGCGTTCTCCGGCTCCGGTCCGCACATGGGCTGCTTGGCGCCGACCGCCCGTTCCTCCGCGATCCACTGGGAGCTGGCGTAGAGCAGGAGGAGATCGGGCAGCGCGTCGTGGTTCGCGTGGATCAGGCGGGTCGTGACGTGGGGGTAGCCCTCACGGCCCGGCGGGCCCAATGCGAAGTCGATGCTCAGCGGGGTCTCGTCGCTCCAGAACTCGGCGGGATCGGCTCCGGCCATGAGGTCGTCGAGGTCGTCGGAGTCCAGGCCGGCCCAATCACCGGGCTCCAGCGGAGCCTCGAGTTCGTGGTGGTAGTGGAATCGGCGGACGCGGACCGGATCGGGGGTGATCCCGGCGACGGCGTGGCCATGCACCGTGATGTCCCGGAGGAGAATCTCTCGGCCTGGCAGGGTCAGCTGGTAGTCGAAAGTCCACCGCCGGAGGGTCTGCGATGCGCCCTCGTTCTCGATGAGCGAAGCCTGGACCAGATGCTGGCTCAGGTACCCGGGCTCGCCCGCTTGGGCCACGAAGCGATGGCCGGGGCGGCTCTCGTAGTCGAACTCGAGTTCGTAGTTCCCCTGGCTCCAGGAGATGGAGCGCAGGAGCACCGTCTCCTCGAGGCCTCGATAGAAGTAGTTGATCTGGTTGCCGGATGCGTCCTGATGACGAGCGAGCCACCACCGGCTCGAGATCACGGTCCCCGGCTGCGCCGGCGGAAGTACGCCCCATGGAACTTCGGAGCTGGTCACCACCGCCGGGCGTTGGTCGACGCGCCCGCCGGCCATGTGGGGCTCGCCGTAGGTCGTCTCGGAGCCTTCGAAGTTGACCAACCAGTCGTCGTTGCTGGCGTCGTAGAAGAAGCGTTCGCCGGTCCGTCGCTGTCGGCGGTACTCGGGAACGGGAGCAGAGGAGACGAGGATCAGCTGCTCACCGTCGACCCAGAAGGTGTCGCTGCCGTCGCCACGGGGCTGCCCGCCACTCCAGCTGCGGCGGGAGATGGAGCTGACTGCGCTCAGACCCCAGTGCAGGCCGAACTCGTTGCTGCGTACGCCCTGCTCGAACTGAACCGAGACCTCGGGACCGAAGCCTCCGCGGCCGGCGGGCACCTTGAGCGTCACGCCGTGCCGGAGGTTCCCGTCGACAACGACTTCCCGTCCCGCCGCGGAGTCGAGGAACTCGCCGACCGGGATGTCGTCGAGGGTGACGCCCGGGCCGGTGCTCACCGTCATCTGGCCGGGCTCATCCCAGGGGCCATCGGAGGTCGAGGGTGAGTCTGCGTCGTGGTCGCCACCGGCGTTGCCGTCTTCGTCGCCGGTGTTGGGGTCGTCGTTGCCGCTGTCGCCGGGGCGGTCTTCGCTGTCGTGACCATCCTCTGAATGGTCGTCGTGCCCTCCGCCGGCGGGCGTGAGCTCCCCCTCTTCTTCCTCGTCGGTGGTGTCCCAGGGGAGGTTGACCTGGATGACCCAGCCGTTCTCGGGGTCCCCCTCTGCCAGCCCGTCGTGGTCGCCGTCGCCGTCCAGATCGACCTCCAGACGGGTGGTGGGCTCCTCGCCCGGTGCAGCGTTGAAAACCGTGAGGTCTTCCCAGTCGGCGTCCATGAAGTCGGAAGCCACAGGAGCGGGCATCAGCTCAGGCTGATGAAGCTCGGCCCCGATCCGCTGACCGGGCTCAGCGCCGTGAAGAACGGACCACGCAACCTCATCGAGCCAGTACTCGCCGGGCTGGTCGATCTCGAACAGCGGCACGATCCAGATGCGCCCCCGGTCTTCGTCGTGAGCGGGCGCACCGATCACGGCCTCGAGCAGGCCGTCCCCGTCGAGATCGACCACGATCAGCGACTCGCCGGTCCGGTCGGAGGGGTCCGGCGAGAGCAGCGATCGCACGGGTTCCTGGGCGAGAACTCCTGCGGGGAAGAGCAGGAGAGAGAAGAAGAATGCAATGACGTAGCGGCTATGACGGTCCATGGGACCCCCCTTCACCGCCCCAGACGGAGAGAAGCCTCGACCAGTCTCATTGCTTTACAAACCCTTGACATCCAGGCGCCGCCTGACGCCCTCACCGCTCCTTCGGAAACACCGCGTCGAAGTTCCCCGACGCCGCCGCCCGCGCCACCTCCGGCGGCAACGCCCCGAGGCTCTCCCTCGCCCCCGTCATCGCGGTCCCCAGATCGTCGTACGGAACCGCTCCCTTGCTCGCCGCGGGGAACCCGTGGGGCCCGGTATCGGTGCCCAGCAGCGACCGGGCGACGACCTCGTCGGGGGGAGCGTGCACGTCGGGGTGGATGAAGGCGCCGCACCACAGGTTCGGCAGCTCCCAGTGGAAGAGCTCACGCCCGCAGGCGAACCAGACGAAGCGGACCTTCGGGTGCCCCTCGATCGTCGCCTTGAGCCGGGGCCCCAGATCGGCTGGCGCCTCCTCCAGGTCCGCCTGGAAGTGCACCGCGAGGCCTTGCTCCGCGACGATGCCGTACAGCGTCTGCATCGCCTCGCTGTCCGGCGGGTGGGCGATGCCCATGCGGCCGTGCTGGAACTCCATCTCGCCGATGCCGCCGTATCGCCCGGACTCCAGGAGCGGGCGGGCGTAGTCCACCGCCGCCGGATCGGCGGGGTCGAAGGCGTAGACCATCGGCACCAACCGCGAGCACGCCTCCGCGAGCGTGCCCCAGGCCGCCTCCTGCTTGCGCACCGCGCCCATCAGCCCCTGGTTCTGGGTCATCTCCGGGGAGTGGTCCGGCTGGACCATCGCCCGGGTCACGCCGTACTGGTTCATGTCCCGCAGCAGGGCCAGGGCGAAGGGGCCCTGATCGACCCGCAGGGGCACATGCACGTGGGCATCGGTCAGCGGATCGGTGAAGCCCTCGGTGGGCAGCACCAGCGGTTCGGCGCACAGCGCGCGGACCTGGTCGAGCTCGTCGGGCGACGGCTGCATGCGACCGACCCGGCCCCCCTGCGGACCCTCCCCCTCGGGACCTCGGCGGGCCTGCGGCGTGGGCGCCGGCGTCGGCTCCGGTGGAGGCTGCGAGCACGCCGCCGCGACCATCAAGAACCCCAAACCGAGCGCCCACCGCATCTCGGCACCGTAGCAGCCGGCGTGCCACACTGAGGCGATGTCGGAGCGGACCCGTCGTGCATTCTTCGCCGTCGCGGCGGTCATCGGAGTGTGGCTCCTGCTCGAGGGCGTCAGCGCCGTCACGCTGACCGTCATGGGCGACGAGGAGCCGCTGATCCCGCTGGGCGAGGCCGACCCCGAGTGGCTCGTCAACGCCAAGTCGGCGTACAGCAACGGCTTCTTCATCACCGACGACTTCACCATCTGGCGCCCCAAGCCCGGGTTCCGGGGCAAGGCGAGCGCCCGGGCGGTCTACGGCAAGCGGCCGCTCGTCCTCAACCGCCACGGCCACCGCAGCCCCGAGCTCACCGTCGCCAAGCCCGACGGCGTGCGCCGGATCATGCTCCTGGGCGGCTCCCACCCGTACGGCATGTGGGTCGAGACCGAAGAGGCCTACCTCGCCGTGGTCGGACAGATGCTGGAGGCCCGCGTCGGGCCCGGCAAGTGGGAGATGATCAACGCCGCCTGCCCCGGGCACACGACCTTCCAGGGGCTCGCGTTCCTCCGGAAGTACGGGCTCGCGTTCGAGCCCGACATCGTCATCTTCGACCTCGGCATGAACGACGGACTGCCCCTCAGCGTCGGCTACGCCGCCCCCGATCACGAGGTTGCGGCGGTGCCCGGCTTCGTCAACAACGCGGTCCGCGTCGCCAGCGCCTCGTTCGTCTACCGACTGCTCCGTCGGATGCTCAAGCCGGTCGCCGGATCGGCCGACATCGAGGCGGTGCGAGTGCCCGTCGAGCTGACCCGGACCAACCGCGAGGCGGTGGATGCCCTGGGCGCCGAACACGGCTTCGAGGTGCTCCACATGGCTCAGGTCAGCTCGGAGGTTGGCCCCGGAGGGCGCGCCGGCTGCAAGGACACCACCGCCGGATTCGCCGCCGTCGCCGACGTCTGCGCCACCTTCGAAGCGCTGGGCACCGACTCGGGGCTGTACTTCCACGACCCCATCCACGCCAACGCGGAAGGGCACGCGCTCATCGCCAGGACCGTGCTGGCGAAGCTGGATGAACTGGGCTGGCTGACCCCCTGAGGAGGGGACCTACTCGACGGCGATGTCGACCGTCCAGGAGTAGAGGGTGCCGGAGTCGCCGCCCGCGCCGTCCACGATCGTCAGGATCCAGACCCCGCCGCTGTTCTCCCCGTTGAGCGCGTAGAGGGGCAGGTACGGGCTGTAGGTGCCGCCGTAGGGCGGCGAGCCGGCGGAGATGCTCGTGGACCCACCGTCGTCGAACGTCGTGTTCGACAAGTCGTTGCCGCCGCCGCCGTGGTTGTTGAACAGGAGCACGTCGGTGCCATCGGGCGAGGTCAGCGTGATGTCCAGGTCGGCCATGAACGTGTGGTCCAGGTCGATGGTGACGTCCACGTCCACGATCGTGCCGAAGGGGGTGGTGTCGCTGGAAGCGACCGTCGTCCCCGAGGTTCCCGTGGGCGGGATCAGCAGGGGAAGGCCGACTCCCGTGGCCGTGTAGTAGGCGGCGCCGATGGAGTCGTCGTCGTCCCCGACGGAGTCGTCGTCGTCGTCGGGTCCGACGGAGTCATCGTCGTCGTCGTCGTCGTCGGGTTCGACGGAGTCGTCGTCGTCGGGTCCGACATCGTCGTCGTCGGGTCCGACATCGTCATCGTCCACGACATCGTCGTCGTCCGCGACATCGTCATCGTCGGCGACGTCGTCATCGTCCGCGACATCGTCATCGTCGGCGACGTCGTCATCGTCCGTAGCGTCGTCGTCGTCGCCTGCGGCCGAGTCGTCGTCGTCGTCGTCGCGGTTGCTGCCTCGCTGAGGCGTGCACGCGGCCGCCACGAGGGTGAGGCCCACGAGAAACAGGAGCGCCAAAAGGGTGTTGCGAGCGGTCATGGGTCCTCCTCGTCCCCCAACGAGTCTTGGTCTTCTACACGAGGTCACGGGGGTCGATAAGGGCGAATCCGCGCGGCCGCTTCTCGGGCCGAATTTTCCCGAAGCGACCCCTTGTCCCCCGATGTACAGTTCGGCCATGCGACCCCTGCTGTTTCTGATGTTGTCGTTGACCTTCCCGCTCGCTTTGACCGGCTGCCCCGACGATGACGACGACTCCTCGGTCGGCGACGACGACGACTCCGGCGATGACGACGACGCCACCGACGACGACGACGATGCGACGGACGACGACGACGCCACCGACGACGACGACTCCGGTCTCGGGGACGACGACGACAGCGCCGTCGTCATCATCGGCGCGATCCTCAACGGCGCCGTCTCCCGCTCCGTCGACCTCAGCGGGGACGGCCTCGGCGGCCTCTACCTGACCCTGTCGGACCCCACCCTCGGCATCGGCCCCGACAGCATCGTGGCGAACCTGACGCTCGAGACCTTCGACCTCTCCGACGAAGCCGGCAGCGCCTACGAAATCCCCGGCATCCCCCCCAGCAGCAACCCCTACACGGTCGAGATCTTCTTCGACGAGGACGACTCCGGGGGGCTCGGGGGTCCGACCGCGGGGGACCTGACCGTGGCGTCGTTCCCGACCATCACGATGCCGACGTTGAACGAGTACACGCTCGACATCGAACTCAACCTGGTCTCTGAGTAGCGGTCCGATGCAGCGCTCCTTCCTCTTCCCGCTCTTCCTGGCGGTGGCGCTCGCCGCGACCGCGTGCGGGTCGCCCAGCGACGACGACGACGCGAGCGCCAATGCCGAGGACGGACCGACCTGGCACCAGGACATCGCGCCCCTGTTCCACGCCCACTGCGTGCACTGCCACAGCGAGGGGAACATCGGACCCTTCGCCTTCGACGACTACGACGAGGCCAAGGTCCTGTCCCAGTGGATCGGCAACAACATCCGCCAGCGGGTCATGCCGCCGTGGAGCGCGGTGGCGTCCGACACCTGTGAGCCGCCGCACCCCTTCAAGCACGACGTCCGGCTGAGCCAGGACGAGATCGATCTCATCGTCGACTGGGGCCGCCGCGACGCCCCCGAGGGGGATCCCGCCACGGCCGCCCCGCTGCCGGCGCCGATCGATCGCGAACTCGAGGACGCCACCCACCGCCTGGATCGTGGCTCCACCTGGGACATCGGCACGGCGGACAACGGCTACTTCTGCTTCGTATTGGACCCCGAGTTCGACGTCCCTCACTGGCTGACCGCGGCCCAGGTCGTGCCCGACGCGCTGGACTTGCTCCACCACGTGTTCCTGTACCTGGTGCCCCCCGAGCAGGCCGCCGAGGTCGATGACCGGCTGGGCCCCGAGGGGAGCTTCGAGTGCTTCTCCAGCATCGCCGACGACGGGTTCCAGCCGCTGGTGATGTGGCTCCCCGACTCGCCCCCGCTGCGCCTGCCCGAGGACAGCGGCGTGCGCGCCGAACCCGGAAGCCGGCTGCTGATGCAGGTCCACTACCACGCGTGGCGGGAGACCGGCGGCCTCGACCAGACCGCCATCGACATGAAGTGGACGGACGAAGCTCCCGCCCGGGAGGCGCGGTTCGAGGTCGTCGGCAGCAACCAGCCCGCGGCGGTCGTCACCGACGCCCCCTTCTCCATCCCCCAGGAGCTGAACCAGCACGTCGAAGAGCTGCAGACCGTCGTGCCCGCGGATGTGCCCGCGTCGCGCCTCTGGTCGGTCTCGGGGCGGCTCAACCACGCCGGCTCCGGCCTGGAGTTGCGGAGCGGCTCGGACTGCCTGCTCTCGGTTCCGGAGTGGAACCTCGACTGGATGCGGCTGTACCAGTACGACGCGCCGCTCGAGGAGCTCCCCCCCCTGTCCGGGGGCGACCCCCTGTCCGTGAGCTGCGAGTACGACAACACCTGGGCCAACTTCGGGCTCCGCGACGTGCTCGAGGCCGAGGGGCACGACGCGACCTTCACCATGGGCCTCGGGCCCGGCGAGCTGGCCGAGATGTGCGTGGGCGTGCTCGGGCTGGTGGACGACGTGCCGTGAGGGGCGCCTGGCTTGTCGCCGCCGCCCTCGGGTTCGCGGCTTGCGAAGAACCGGTCGAGGAAGGACCTGCGCCGACCCACCGCGGGCTGGACATCGACGGCACCCTCGTCGACCTCTTCATCGACCGCGACGCCGGTACGTGGCGCGCCGCCAGCGCCGACGGTGCGGAGCGCGGCGAGGGCTCCTTCAGCGAGCTCGACGACGGCTGGCTCACCGGCTTCCTCGGATTCGAGGGCGGCGACCGGCTCATGTACGGCGTCGACCTGCCCGACTCGACCCTCGTCGCCGAGCTTCCGGGCGAAGGGTCCGAGTCCCGGCTGGTGTACGCGGCCGAGACCAACATCGACGCCGAACGGCTCGAGCCGCTCATCCCCGGGCTCTACACCGTGCTCCACGTGCGCGAGGACGGCACCTCGACGTCCGCCGACTACGCCTTCGTGACCATCGACGCGGACGGCGGCTTCTTCCTCCAGTGGCGCGACAGCGCCTACACCGTGTTCGACCAGTTCCGCTTCGGCGAGAACCAGCCCGACGCCGGCACCGCCGACGTCATCGCCACGTGGAGCCTCGGCGGGGATCACCCGCAGGACTTCATCGTCCACAGCGACGACGGCGACTGGCGGGGCGTCGCCTACCCGGGCAAGGCGATCGTGATGAAGGCGCGGGGGGTCGGCGGCATCCTCGTCGGCCTGTGGAGCCCCCTGGCGCACAACCAGCAGTCCATCTACGACAACTTCCACCGCATGCTGAGCGTGTCGCTGAACGACGACGACACCTTCGGTCCCCCCAGCCCCGCCCTCATCGAGGTCTTCGGCACCGAGGGGCTGCTCACGCGGTTCGACGCCGAGGGCGAGATCGAGGTGGTCGAGCTCGTCACCCGCTCGCCCGCCTTCTTCGTCGGCAACGTCATCTACTGGGGCATCGGGGACGAGGAGCAGGAGCGGCTCTACCAGGTGCAGGTCGATGACCTGTCCGCGTTCACCACCGGCGGCTCCTGCCTCGGCGGTCCCCCCGAGGATCGCGGCGACGTCGAGGAGGAGTGCCCCCCCGACGAAGCCCGCTTCCGCTCTTACGGGCTCGGCGCCCACTTCAACTTCTGATGCGACCGCGTCCCCCGAACTGCTACCGTCGCGGCATGAGGCGAGTCCTCCTGATCCCGGCCCTGCTCCTGCTGCTGGGCTGCCCCCCCGACGAGGAGCCGGCAGAGGAGTTCTGCGCCGACGCCCCCGCCGTGGCGCAGGGCGACACCTCCCTTCCGGGGTGGCAGCGCGATCCCGTCGAGGTCGGCGACCCCTGGTTCGTCTACGCCTGCGAAGACTTCCCCGCCAACCCGCTCGGTCTGGGCGAGTACTGCGCGACCAACGACGACTGCACCGCCGAGGGTTCGTTCTGCGTGCAGGGGGTGCTGCCCTGCGGTGCCGGCGTCTGCAGCAAGAGCTGCCGCATGGACCTGGAGTGCCACGACGGGCCGATCGACTTCGACACCCCGCCCCCGCTGGTGTGCACCATCGCGAACGACAACCTGAGCCTCTGCCTGCCCAGCGAGTGCCTCCCTCGCATCGACGGCTGGGACACCACCTGCGGCCCCCTCAGCGGTGAGCCGGTCAACGACTACGGCCTCGGCAAGCGTTGCTACGGCGACGAGGACTGCGCCGGCCAGGAAGCCTTCATCTGCCCCGGCGGCGGCAACGGCCCCGAGCCCCACTGCACGATGAACTGCGAGACCGACGCGGACTGCGGCCCCGACGCGGTCTGCACCTGCGTCGACAACCCCGAGTGCACCGAGCACTTCTTCGTCTGCGCCCCCGCCGTCGGCTGCGCGGATGCGGTCCGGCACCACCACTGCCGCGGCTTCGGCATCCCCCCGCGGGACCACGAGTTCGCCTGTGGCGACCACGATCACTGACCGTCGTCGATCGGCGGCCGTCGCGGTCCTCGCCCTGTTCGCCTTCGGGTGTGGGGCTCAAAACGACGACGACGACGCCTCGCCGACCCCCGCGGATGTCGACCTCCCCGCCGGCGCGTCGCTGTCCGCCGAGATCGTCTGCGCCGACCCCGTCAGCGGCGCCGATCGCTTCACCGAGGAGGGCGCCGCCCGCGGACTGACCCGGGAGATCGAGGACATCCAGTACGGCCCGGTCTACTTCCTCGCCGTCGATCTGGACGCCGACGGCGACGTCGACATCGTGCACAGCACCCGCGAGGAGCGACGGCCTCTGCCGTTCCTGAACGACGGCGACGGCAGCTTCACCCCCACCGAGCGGCTCCCCTACGGCGGCGCCGGCCCCTCCAGCGGGGCGATGGCGGCGGCGGACGTCGACGACGACGGCCTCCCCGAGATCTTCCTCGTCGGATCGCCGACGCTCTACCTGTATCCGAACCTGGGCGGCGGCCTCTTCGGGGAGCCGTCGACGCTCTACCAGGAGCAGCCCCCCGACGCGTATCGCTACCCCGCGCTGTCCGTGGCCGACGCCGATGGCGACGGGGACATCGACGTCGCCCTGTTCCGGCACGAACCCCAGCAGCCGCCCCCCGGGGGAGAGCGGGGTGAGCCGCAGCCCTTCGAGGGCACCGACGACTTGCTCCTGACCCTGGAGGACGGCGTCGTCGACGGGATCCTCACCCTCCCGTCAGCCGGCGGCGGCACCCTGGGCCTCGCGGGCACCTTCACCGACCGCGACGGCGACGGCGATCAGGACCTGCTGATCCCGTCGGACCGGGACCTCCCCATCGCCTTCTGGCGCAACGACGGCGTCGAAGAAGACGGCCTCCCCGCCATGGTCGATGACGCCGCCGACATCGGCGCCGCGGTGCTCATGGACGGCATGGGGCTGGACTCCGCCGACCTCAACGGCGACGGCCTGCTCGACTACTGCATCACCGACACCGGCAACACCGTCTGCCTCGTCGGCGAGGACGACCTGTACTCCGACCGCAGCCTCGCGATGGGCCTCACCCCGGACGCCCCGCCCGCCCCCATCTCCACCATCGGCTGGTCGTTCGACTTCGCCGACTACGACAACGACGGCGCAATCGACGGAGCCCAGGTGACCGGCCCCATGTTCGACGCGGCCGTCACCGAGTGGCCCGACCTCATCTGGTTCGGCGACGGCGACGGCGGCTTCGAGGACCGCTCCGCCGACATCGGCTTCGACACCGTGGAGGACAACTACGCGCTCGCCTCGGCCGACTTCGACGGCGACGGCTACCTCGACATCCTCCGCGGCTCCCCCGGCTCGACCCCGTCGCTGTGGATGAACCGGTGCGGGGACGGCGGCTGGCTCGAGGTCGACCTTCGAGGCCCCGACGGCAACCGCACCGCCCTCGGCGCCCAGGTCGAAGTGACCTACGGCGATCGCACCATGCTCCGCGAGGTCAACGGTCCCCGCGGCAACGCCCAGACCCCGCCGGTCCTGCACTTCGGCACCGGCGAGGTCGACGTCGTCGAGTCGGTCCGCATCCTCTGGCCCGACGGCACCACCGTCGAAACCGCGGACGTCCCCGTGCGGCGTCGGCTGACCGTGCCCCACCCGGACGCCGGATGAGGACGACACCGTGGGCGGCGCTGGCCCTCGGGGTGCTGGTCGCGGCCGGCTGCGTCGACCCCGACGAGCCCCCCCCCGAGGAGGAGACTCCGACCCCGCCGCTGCCGGTCTACGAGGGCACCTTCGAGATCCCCGACGACGCCGTCGTCTGCGCCGATCCCGTCGCCGGCGTGGACCGGTTCTCAGAGGAGTCGCAGGAGCGCGGACTCACCTTCGACCTGCCGACGGACGGGCGCGGCGACGGCGGCGGCCCGATGTTCGGCATCGGCCTCGCGGGCCAGGCCTACGTCGCCCAGGACGTGGACGCCGACGGCGACATCGACGTGGTCGTGGTCGACACCGGACCCCTGGTGTTCCTCAACGACGGAGCCGGCTACTTCACCCGCGCCGAGCCGATCCAGGAGGGGCCGGGGGGGAGCCTGCTGGTGCTCGCCGCGATCGATCTGGACGGGGACTTCCTGCCGGAGCTGTTGGGCAACCATCGGCCGTTCTCCGAGGACGCCGAGACGGGGATCCTCGTCTGGCAGAATCAGGGCGGCGGGACCTGGGAGGGGCCCGAGCGGATCTCGTCGGGGCAGGCCGGACCCGGCGGCGACCCCTCGAGCCTGACCTTCGGGGACGTCGACGGCGACGGCGATCTGGACGTGCACTTCGTCACCCGGCTGGCGGTCCCCGGCACCGGCGGCAGCTGGCCCGAGCGGATCTTCCTGAACGAGGGGGGCGGCTACGACAACGATCGCTACGTCGATCTGATCGCGTACGAGGAGTGGGGCGTCGAATCGCTAGTGGCGACCTTCACGGACCGGGACGGGGACGGCGATCAGGACCTGTACGTGGCCGGCGGAGCCCCGGAGTGGGGCATCCCCCCGGACCTGCCCGGCTGCGCCTTCTTCCGCAACGACGGGCTCGACGACGACGGGCTCCCGATCTTCGTCAACGACGCCGCGGACGTCGGCATGGAGCCCTTCTTCAGCGCGATGGGCATCGACAGCGTCGACTTCAACCAGGACGGCCGCCCCGACTACTGCCTGTCGGACGTCGGCCCTCCGCAGTGCTTCCTCAGCGCCGGCGACAACCTCTGGGCCGAGGGGGGAGCCGCGGTGTTGGGGCTGACCGTCGACGACCCCGTGTTGGAGTTCCCCACGACGATCGGCTGGTCGCTCGACCTGCGTGACATCGACAACGACGGGCTCCCTGACGTGCTCCAGGGCAGCGCCCCCGACAACCAGCGTCAAGGGGAAGGGGTCGACGACTGGCCGGACCTGCTGTGGCACGCGCAGGACGACGGCACCTACGAAGACGTTACCGCCGAGGCGAACTTCGGCACCGACCACCGCCACGTCGGCATGGTCACGGCGGACTTCGACGGCAACGGCTGGATCGACGTGCTCTTCCAGGCCGAGTTCTTCGACGACATCCCCCGGCTCTACATGAACGCCTGTGGGGTCGAGCACTGGATCAACCTGGAGTTCGTCGGTCCGCCCGCCAACACCGAGGCGATCGGCGCCCGCGTCGCCATTACCTACGGCGAACGCACGGAGCTGCGGGAGATCTACTCGCTGCGGGCGACGGCGCAGACCCCGTCGCGGGTGCACGTGGGGCTCGGGGCCCGGGAGACGGCGGACGAGATCATCGTCACGTGGCCCGACGGGGTGCAGAGCCGGGCCGAGGACGTGCCTGCGAACCGCCTGATCACGGTGGTGCATCCGGGCGCAGAGGGGCGCTGAGGCTGGGTCGGCACGACGCTTGCTGGTGCTTGGGGCAGGAGGTGTCTCATGCAAACGAACCCCACCACCCGACCCGGGTCCATGCGGGACCCTGTTGGTCTCCTCGAACGACGTGTCGAAGGCCTGCGCGGAGTTCGCCGCCGCCTGCATCGCATGGCGGAGCGCTTCGAGCGGCTCCGCGAGAGCACGTCGGAGGCCGGCTTCCCCCCCATCGCCCAGAAGCTGGAGCGCGGCGCCGAGCGGTTCTGCGATCTCCAGGGCGTCGCCACCAACGCGCTGACCGACGTCGGAGGCGTCAGCCGGGCCCTGGTCTCGGAGCCCGAACTGGACTCCCACGAGGGCCACGCGAGCACGCCCGCGGGCGTCAGTGAGCTGGTTCTGGATTGGATCGAGGAGGACCGCGACCAGCTCGCGGAGCTGATCGCCGAGCCCCTGCACTGGAATCCCCAGACGCGGGAGGTGCTCGTGGCGCTCGATGCGTCGATCGGGGAGGTCGCGGGCTGGTTCTAGGCTGACCGCGATCGTGTGATTCGACTCAGATCGCTGTGCGAAATCGCACGGTTGCGGAGTCCTTTGCCTACTGACTGAGGGTCAAGGTCCCGTCGCCGCAGGTCAGCGCCCCGTCGTCGAACAACGCCGCCGCGTGGCCGCAGAAGTCGGCCCACGCCGAGCCGGGCACCACGAGGTCGGGTTCCGCCGGCAGCAGGTCCTCCATGGGGATGCCCGTCAGCTGGAACTGCGGGCTGGCGAGGAACGCGGAGCAGGCCCAATTCAGGGTCGTCTCCTGGTCCGAGACGTCGTCCCAGGGCGTGTCCAGGGGGTAGCCGAGGAGGTCCTCCAGCAGCTCCCGCTCCTCGTCGTCCGCGAAGCTCGGATCGGCGAGCAGTCGGTCCTTCAGGGCGGACGCGGCCTGCTCCAGGGAGACGTCTTCCAGGGCCTCTACCTCGTCGATCAGCACGTCCAACCAGAGCGGGTCGGGCTCGGGCGCGTCCAGGTTCTCCTGGCAGCCCGCCTGGGTGTCGCCGCAGAACCCGGTGCAGCGCTGGTCCCAGCGCACGTCGCAGAACCCGGTGCAGCGCTGGTCCCAGCGCACGTCGCAGCAGTCGGGCTCGGCGATGCAGACGGCGTACTCGCAGGCACAGCCGTCGCAGCCGGCCCTGGCGCGTGGGCTGCAGCCGTCGTTCCCCTCGGGCTCCCCGTGGCACGTTCCGAAGGCGAACTCCCACGCGGCGAGGCCCTGGAAGTCGTTGCCCCGGAAGCCCTGGATCGAGTCCTTGAGGAAGAAGCCGAGGTACTCCTGCAGCCGCCCCTCGGGGCCGGCGTCGGGCTCGGCGGGGAAGTCGGGCCAATCGGGCCAGCCCAGCGCCGTGGTCGCGCTGTTGACGAGCACGCGGGGGTGCCGTCGGTGGAGCACGTCGCCGGGGTTGTTGCCCCGGTGTTCGATGACCTCGTTGTGGGCGACCAGGGGTTGTGCCCGCGCTCCATGGCGTACGGGCTGGCCTCTTCGTCCGTCAGATCGGCCGGTGCGACGGCGTTGAAGTCGGGGTGCAGGGCGGCGCGGACGATGAGCTCCACCATGGAGTAGTCGTTTGTGTAGAAGGCCCGGGTGAACTCCTGGAGGGTGTCGCGCTGGGCGGCGTTCCGGGGGAAGTGGTTCGGCACCGTCAGGCTGCTGCCGTAGATCTCCTTCCACGCCACCTCCGCGACCCGCGCCGACATCAGGAACGCGAACGCCTCCGGTCCCGTGGGCTTGTTCCCATCCAGGTCGAGGCCGTCACGGAGCTGGTCCACGCCCTCGTGCAGCGGCCGCTCCACGTCCCAGATGGTGACCTCGGGGCCGTAGGGCTCGATGAAGAAGCTGTCCTGGTTCAGTGGGTCCGGGCCGTTGAAGCCGGGCGGATTGAACTTGCCGCACTTCTCGTGCATGCCCCAGGGGGCGATCGCGTCGGGGCCGAAGTCCCAGTAGTCGTAGTAGCCGCCGGGGTACTCGCAGTTCTCCGGGAGCCACAGCCGGCAGCGCTCGGCGCAGAACTCGGTCCAGGATCCCTCGCAGCACTGGGGCAGCTGGGCGCAGACCGCCGCTTCGCAGCCGCAGCCGCCGCAGCCCTCGTAGCCGTACAGGGCGGTGCAGCCGTCGAAGTCGTCGGGCAGCCGCGGGGTGCAGCCGGCGTCCGCCTCGTTGCACAGCGACACGCACTCCGGATCCCAGCTGTTGGAGCAGCACTGGGGCCGGATGTCGCAGACGTACTCCTCGCACGCGCAGCCGTCGCAGCCGGGGTCGCCGTTGCCGGCACAGCCGGTGGGGCGGATGTCGTACTGCTGCTCGAAGACGTTGTAGCCGCCGAGCACCTCGTGCTTGCGGAACAGCGTGTAGAGCTCTTCCGGATCGCGGCCGGTGTGATCCCCGAACAGGGCCTCCTCGTGGTGCCCCTCCATCGGCCACGAGCGATCGAACTCGGGGTCCTCGTCGTCGGTGATCGCCCACTCCGAGTTGTGGCAGGGCATGCACGCCAGTTGGCGGTTCAAGTACGTCTGCTCGAACAGCTCCCAGAGGTTGCGTCGCACGATCTGCGCCGCCTCGACGCCCTGCAGGGGGATGTCCTTGGCCATCTGCGCGAACAGGTGGGCGCGGAAGATCGGGGTGACGTCATCCAGCCACAGGGACGACCGGATCAGGTCCGCCCACGGATCAGGGAGAGTTCACCTGCTCTCAGTGAGTCACAGGTAGGCGATCCACCAGTAGCACCGCCGCTTCTTGACGCCGTTCCACCAGGAACAGAGCGGCAGGAGCACGAGCAGGCCGACGATCCAGGCCCCCCAGATCAGGGGAAGGCTCAGCGACTGCACCTTGTCCGCTTCGTACACCACGCGGGCGTAGAGCAAGGCGCCGAGGTGGTACATCGGCAGGTGCAGCAAGTAGAAGAACAGCGGCACCCGGCCGAAGATCTCCAGCACCCGCCCGGGTGGTCCGCCGAGCCGGCGTAGCAGCGGGATCGAGGCGATCGCGGGGCCGAGCGTCATCAGCAGGAACGCCAGCGACGGCGGGTACTTCGACGCGTTGAGGAACGCGAACGCCGACACCATGGGACCCCGCTCGTGGAGCGCCCAGGGGCTGGGGTCGCCATAGCCGTTGACGGCCCGCAGGGCGACGAACAACGCGGTGAGAAGCAGCCCCCCGATCACCAACTGCCGGTCCCGGCTTCGGTCCGCCAACGCGGGGGCGATGCCCCAGCCGATCGCCATCACCGCGAACCAGGGCACGATGACGTAGACGCTGCTCACCGGCTTGCCGAACCAGTTCAGGCTCCCCGGTTGGAACAGCCACCCAAGCAGCCAGTCTCCGGGCACCGCCACCGCGGCAAGCAGCAGCGTGATGACGACGCCGACGGCGGCCATCGTCCGCCCCGGCCAACCGACGCAACCCGCCAGCAGCACCATGGCGCCGCCGATCGCCCAGACGACGCCCAGGTGGATCATGTGCCAGTCGAAGAACCAGCTGAACGTGATCCAGGTCACCTCCAGGAACATGAGCCACAGTCCCCGGGTGAGCAGCCACCGCGCCGTGGCCGCGTCGTCGTCGGCCTTGTCCGCGAACAGCCGCGCCCCCGAGCCCGCCAGCAGCACGAACACAGGCGCACAGAAGTGCGTCACCCAGCGGGTGAGGAAGTACGGCAGCGTGGTGGTGTCCAGCGCCTCCGGACCAGGGCCGGCGGCGAAGAAGCCCCGGCAGTGATCGAGCGCCATGAGCGCGATGACCAGCCCGCGAAGGCGGTCGATCGCGACGACGCGGCGGCGGGGCTTAGAAGGGGTCCGAGTCGCCCAGTGGGTCGTCGTCACCGGCCGTGTCCGGGGAGAGGCATTCGAGCTGCGCCCCGAAGGGACCAGCGTCCTCGTCGAACCCGTCGACGATGAGGTAGTAGGTCTTGCCCTCGACGGCGTCGAACTCGACGCTGTTGCTGCCCCACTCGGCGCACTCGCCGGTCACCAGGCGCCACGCTCCGTCGACCACGATCACGTCGTGGTTCACGTCGGTGGGCGTCGGATCGATCAGCGACCACGTCGTCGGTCCGGAGGCCTTGGCGACGTACTTGAAGATCGCCTCGGGCGCGTCGTAGTTGCCGACGTTGCAGGAGTAGCCGTTGAGCTGCGGCTGGTAGGGCCCCGTCTCGGTGTCGTCCTCGATGATGTCGCCGCAGGAGATCTCCTCCTGGGCGCAGGGGATCGGCACGCCGAAGGGCCAGGGCACGTTCCCCGCCGCCAGGTCCGCGGTGAAGTCCACCGTCGCGAAGGTCTTGGTCGGCGTGAACTTGTCCATGATGTTCAGCTTCACGGAGGCGCGGGCGGTCAGCCCCGCCTTGAGGTCCCAGTCGATGCCGTTGCAGTCGGGACCCGCCGATCCGAGGATGTACATGTCGCTCCGGATCTCGGGGCCGGCGATGCCGTACATCTGCATGAACAGCTCGGTGCGCACGAAGATCTTCGCCTTGGCCGACGTGCTCACCTCGAAGGTCGGGGGGTCGAGGAGCCAGTTGTCCTCGTAGTCCCGGTCGCTGGTCCAGCCTTCGTCGGCCTTGTAGTGGTGCGACGTCTCCCAGCCAAGGTCGCCGCGGGCGCCGACGGTGGCGGTCATGTGGCCCGGAGCGTCGAGCATGTAGCCGACGCCCGTCTTGATCCCGAGCTGCCCCACGACCGGAAGCGGTCCGATGGCGGCGCTGAAGGGGAGCGAGCCCTCCCACACCTGGAAGGAGTCGGAGTAGCGCAGGCCGTTCGTGGTCGACAGCAGCACCGACAGCGCGCCCGCCAGGCGCAGGCTCGCGTCCATCTCGAAGGTGTCGACCCGGCCGTCTTCCCAGTGGCCGTCGATGTCCAGCAGCGGGGTGATGTCCAGGGACGCCTCCTCCAGCCGGAAGAGCGTGAACGAACCGAAGAGCTGGTCGCCGTACAGCGTGGTGTTGCCCAGGTCGATGAGCGCGCGCTCGGCCTCGCCCATGCTCACGTGCAGGTCGCCCTGGATGACGGCCTCGTTGAGGCTCGCCTCCTCCGTGAAGGCGGTGACGATGGGGCCGTCGATCTCGGCGGAGACGACGCGCCGCAGGAAGCCGCCGCCGGCGCTGCCGACCACGATCTTGCCGGGCTCGATGCCGCTGATGGCGGGGTCGCAGCTGAACTCGAAGACCAGCGTCTCGCGGTCCTCGGGCACGTCCACGGACATCAGGCACGGATCCTCGTCGAGGATCACGACGTCTTCGTGGATGACGACTTCGTCCTGCGAGGTGCCCGCGGGGGTCTCGTCGACGTCGTCGTCGTCGGTGACGGCGGTAGGATCGATGGCGCATCCGCCGATGGCGGTCACGACAAACAGGGTCAGGAGGGCGTTCTTCAGCATGGAATCTCTCTCGTCTACGTCTCCTTGTAGCGCAATCCCCTGACCATTGGTGTTGTCAGGTTTTGGACAATCAGGCCTCGATGAGGCCGCTGAGCCGTTCCTGGGCGGTCTTGACGACGACCTCGTGGCCGACCCGTTGCCCGAGATCGACCGCCCTCCGCAACGCGGCAGCCGCATCGTCAAAGCGCCGGTCGTGCGCCGCGATGATGCCGCCATGGAGCAGGTCCAGCGCCAGCTCCCAGTCGGCGCCCAGCTCCCCGTGGAGCTCGACCGCCCACAGGTTGTACTGGGCCGCGCCGTCCAGGTCGTGGCGCTTCAGGAGCACCCCCGCGAGGTCGTCGAAGCAGCGTGCCTCGCGGCCCCGGGCGCCGGCTTCGCGGAAGCCTTCCAGGGCCTGCTCGAGCAGCTCCTCGGCTTCGTCGAGGCGGAAGTTGAGGAGGTGGGCGCGCCCGCGCACCGCGAGGATGCGGGCGGTGGCGAGGCGGTCGCCCCGGCCCTGGGTCATCTGCCAGGCCGCGGTGAAGTGCCGCTCGCCTTCGTCGAGGCTCCCGTCGGTGGCGGCGACGGCCCCCTGGGCGAGGCGGAGGCCGGGGTGGAAGCTGCCCCCGGAGAGGGTGCGGGCGCGCTCCAGGGTCGCCTCCGCGTCGCGGGTGTGCGCGACCCGCAGCTGAGCCCAGGCGAGGTCCTCGAGCAGCTGCAGCTGGAGGGCCTCATCGTCGGCCGCGAGATCGATGCCCTGGCGGAGCAGCTCGCGGTGCTGGACGGCGGGGCCGCGGAGCTTCAGCAGGGCGTGGACGGCGGCGATGGCCCGCGCGGCGAGCAAGGGATCGGTGGCGGCGAACCGAGCCACGACGGCGCAGAGGTTGGCCGCCTCCTGCCGCAGCTCGGTGGCGTGGTCGCCGCCCCCCACCAGGGTCAGCTGCTGGGCCAGGAGCGTGCCGCGTTCCACGAAAAACACCGCGTGCCGACGCCACGCGCCGTCCCGCTCGTCCCCCTCCAGCTGGGTCGCGGCGTAGGCGCGGACGGACTGGAAGTGGGTGAAGCGGCCCTCGTCCTGCCGGAGCAGGGAGCGCTCGCGGAGGGCGGAGACGACGTCCAGCGGTTCCACGCCTTCGCCCAGGTCGATGACGGCCTCGATCGCTTCGAGGTTGAAGCTGCCCACGAACACGCTGCACTGAGCCAGCGTCGACTGCTCCACCGGCTTCAGCAGGGACCACGACCACTCGATCGCGTTCTGCAGGGTGGCGTGCCGCTCGACCCCGTCGCGGGGCGCCCGGTTGAGCACGCCGAAGCGCTGGTCGAGTCGTTCCAGCAGCCGCGCGGGCGTGAGCACGTCCATGCGCGCGGCCGCCAACTCGATGCCGAGGGGCAGTCCGTCGAGCCGCTCCACCAGGGATTCGACCGTCGGGCGGAGCGCGTCGTCGACCGTGAACCCGGGGGCGGCGGCCTGAGCGCGGCGGGCGAACAGGGCCACGCCGTCGTCGCGGGTCATCGCTCCGAGCTCGATCGGGTGCTCTCCGCTGCCTCGGAGTCGGGCCTGGCTGGTGACGATCACGCGGAGGAACGGCGCGCGGGCCAGCCAGGCGCTGACGGCAGGCACGGCGACGTCCACGATGCCTTCGAAGTTGTCGAGCACCAGCAGCGTGGGACCGCCGCCGGCGAGGGCCTCTGCGACGGCTTCGACCACGTCCGCGTCGTCGCCGAAGTGCAGTCCGCGGGCCGCCGCCACGACCACCGCGAGGTCGGAGGCGGAGCGCGCGCGAGACAGATCGCAGAACCAGGCGCCGCCCGTGAGCTCAAGCCGGTGGTCCCAGGCGAAGCGCCGGGCCAGGGACGTCTTGCCCGCCCCGGCGGGCCCCAGCAGCGTCGTGAACCGGCCCCCTTCACTCCACCAGGACTCCAGCGCGGTGGACTCCGCGTCGCGGCCGACGAAGCCGGCGGGAGGTCGCTTGAGGTTGGTGGAAGCGAGCGGCTTCCGAATCAGGGAGCTCATGGGACCTAGTTGAAGGCGAGGGGCTCGCTGAGTTCGACGGCTGCGACCTCGGCGTCGAACGCATCGCCGCCGTCGGTCACCATCTGGTAGGTGCCGTGCATCTCCCCCGCGGGGGTCGGAAGCGGGCACCCGGAGGTGTATTCGAAGGCCTGACCGGGCTCCAGTCGTGGCTGCGCGCCGACCACGCCGGGGCCCTTGCCCTCGCGGCGGGTGCCCTCGCCATCGGTGATGACCCAATGGCGCGTCAACAGCTTCACGGGGACGCTGCCCTCGTTGGTGATGCGAACGGTGTAGGCGAAGACCCACTGGGCCGCCTGGGGGCTGCTGTGCTGGGGCAGGTACTGCGACCGAACGGTCACGCGCACACCCTGGGTCACCGCTTCGGAGTCAGGCATCGGCGAAGTCTAGCCCTCACGGACAGAGGAAGACCACTTGCATGAGGCTGTCGCCGACGACGTCGAAGCTGGTCCGTCCGTCGCAGACCTCTCCGTCGGGTGTCGTCAGCGTCACGTTCAACGGTCCGGCGGGCACGTTGCTGAAGCCGACGAAGCTGGCGCCCTCGACGAGCTCGTTGCCGGCGACGGGCTGATCGCCGCCGAAGGCCCACACCGCGCCGTAGTCGGCGTCGATCTCGACGGAGGTGCCGTAGAGGAAGTCGGTTCCCCCGGCGCCCATCTGGAACCAGATCGACGCCTTCCCGGCCTCGGCGGGGCCGCCGAACAGGTTCTGCATGAACTGTTCGTAGGCGACGTCGTCGAAGATCGCGTGGAACAGGCCGCTGTTGGGGGTGCGCTGCCACGTGGTGTCGATGGGGGTGACCGTGGGCACGTACCCGTCGCCGGTGATGGTCACGGTGACGGGAGCATCCTCGGGCACGACCATCGTGTAGGTGCCCGTCGCGTTGGTGGCGCGGAACACCTCGGGCGCGTGGCTGGAGGTCACCGTCAGCCATTCCAGCTGCGAGCCGCCGGGGCCTCCGCTGGCGGGGAAGGCGCTGCCCTCGATGACGATCTCGCCCTTGCCGGCCTGGACCGGACCGGTGCCGTCGTCGGGCGTGGTGTCGTCGTCGTCGGCTGCGTCGTCGTCGTCGTCGCCGGGGGGAACGAAGCCGCCATCGGCCGATTCGGCCCAGTCGACGGTGATCCGACGCCGGGTGGGCACGGACTCGCTGACCGAGACCCGCCCGTCGGGCCAGAGCACCGTCACGGTGTCCACGAGATCCAGATCGCCGAGCCCGAAGTGCAGCCGGGCGGGCCCCTGGGCCTGTCCTCGGAGTGTCCACAGCTCCCGCTGGCGCACCTCGCCACCGCCGTCCACGAACACCCGGGCGCCGTAGCCCTGGCGGTTGGCGGGGGGACCGACGAGGTCGAACTCGACCCACGCGCCGTCGCTGCAGCTGTTCATGAACAGCGTGGGGGGCGCGTCGGGGCCGGCGACGACGAGGTCCTGGAAGCCGTCTCCGTCGAAGTCGGCCGCGGCGAGGCCGTAGTTGGGGGCGGGGTCGCCGAAGATGGTGTCGGCGGTGACGTCGACGAAGCCGCCATCGGCGGTGCCGGCCCAGATCAGGTCGGGGATGTCGAGCGTGCCCTCGCCCGCGGTGCCCGGGCAGGGCCCGCTCGCCTGCACCGCGTCGATGAGGCCGTCGCCGTTCAGGTCGGCCATCTCGTAGGCCCACCCGACCGTGCTGGGGTGCACCGCGACCGGCTCGGCGGGGTACAGCCCGAGCGCCGCGCCGCCCTCGAAGTAGCCGCCGGCGCCGTCGCTGATCAGGCAGCGGATGGGGCCCACGTCCGAGAGGCAGTAGTCGAGGTCGCCGTCGCCGTTGAGGTCCCAGTTGTCGGCCCCCATGGCGGCCATGTCGATGGCGGCGTTGATCTCGTGGGCGTCGTTGACGAACGTGCCGTCGCCGTCGTTTCGGTAGAAAGCGGAGACGGGGCCCCGGTCGTTGGGGATGAAGATGTCCTGGTCGCCGTCGAGGTCGCGGTCGGTGATGACGGTGACCTGCGTCACCGAGCCTTCGGGGGAGGCGTACAGCTCCTGGCCGAGCGTGAAGGTGCCGTCGCCGCTGTTCAGCATGAGCACGTCGGGCACGGGGTCCGAGTCGCCGGGCCCGCCGGAGCCGCCGGTCACGGAGATGGCGAGGTCGAGGTCTTCGTCGCCGTCCACGTCGCCGAGGGCGAAGCTCAGCGGGGCCGCGGTGGGATCGATGAAGTCCTCCGGGACCGCCCGCACGACGTCGGCGAATGCGAACCCTCCGAGGTTGGCCACCATGAGCACGTTGTTGCCGGAGGCGAAGAACAGCTCGGGCAGGTCGTCCCCGTCCAGATCTGCGGCCGCCACGCCCAGGGGGCGGCCCACGGCGCCTCCGACGGTGGTGTCCATCAGCGTGAACCGACCGGAGCCGTCGTTGGCGTAGAAATCCGGGCTCCCGGTGACCTGGTTGATGACGAGGTCGAGGTCGCCGTCATCGTCCATGTCCTGCGCTACGAGTCCGCCGCCGCGCCCGTAGATCTCGATCCCGAAGACCTCCTGGGGGTTCACGATCGACTTGCTCAGTCCGCGGGTCGCGGCCTCCTCGGAGAAGCGATCCCAGCCGCTGGTGGGGCTCTCGCACTCGATCTCGTCGCCGTAGGTGAACCCGGGCCCCGGGACCGGCTCCTCCTCCTTCGGGCACGCCGCCAGCAGCGGGACCAGGAGCAGCAGGATCGGTGCAGGGCGGGCCATCACCGTCAATGTACCCAACGGGTCAGGGCCCCGGCACGGGCAACCGACGGCTCCCCGGGCGCACCCGAAGCGTCAACGGCGGGCCTCCGCAGGGACCTCCGATGGCGTCGATCCGCAGGATGTCGGCCTGCCTCGTGACCAGCATGCGGGCCTCCCCTTCGGCCGCCACCTCCGGCAGCGGTGCGTCCGGCGGCAGCTCCATCCGGGCGTTGAGGTACCAGTGGTTCGGCGCGTTGGGGTCGAGCTCCTCCCGCAGGCTGAGGAAGGTCCAATCGACGCACCCGGGGCTCATCGGGGCGTTGTGCAGCACCGTCGGGCCCAGCCGCTCCGGCAGCGTGAGCTGATCGGGGGGCACGAAGCCGGCGCCCTCGGTCAGCCCCGGCCAGGTGCGGTGGTGGGCGACCGTGAGGTCCGAGCTCAGGGTCACCGGCGTCGGCGGGCCGGGCGGATCCCCGGGCTTGCGCACGAACCGGTGGAGCTTGATCCGGTCGAACTCCCAGGTGCCGTCGTGGACCATCGTCTCCATCGCCCAGGCGACCGCCTGGTCGGCGACCTCGGTGCGGAACTTGGCGCGTCCGTACATGCGCTCGTCGACCTGGGCGACCCACAGGCGGTCGATGAAGGTGTTGCGGGCGGTGGTCTGGAACGGCAGGGACGGGTGGATCGACTCGAGCGCGATCTCCTTGCCGTCGAGCAGCCACATGCCGTCGCCCTCTTCGGGGATGCGGCGCATGTCGGCGTCCGTGCTGAGCAGGTACCAGGCGATGTTTCCGCGCATGAACCAGGCGGGCAGGGTCGCGAGGCCGTCCCGGTTCTCCAGCTCGTCCCGGACGAAGTGGGCGACGCCCTCGTAGTCGGGGCGGGGCGGCTCGCGGACCTGCGTCACCGTGGCCATCCCCACGCCGACGATCCAGACCGCCACGAGCACCCCTCGAAGCGCCGCCGGACCCGCACCTCGAGCCGCTCCCAGTACGGCGGTTCCGAGGACCAGGGGCACGAACCAGCCGACCCACCGGAAGGCGTACAGCGCCTTGCCCGCGAGCACCTCCAGCTGGCCGACGTAGAAGAACCGCACGCTGAAGAAGTAGGTGCCGGTCATCGCCAGCAGCAGCACCCCGAAGGTCGGATCGATGCCGCCGCCGCCCTCGCGGGGCCGGAGGATGGTGTGCAGCCCGAGCCCGAAGAGCACCGCTGCCGCGATGGCCGAGGGGTGCATCACGTCGACGTACATCCCGGCGGTCACGGTCCAGAAGTCCCAGGTCCACGACAGCAGCCCCGCGCCGGGAATGTAGGGGTCGGAGAAGAGCCGCGTGTAGCCGGCGATGGTCGGGTGGGACGAGAAGTGCAGCCACGTCCACAGCAGCGGCAGCGGCGCCCAGCCGAGGGCCGGACCGGTGGCGCGTCCGATGGCGGCGGCCCAGCGCGGATCCGCCCGCTTGGTCCACGCCAACAGCGCGAGCAAACCGACCATGCCGAGGCCAACGATCGCCATCGTGTAGTGCAGGAAGAAGCCGGCCACGAGGTAGCCGAAGAAGGCGCTCCAGGCCCGGTTGGTGCCCCGCTCCAGCGCCCGCATGAGCAGGGCGGCGGAAGCGAGCGCGAGCAGCCCGGTGGAGGCGTACGGGGTGGCGTCCTGGCCGAAGTAGATGGCGGGGGCGGACAGCGAGAAGACCGCGGCCGCGCCCAGCCCGATGGCCGCGCTCCAGCGCCGGAACAGCCACCACAACAGCATGAGGGTGCCGATCGAGGACAGCAGCGCGGGCACCCGCAGGAGCCACTCGGCCGAGCCCGCGAGCCCGAACAGGCCGGTGATCACGTGGTAGCCGGGCGGGTGGGTCAGGTCGAGGCAGTGGAGCGCCGCGATCTCCTGGGCGAGGTCGGCGAGGTTCGTCGGCGGGGGCACCGGCCGGCCGATCCCGGGGGTGTACGACAGCTCGAGCAGATCGAACGACGTGGACGCGATCCCGTCCACCCTCAGCACGATCCCGGCCGCCACGATGGCCGCCAGTCCGCCGGCCTCCCGACGGCTCACCGGGGGAGGCGCACGGGCCTGAAGCGGTGCGCACTCGGGACCCTGCGGTTTCGCCATCCGCCGCAGGCCGAACCGCACCGCGAAGCCGAGGCCGAGCACGCCGAAGACGACGATCAGCCACTTCGTCACGACGTCCGCGTCGAGGCTGAGCTTGCCCTGCTTCATCAACGGGACCGGATCGACGCCCGGGAGCGTCATCGGCTCGTCGGGGACCTCGGTCATGGGCATCAGGTCGATGGGGAGCCAGATGTCGAAGGGGGGGCCGGCGACCGGCCGGAAGCGCTCGTAGACGACGACCCAGAACGGTTGGTTGGGGGGCTCGAAGTCGATGGCGAATTCGCCCGTGACGGGATCGATCGCGGCCCGCGCGATCGGCTGATCGGGGCGGCTCAGGTCGAGGCTGGTGACGATGCGGGCTTCCCGCGCGATGTGCGGCGACGGGTCGGTGACCTGCCCCCGGAGGGTGGCGGCGTCGGCCGGAGCGGGGGCCAGGAGCGTGGCGAGCAGCGCCAGGGCCGTCAGCAGGGTATGAGCGCTGTTCACCTGACCGCAGTCTAGACTGCGTCGATGCTTCGCCGCGCCGTGCTCCTGATGGTCCTCGCGGTGCTCCTGGCCGGCTGCCCGGAGGACCGACGCAAGCGCGTGGTGCCGGGCGGGCGGGTCGAGTTGGCCGACTTCGCCACCGAACTGGTGGTGGACCTGAAGCCTCGCAGTGCCTCGATCGACGGCCCCGTGCGGCTGCTCCTGCTGGGCTGGGACAAGGACGAACTCAACTCCAACGGCCACCCCAAGCTGGGGGGCCAGCCGAGCTTCGCGTGGCGCAGTGAGGGGCTGAAGCCGGAGTGGCCGATCCGGCTCGCAATCCCGATGCCGCCGCACGCCTCCGTGCTGATCGTGCGGGACGCCAACGCCAACGGGCGGATGGACGAGGGAGAGCGGATCGCGGGCCCCGTCATCGCCCCCGTGGCGCCGCTGCCGGCCATCGACGCGGCGCTGGACCGAAACTTCGTGCTGCACCAGCAGGTGCAGGAGCCCCCAAGCGGCCCGAGCGGCCCCCGTCATCCTGTGGAACCATCCAGTCGCCCATGAAGCTCTCCGCCGCCGCGTTCGTGTTTGCCCTCGCCTTGTCGGCCTGCCCTACGGAGGAGCCGCCTCCGCCGCCGGTGGACCTTCCGGACGGGTTCGAAGCGGGCGAGGAGATCCTCTGCGCGGACCCGGTCGACGGCATCGATCGCTTCACCGAGGAGGGGCTCGAGCGCGGCATCACCGCGGAGCTGAGCCCGTCCCCCGGCCCTCTGGGATCGCCCGCGGGAGCGCCGGTGGCGGCGGACGACATCGACGGCGACGGGGACCTCGACCTGGTCTTCAACCGCACCGTGGGGGCGCCGTACACGTACCTCAACGACGGCACCGGACACTTCACGGAGATCGACTCGAACTGGGAGGCCCAGGGCCAGGGCGGATCCATCCTGATGAACCAGGTGCTGGCCGACCTCAACGGCGACCACCTCCCCGATCTGGTCCTGGTGGGGCCCGGCGCGTTCGCCGTCTCCTTCAACCTCGGTGAGGGGCTGTTCGAGCCGCCGACGTACTTCGCCGTCGCCGACGAGATCATGTCCACGATGGCGCTGGGCGATCTGGACGGCGACGGCGACCTCGACATGTCCCTCCCCGGCATTCAGGTGGCGGGCAACGGCGGAGGCGGGGGGCCCCCGGCGGGGACCCCGGACCGGATCTACTTGAACGAGGGCGGCGCGCTCGACTGGACGATGGCCTACGAGATCGTCCCCTACGACGTGGGCGGCTTCTCCATCTCGACGGTGATCACCGACCGGGACAACGACGGCGACCAGGATGTCTTCGTCCCGTACGACCGCGTCGGCAACCCCGGCGCCCCGCCCAACGCCTTCTATCGGAACGACGGCAACGACGCGGACGGCGTGCCGATCCTCGTCAACGACGCCGAAGAGACCGGAACCGCGCTCTTCATGAGCGGCATGGGCATCGCCGGCACGGACCTGAACGAAGACGGCTTCATGGACTACTGCATGAGCAACACTGGCAGCCAGATCTGCCTGCTTAGCAGCGACGACCTGTTCATCGAAGTCTCGGCCTCCTACGGCCTCCGCCCCGAGGGGCTGGACACCAGCTCGGACTGGTCCGGCTGGTCGCTGGAGCTGCTCGATCTGGACGGCGACGGCTGGCGCGACATGCCGATGGCGGGCGGTCCCCCGCTGGGGTCCTCCGGCGGCTGGCTCGAGGGCCAGGGCGACGCGCTGTTCCACGGGGTGCCCGGTGGCGGCTTCGAGGAGGTCACCTCACTGGTCGGCTGGGACGTGCCGCGCACCCACTTCGGGCTCGCCGTCGGCGACTTCGAGGGCGACGGCTACCTGGACGTCGTGATCTCCGGCAACACCGGCCCGCCCCAGTACTGGTCCAACCCCTGCGGCAGCGGCGCGTGGACCGAGGTCGAGCTCGTGGGCGTGGGCGAGAACACCGGCGGTTTTGGCGCGCGGCTGACCGTCGAGGCGGGCGGCCGGAGGCACATGGACGAGCTGTGGAACCTGCGTTCGCTGGGTCAGAGCCCGTCGCGGTTCCACGTGGGGCTCGGAGACGTCGACGTCATCGACCGGATGGAGCTGATCTGGCCCGACGGCACGGTGATGGAAGCGACGGACGTGCCGGTGCGGCGGAAGATCACGATCACGCGCTGATCAGCGCCCCAGGCAGTACCACAGGGTAGCCGTCGTCCCTGCACCGATCGCGTAGACCCACCAGCCCTCACCGGTCCCCTCGAGCACCGACTCCCACACCGGGCGCCACAGCACGAACAGCACCAGGAGCGCGCAGTTGGCCGCGGACAGCAGGCGGTCGACGCGGTCCCCCAGAAGCAGCGCGGAAGGGACTGGCGCCATGGCGAAGACGCCGAGCACGGCCCAGGCTCCGACGAGGCCATAGACCGCCCCCGGTACGTGTTGGTAGTCGCCCAGGAAGTGGTGCATGCCGGCCAGGAGCGCCGCGATCAGGAGGACCGAGCCGAGCACCGTCACGAGGAGGCTGCGGCGCGCTCCCCGACGGACGTCCGACAAGCTGACCGGGAGCGCCGCCCAGGCCGGCTTCATGCCCCCCGCCTGGACCGGGTGGCTGCCGCCGCCTCCGGCGAGATTGCCTTCCAGTCCGAGCGGGGCGAACGCGGGGATCCAGACCAGGAAGCCGATCCCGGCGGCCGGACCGAGGATCGCGAGGAACCGCACGGGGAGGTCGGCGGGATCGAGGAGCAGGCCTGCGAGGGCCGCGAACTCGACAAACGCGATCATCATCAGCGCGGGGGCCATGACGCGGAGGCCAAGGCGAAGCTGCCAGCCGAGGTCCTCGTGCAGGCGGTGCTGGCGATCCCGGCACACCCGATCGTCGCGGCGGCAGCGAGGAGCAGCACCGCGTACCGGCCCGCCGACGACACCGACGACGCGCGCACCCCCGCGGCCCAGCCCGGGAGTTGAAGCCCGGCGGCGAGCAGCAGGGTCGGCACGGTCAGGTGTTGCACGCCCCATCCCCACTCCCAGGAGGCCGGCGCGAAGCCATCGACGAGGGCCGCGACCTGCCACGCCACGACCGCGACCCCGAGGGACAGGATCCACGCCGTCAGCGCCGTCACGGTGTCCCGAGCATCGTCACGAACGGGGAGCAGCGGGAGCACGCGGGTCAGGCTCGGCTGGCTGAAGATCCCTCGTGCCGGCTCGTTCAGCGATCCCACCGCGGCCGTCAGCACCGCCGCCAGGGAGCAGAGGCAGGCAAAGGCGGCCCCGGGCAGTTCGCTCTGGCTCATCACCCCGACGACCACGATGGGCGAGGCGGCGAGGAGCAGAGCCGATGTGCGACGCAGGGTCCAGATCGCGGTGACGCCCGCGTGACGGCCGACCGCCCCGATCATGGTGCGGCCCACGACGTCATCGCTTCCTCGAGCGTGCGGTCGTCGCCGACGAGTTCGTCGGTGCCGCCGTGCCGCACCACGGAGCCCTCTTCTATGACGAGCAGTCGCTCGCTCAACCGCTCGACGTCGCCGAGGCGGTGGGACGACAGCACGACGGCCGACTCGCCGGACTCGACCGCGCGGCCGATGGCATCCATCAGCTGGCGCCGGCCGACCAGGTCCAGCCCCGTGGTGGGCTCGTCCAACAGCAGAAGCTGCGGCCGAAACGCCAGCGCCAGCAGCAGCCGGAGGCGCATGCCCTGGCCGGTGGAGATCTTCGACGCCCGCTTCCTGAGATCGAGGCCGAAGGTGTCGGCGAGCTCGGCCGCAAGCGCGCCGTCCCAGGTCGGGTAGTAGCCCGAGACGATGCGGATGAGCTCGCCGATGCGGACGTCGAACACGGGCGTCGCGATCGCCACCAGTCCGAGCCGCTGCCGCACCGCCACCGGCTCGGCCCGTGGGTCCAGCCCGAAGACGCGGACGCTGCCCTGGTCCAGCGGGAGCAGGCCGGCAATCGCCTCCAACAGGGTCGTCTTGCCGGCGCCGTTGGGCCCGACCACCCCGACCACCTCGCCGGGCGTCACTTCCCAGGTGGGCACGTTCAACTCGAAGCTCCCGCGCCGCAGCTGGAGGCCCTCCACTCGCACCAGGGGGTCGGTCATGCCTTGTCTCCGGAGATGAGGTCCTCGACGAGTGCGCGCACGTCGTCGTCGTCCAGGCCGAGGCCGCGGGCGCGGTCGAGGGCGTTGGCGAAGGCGGATCGGGCTTCGGCGACCGCGTCGTCGTCGCGGGGGGCGATGGTCTCGCTGACGAAGGTGCCGCGGCCCTGGCGGCTGAAGATCAGGCCGGCCGATTCGAGCTCGGCGTAGGCGCGGCGCGTGGTGATGACGGAGACGCGCAGCGAGGTAGCGAGCTTGCGGACCGACAGCAGGGCGGAGCCGGGGGCGAGCTCGCCGTCGCGGATCTGCCGCGCCAGCTGGTCGCGGATCTGCCGCCAGTAGGGGACGCCCGAGGCGTCAGATAGGGTCAGTCCAATCACTGTACATATTGTATATACACAGTGATGACAGTGGTCGAGAGGTTTCTCCGGACCCCCGCAGGGGGTCGATTACGCGGCGACGCGCTGGGCGAGCTGCCGGGAGACCAGGTTCGCGAACGTCTGGATCGTGAACAGGCGCGGGATGTCGCGCACCGGGTAGCCGGCGACGATCTTGCTCTGGTCGGCCTCGGGCAGCGCCTTCTTGAGCGCGATCGCGCCCGTCTCCGTGAGCTTGCCCTCGGACTCGAAGGCCTCGCCCGTCTCCTCCTCGGCGGCGCGCTGGATCTCGCCCCGGGGGATCTTGATCTTGAACGTGCGCTCGAGGCGGAACGCGATGTCGAGGAAGTCGAGCGACTCGGCGCCGAGCTCGTCGATGACGAGCGCCTCCGGGGTCACTTCCTCCTCGTCGAGGCCGAGGGCCTCGCAGAAAGCGTCGACGATTCCGGGCCAGATGTGGGTCTGCTGCATGGTCATCACTCCGTACCTATCGGGGTTGCTCTCGTGCTCTGAAGTCAAAGGTCAGTCCGCGCGGTTCCAGGTCGCCGACTCGGCGGCGAAGGAGACGCACTGGTCGCTGCCATCGGGGCAGGGCCCGCAGGAAATGAGGGCGCACGCGCCGATGGCTTCGCTCAAGTCGAGCGCGCCGCTGAGCGTGCCGTTGATGATCGCGTCGCCACTGGGCGTGAAGTCGCCCGTGATGAGGGCCGCCTGAAGCGTCAGCTCGATCGCCGATCCGCCCAGGTTCATCTCGCCCGGGCCGGCGTCGAAGTGAGGCTCGACGTAGCTGCCGGGACCGTCTCGGGTCAGCTCCTCGGTGCCGAACGCGCTGTCGGGAGCGCACTCATCGTCCCCCACGCCGACGTCCATCCGAATCTCCTCGGCGGCGAGGTCGACCGAGGTCGGGATGAGGATCGGCGGGGCCGCGTCGAACACGTCGCTCAGGAAGGTGAGCAGGTCGAAGATGCCGCCGGGCTCCGTGATTTCGACCGAGCCCCAGTCGAGGCAGTAGGTGGCGTTCACGAACGGCGGCTCGGGGGTGGCGTCGTCGTCGTCGGCCGCGTCGTCGTCGTCGCTGGCGTCGTCGTCGTTCGCCGTGTCGTCGTCGTCGTCGGGGACCGTGTCGTCGTCGTCCGTGGTGGCGTCGTCGTCATCGAGACCCGGCACGCCGGGGAACGACACGTGGTCGTCGCAGCCGAGCAGAAGCAACAGGAGGGCGGGCATGACGAGTCCCCCCCTCACCGCTCGAGCCCGGCGAGGCGCAGGGCCTCGTCGCGGCGCGGGGTTTGACCGGAGGCGACGTACTCGGCGGCGGTGGCGCGGGCTGTGTCATCCAGGCCGGCACGCTGTTGTGTCGTCATGCGGAGGTAGAGGAGCTCGCCGCCGATGGCGTTGCGGGAGCCACCCACGGCGAGGCCGGCGTCGGCCGCTTCGAGGATGTCGGCCACGGGAGCGCCGCGCTGCGCGAGGGTGCGGGCTCGGCCTAGCAGCCCCGCCGGCGTGCTCGGCAGGCAGGTGGCCCGCTCGTCGGTGCCCAGCGTGAGCTCGGCGGCCCCGCGGCAGGCGACGATGACCCGACCGTGGTGCACGACCACGTTGGTGCCGAGGAGGTCGCGTTCGACCGTGAAGCCCGTACCGACGACGCGCACATCGCCTTCGTCGGTCTGGACCACGAGGCCGATGCCGCGGTTGGGTTCGACCTCGACGTCGAGGCGTCCGCGCCGCCACGCGACGATGGGGGAGGTGGTGGTGCCCGTAACCGTGCCCTGGCCGGCGGACGTCAGGGTGACGCCGGGCGCGGGGGAGAAGACCGCTTCGTCGGTGGCGGTGACGTCTACGGCGTCGAGCACCGCGGGGGGCTCCGCGAGGGCGATGGGGGTGGCCGGTTCGACGACGATCGTGCGGTCGTTGATGGTCCACACCACCGCGATGGCGACCGCGGCGAGGCCGGCAGCGGCGAAGGCGGGGGCCCGCCAGACGGGGTGGGGTCGGGCGCCGCCGATGAGGGAGGCGCGCCAGGGCGTCTCCAGCGCCTGCCGGCTGCGGGCGACCTCGCGGAGGACCCGAGCGCGGGCGGCGTCGGTCGGATCCGCGGGGGTGCCGAGCCCGGCGGTGATGGACCCGGCGGCGCCGACCTCGTCCGCGATCCGGGCGAGCACGCGCTGACGCACATCGTCGGGCGGCTCGGTGGCGGCGGTGTAGGCGGCGAGCGCCGGCGGGTAGGGGCGGTCGCTCACGAGGGGATCCCTACGATGGCGGCCAACTCGCGGTCGACGTGGAGCTTGCGGGCGACCTGGCGGAACCGGGCGCGGGCGATGCGGAGCCGGGACTTGATGGTGCCGGGGGGCACGTTCAGGAGCGCGCCGGCTTCGGTGGCGCTGCGCTCCTCGATGTCGCAGAGGATCAACACCTCCCGCTGGTTGGCGGGGAGGCGGTCGAGCACGCGGTCGATGACGTCGGCGGTGTCGGACTGGTGGAAGCCGGCATGCTCGGCGCCCTCGTCCGGGGTGGAGCCGGGGACCCACTTCTTGAGCCAGGTGGCGCGGCGGTGGCCGCTGACGACGTGCTTGGTGGTGCCGAACAGCCAGTACGGGAACTGGGCGGGGTCGCGGAGCGTGTGCAGCCGCGTGATGAGGACCATGATCACGTCGTGGGCGGCGTCCTCGGCGTCGACCTTGGTGCCGCCGAGGCGGGCACACCAGCGGAGCACGTAGGTCAGGCTCTCGTCGACCAGGCGGTTCATCGCCTCGGTGTCGCCATCGCGGGCCGAGCGTACGAGCTCCGCGTCTGTGCCTGGGTAGTCCACTCCCTCGTGAGTAGAATGAGTGGGGGCAAACGGATCAGTTTTTTTCGCGCACGAGTTGTTGCGGCGCGATGGCGGCCGCGGGCTCTACAGCGACGTGAAGTCCAGGAACACGGCCGCGCGGTCGCCATCGGGGCCTCCCGCGCCGGCCTCGACCGGCTCGACGCCCAGCCCCTCGAACGGGATCAGGCCGGTGCCCAGGAGCTGGTCCAGGGCCTGCCGCACGGCGATCGTGAAGATCGCCGCGAGCTGCGTCTCGGTCCCCTCGATGTCGACGTCGGAGAGGCTCGTTCGCAGGATCGTGATCGAGAGTTCGTCCACGGCGGTGTCGAGGGTGTCGGCCTCCATGCCCAGGCCGACGATCGCGTCGGCGGCCGCCACCAGCAGCTCCTCTTCGGTCCCGTCGGCGTCCTCGTCGCCGACGATTGTCAGCACCAGCCCGCCGAGGTGGTACTGCGCCGCCTCGTCGGGGAGCCCTCCGGCGGTGGCCACGGGAGCGACCACGCCGCTGGTCAGGATCCCCAGCGGGAGGTCCGGTCGGAGCTCGCCCAGCGGGGTCACGAAGACGCCGAGGGTGGTCGAGTCGAGGGAGAAGCCGCCGACCTCTCCCCGGAGCTCCTGATCGAGGTACCCGCCCGCGATCATCGTCGCGCCGAGCTCGTTGAGGAGATCGTCATCCAGCCACGCCCCGCCGCCGTAGCTCGCGCCCGAGTCGGCGGTGGTGCCCGAGGGCATCGGCCGCAGCTCCGAGGTGGTCCGCCGCTGGGCGGGACGCTCCCCGACGGTGGACACGCTGCTGGCGATGTTCAGGTTCAGGCCGTCGTCGTCGTGCGTGGCGAGGACGAACTCGTTGGCGACCGTCATCTCCCCGAAGGAGAGCTCGCGCAGTGCGCCTTCCAGGGTGCCCTCGAGGCCGGAGACGAGCGCCTCTTCGACCTGGGCGCCGAGGGTGTCGGAGAAGAGGAAGTTGATGATGTCGTCGAGGAAGCCGGCGGGATCCGACAGCGTCCCGGTCGACGGATTGACGACCTCGACGCTCGTGCCCGACGGCGTCGCCGTGAGGTCCCCGGCGTCGGCCGACAGCGTCAGCACGCCGGTGACGATCAGCTGCTCCGCGAGCACCGTGCCGTCGGTGGATCCGAGGAAGCCGAAGTCGACGGTCACGTCCGCCCACACGTCGTGCGCGACGAGCACGTAGTCGAGCCCGACGACCGTCGCCGTCAAGGTGAGGTCGGCCTCGCCGAAGCCCGCGTCGTCCACGTAGAGGTCGGCCCCCAGCAGCGTGAAGACCGGGTCGGGGCCCCCGATGGCGGCGCCCAGGTCGATGCCCTCGATGAAGTCCTCGAGGAAGGGGCCGAGCTGCTCGAGGCCGGGTTGGGTCACCCGGGCCACCACCCCTTCGGAGATGGTCCTGCCGGTGTCAGTGGCGTCGCCGGCGATCGCGGTGACCCGGCCGCGCACCCAGGCGCCCTCGGCGTCGGTGCCTTCGGCGAGCAGCGGCCACAGCGGGGAGTCCGTCCAGGTCACGGCGGAGCGCGGGACCGTCGCGGAGAACGTCCCCTCCCCCAGGTCGGCGGCGACGCCGGCGACGGTGATCTGGGGGTCGCCGCCCCCGGACCAGGTGCCTTCGACGAGCACCGTGTCGGCCGACGTGATCGTTCCGTCCGGCGGCGAGGTGATCTCCAGGGCCAGCGGTCCCGGAGGTCCCGGCTCGGGCTCGGGCTCGGGGCAGCCGGCGAAGATCGCGAGGCCGGAGAGCAGAAGGAGAGCGCGCTTCATGGCGCTCAAGCTACCCTTGACAGACCTTCAAAACTTTTCTTTGAAACCAAAGTTTGGGTCCTGGCGCGGGACTGCCGTAAACAGCCGCCGCGATGCGAACAACCCTGCCGCTGCTGACCGCGTTTTCCCTGCTGATTACGGGCTGCTCGTATGACGATCTCGCTGCGGTCGAGATCGATCAACTCGCTCTTCTGGACGGTTCGCCGGAGGGCATCGCCCTGCTGACGTTCGTCAACGACTCCGCGACGACGGTGTCGGTGCTGGACGACGACGTCCCGTTGGACAGCCGCGCTGCCGAGGGGATCGTGGCCGCCCGGGCGCTCGCGTCGTTCGCGACGGTCGCCCAGGTCGACGCCGTGCCCTACGTCGGACCCAGCGCCATCGACAAGCTCGCCGCGTACGCGGTCTCGCTCGGCCTCACGCCGGAACAGGGCGACGTACTCGGCACCTGGGATGGCGTCACGTTCACCGTGGACGAGGCCGCCGCCGTCATGGAGTTGGTGAACGCCGCGTCGCTGGACTTCCTGGACGACGACGTCGGCCTCGACAGCCGCGCCGCCGAGGCGATCGTCGAGGCGCAGCCGGTGCCGTCGGTCGCGCACCTCGCGGGGCTGTACTACGTCGGCGCCAACGCTTTGAACGCGCTGCTCGATGCAGTCGCCGCCGTGCCGGAGCCGCCGGCCGAGGAAGAGCCTCCGGCCGAGGAGGAGGAGCCGCCCGCCGAGCCGCCCTACGAGGACGAGTTCAGCTACGACGCGCCCGCCCTCATCCCCGACGGTTACGGCCAGCTCGCGACCACGATCACGGTCGCCGGCGTGCCGGACGAGGAGGTCACCGTCACGCTGTCGGTCGACCTCAACCACGACGCGACCGGGGACCTCAGCATCACGCTGACCGACCCCCAGCGCGACTCGCTTCAGGTCGACGTCACGGGTGAGGAGATCACCCAGTCCGTCTGGACCGCCGGCAGCCCCAACGGCTACTGGGTGCTCCAGGTCGAGGACAGCGTGCCCGGCGAGAGCGGCAAGCTGCTCGGCTGGTCGCTGGAGATCGTCGGCGTCGACTAGGCCCGCGGCCGCTCCCAGTACGTCATCTGCCCGCCTCGGCGGAACCCCTGCGCAGCCACGATCGGGGCTGACGTAGTCGTCTTGGCGTAGAGCCCGAGCATCGTCGCCCCCCACGTTCGGCACTGGTCCACGCGGGCGCTCAGCAAGGCTCCGTAGACGCCCCGGCCGCGCGCCTCGGGGATCGTGCCGCCCCCCCACAGCAAGCCGAAGCGCTGATTCGGGTAGCGGTTGATGCCGCCGGAGCCGAGGGGCTCGTCCGTGGCGGCGTCGTAGGCGACGAAGCGGGCGCTGCGGGCGGTCGGTCCCAGGCACAGCGCCAGCTCGTGGAGGAGCTGGTGCTCCGGCAGCGAGAACGACTGCCCGAAGGCGCGGCCGCAGACGTCGATGCAGTCCAGCAGCCCTTGCCGATCGGCGACGCGCCGGACCACCACCGACGAGGCGGGCTTCGGCACGAACGCCTCGACCGACAGCGTCATGCCGTCATGCACGTCCGTGGAGACGTAGCCCGCGTCGCCGAGGGCCTCCATGAGCGGGGTGCCCGCGTGCGATGGGTACTGCATCCACCGCGAGGTGGTGTGCGCGTGGGCGGCCCGGACCTCATCGATGAGCCCGGGCATCTGCGCGCGCGACGCCTTGGTCCGGATCACGGCGTTGGTGAACTTCATCGGCCGCTGCGACGACAGGTAGGTGATCTCGGGGCGGTGGACCACGGTCAGGTCGTCGGGCACCCAGAAGGTGTCCTGCTGCACGGCTTCGAGGAGGGCGTCGGGGGTCAGGGCCGCTCCATTGCGCCGGCTTCGATCAAAGCCAGCTCGATGTTCTTCGCCTGGGTCGGAAGGTGGGCCTCCAGGATCTCGATCTCGGCATCGCTGAGGTGCGTCCCGAGGGCTTTCAGCACATCGAAGAACAGCGGGTGCGAGGGGTCGCGAAGGAACGCTTGCCGGGCGGCCGCCATCGTGAGGGGATCGTTGGCCAACGTCACCACCAACTGCCGCTGCTGCCAGGGCGGCAGCTGCCCGACCAGATCCGGCTCGTCGGCGATGCGCTCGGCGGCGCCGGGGTACTCGGCGGCGGAGGCGCGATCGTCCAGGCTGCTTCCGGGCAGGCGGGGGGCCCGGCCGGGGAAGGGCGCCGACCGGAGGGTGCCCCACCGCAGCCGCACCCGAAGCTGTGTCTCTTCGCCGTCGCCCGAATGCGCCAGGTCGAACTCGAGGCTCTCCCCGGGATCGACCACGTGGACTCCGTCGTTGTTTCCGCACCACCGATCCAGTTGGTAGTAGGGCGTGATCTCGACCCAGTCGCCGTCGATCTCGGCTTCCATGACGCCGAGCGAGTGGCCGTCCTCGTAGTGAAGGGAGAACGGCTCCTCGGTGGGGTTGCGGACCACCACCGGCAGCGTGCCGTCGACGGGGGAGCCGACCTCCAGGTGCACCTCCGATGGCGTCGGTTTGCATCCGACGAGTGTGATCGCGACAAAAACTGCCAGCGCGCGGAGGGAGCCAAACACGGGGACGGGTATACCGCCGGACCGCGGAAGACTTGTTTGTGAAAGCAAAGCTTGGGCTCCGCACCGAGGTTCCCTAGATAGGCCTCGCGATGCGAACAACCCTCCTGCTTCTGACCGCGCTCTCGCTCCTCGCGACGGGCTGTTCGTATGACGATCTCGCTGCGGTCGAGACCGATCAACTCGCTCTTCTGGATGGCTCCCCCGAGGGGATCGGCCTGCTGGCGTTCCTCAACGACTCGGCGACCACGTTCGTCCTGCTCGATGACGACGTGCCGCTGGACCGACGCGCCGCCCAGGGCCTCATCGACGCCCGCGCTGTCGCTCCTTTGGCGACCGTGGCCGAGGTGGACGATGTGTCCTACGTCGGCCCCCAGGCGCTCAACCGCCTGGTCTGGTTCGCCGGCGAGCAGGGCTGGGTCCCCGCCGGTGACGACGAGCTCGGCACCTGGGACGGCGTCACCTTCACCGTGGACGAGGCGGCCGCGGTCATCGACCTCGTCAACGCCGCGTCCCTGACCGAGTTGGATGACACCCTCGGCCTCGACAGCCGCGCCGCCAACAGCATCGTCGCGGCCCAGCCGGTGCCGTCGGTCGCGCACCTCGCCGGTCTGTACTACGTCGGCGGCAGCGCCTTGGGTGTGCTCCTGGACGAGGCGGTCACGCCCACCGAGCCCCCGGCGGAGCCGTTCGAAGACCAGTTCGTGATGGACGAGTCGGACGACATCCCCGACGGCTGGGGCGAGTTCGTCACCGCCAACAGCGTCAACGGCGTGCCCGACCAGGAGGTCACCATCACGCTCGTCCTCGACGTCCTCCACGAGGCCCCCGGTGAGCTCAGCATCACCCTGACCGACCCCAACGGCGACACCGTACAGGTGGACGTCACGGGCCAGAGCATCACGCAGACGGTTTGGACGCAGGGTAGCCCCAACGGGGACTGGATCCTGACCATCGAGGATGGCGTGCCCGGCTTCCCCGGGGAGCTCTGGGGCTGGGCCCTCGAGGTCGTCAGCGTCGACTAGACGCCGGTCCGAACACGACTCGGACCCCGCCCAGGAACGCCACCGGCAGCAGCGTGGTGGACTGGCCTCCGCCCACATCCATCGGGACCTCTCGGAGCGTCACGCGAAGCCGGGCGATCGGCTCGATGGCGACCGGGTAGAGCGGGTCGAATGAGATTCCGCCGTGCACATCCAGCATCGGCGCGACGACGTGGGCGATCGGTTCCCCGTCCTGCGTGAAGCGAAGAACGTCGAACCCGACGGCCCCGCCGATGACCGGGCTCACGACCGACAGCGGCACCCAATCCACCGTGAATCGAGCCCCCAGCGCGCCGGCGCGGCGGATGGCGCCATCGTCGACAAAGCCCGTGAGGGCCGACGGCAGGCAGGCGTTGAACGTGCCGCCGATCCGCACCGGGCGGCGGACCTGGGCGACGCCCCCAACGGCGAACGAGAAGCCGGGGTTGCTGTCGCGATGCACGAGCACGGTGCCTTCGATCACCGCGGCGCCGGGGGCCGGGCCCGGGGCTGAGGCGCGGGCGGCGGCGCGTTCTCGGGCGCGGGCTTCGTCGTACTCCCGGGCGGCGCGCCGGGCGGCCTCGCGTTCCTGCTCGCGGGCGCGACGTTCCCGCTCGGCTTCGGCTTCCCGGGCGGCCGCGGCGTCCGCTTCGCGGCGGGCTTCGCGGGCGGCGGCGGCTTCGGCGCGGGCGAGGGCTTCGGCTTCGGGATCGGGAGCGGGTTCGGGATCCGGGGTGGGTTCGGGTTCGGGGACCGCGGAAGGCTCCGGGGCGGGGTCTGGGGATGGAGGAGGTGAGGGCTTGCGGGGTTCGGGGTCTGGGGCGGGTTTGCGATCGGGCACGGGCTCGGGCTCGGGCACCGGGGAGGGGGTGCCTCCGACCATGAGGCTCATGGCGAGGATCGCGACCTCTTCCCGCTCTGCCGCGTTGGTGGCGATCGCGATGGGCGCCTCTCGGTCACCGTCCGCGGCGTGCACCCGGAGCAGCCATCCGTTGGCCGTCTGCACGATCTCGACGACGGATCCGTGAGCGCTCAGCGGGAGTCCCGCGAGGGCAAACGCCTCCTCCCACTCCCCCACGAGCTCGCCCGCGGGGAGCACCAGCCGCACCTGCGCCTGCGCCGCCGTTGGCGTCAGCAGCAGGAGCAGCAGGAGCAGTCTCAGAAGCGGGACGGTCGGCTCCTTCGGCGCAGCGCGGCGACGCTCAGCAGGAGCAGGCCGGCGAGGCCGGAGCCTTCGGCGCTCGCGGAGTCGCAGGTGCAGCCGGTGTTCCGGCCGCCGCCGCCGTCGTTGCGTGTGTCCCGGGCGCCGCGATCGACGTAGGGGGCGTTGTTGGCGTGGGCTTCGTCGATGATCGCGTCGGGGAAGTACAGCTGGGTCGTCACGTAGCTGGTGCCGTCGAGGAAGACCTTGGCGTGCACGTGCACGGCGCGGCCGGGGTACCAGCCGGGGACGATGGTGGTGAAGGTCACACGCCCCTTCGAATCGGTGACCTGGATGCCGCGGCAGAAGGTCTGGCCGCTGGTGTCGACGTCCTGGTTGTCCCCCTGGTTGGGGTAGCCCGAGTACCAGCCGGAGCCGTCGCAGTGCCACAGGTCCACGACCGCGTCGGGGATCGGCTCGCAGGTGGCCGCGTCGATGACCCGGAGCGCGATGCCGAGCGTCACGCCGGGCTTGCCCTCGTTGATCTCGGTCCGCACGAGGCCCGCGTCGAACCAGAAGGGGCCCTCGGTCTGGTACGGCGTGACGACGCAGTCCGGGGTGGCGTCGTCGTCGTCGGAGGACGCGTCGTCGTCGTTGGACGTGCCCGTCGGGGGGGCGCCGCCGGTCGGGGTGACGCATCCGGCGAGGGGGGCGGCGCCCAGAGCGCCCAGGGTCGCGAGGGCGGATCGTCGGCTGAGGAGGCTTTCATCGTCACGCATCGGACGAGGGTACATCCGCGCCTGGAACGACGAGGGCGCCCCGGACAACTAGATCATCGCGACGCTACGGCGTGCAGATGCCGCCGTTGCAGTTGAACGGCGTGCCCGTGTTCGGGTCGACGGGGCAGTCCGCGCCGGTGTTGCAGTTCGGGATGCAGATGTCCGTGCCCGAGGGGGGCGAGACGCACGTGCAGCCGAGCGCGAAGCCGCAGTTGGCCTCGATCTCGCAGTCGGACTGACCGCCGGGGCAGGGGCTCGGGTTGAAGTTCCCGCCGGCGCTGTCGTCGTCGTCGTCGGGGCCGATGTCGTCGTCGTCGGGGCCGATGTCGTCGTCGTCGGGGCCGATGTCGTCGTCATCGGGGTGGTCGTCGTCGTCGTCATCGGTGGCGTCGTCGTCGTCGGTGGCGTCGTCGTCGTCGGCTTCACCGCAGTCGCAATCGCTCCAGTCGGCGCCATCGGAGCGGCAGGTCTGGGCCCCTTCGGCGCCTCCAGCGCAGACACAGTCCTGGGTCTCACCAGGGGCGCATACCTGCACCGTGCACGCCCACATGCCGAGGCTCAGCGCCAGGGTTCCCGCCAGGATCGCCATCCACCACTTCATGCTCATCTCCCTCGAAGTTCACTCGATCGTAGCAAGGGCATCTTCGGGAGGCGTCCGCTGGTGCGGCGCCAACGCCTTCTGAAACGCGGACCAGACCTCCACGACGTGGGCATCCACCGTCTCCGGGGTCCACTCGTCGGTGCGAATCTCGGGGAGGATTTCGATCCGCAGATCGCCCGGCGTCACCTGGAACGTCTTCCCCGGCCACAGCTTGTGAGCGTCGTGGAACACGATCGGGACGATGGGGAGGCGGGTCGCGATCGCCATGTGCACGAACCCCTTCTTGAAGGGCGTGAGCCGACCGTCGCGGCTGCGCGTGCCCTCCGGCCAGACCCACATGCTGAGCTTGTGCTTGCCGATCACCGCTGCGGCCCTGGCCATCGAGGCGATGGCGCTCTCCCGGTTGCCACGGTCGATCAGCAGGTGCCCCGACAGCAGGTACGCGAGCCCGAAGACCGGCACCTTTACGATTTCTTTCTTGGCGATTCCGCAGCCGGCGAAGGGGCACAGCCACATGCCCACCCACATGTCGATGGTCGAGGTGTGGTTGGAGACGTACATCGCGGGTCGGAACTGCTGGACGCGGTCGAAGTTCTCGATCACCGGCTTGATCCCCGCGAGGCGGTAGATCGTCGGTCCCATGACCTTTCCGTAGAGATTTCCGGTCCTGATCCGTAGAGCCCGCCACGGCAGCAGCAGCAGCGTGACGGTCCAATACAGGATGGAAAACGGCAGCATGACCGCGAACGCGAGGCCGATCCGAAGGGCAAGGCTGATGCGTCCGTGGGGGCGGGTCGTGTTCACGCGCGAGCCAGGGTAGCCTGAGCGCAGGACAAGGAGGCCGGGGATGGCAATGAGAGTGGGATTCGCGTTGGTTTGTGTGTTGTTGGTCGGGGGCCCGGCCTATGCGCAAGACGCCAAGACAGGCGAGACAAGCAAGCTGGATGCACCGTCGGGCGGCGGAGCGACGCCGTTTGGTTTGCTCGATCCGGTTCCGTTGGAAGAGCTGGGGGCCCTGGCGGTCGTCGTCGTGGACACTGAATCGGGCGAGCCGCTCGTCGACGCGGAGGTCGAGTTGCTCGGAACCGGTCGGCCCGCGTCGATGACCGACGCAAAGGGCGTCGCGCGGTTCGAGGACTGCGACTTTGCGCACGCGACCTTGCGGGTGAGCAAGGTGGACTATGTCCCCGCGTTGATCCATCACCCCCCGCGGGAGAAGGCGGACTCGCCGCGCGCCATCGCCGAGATGTCCAAGCTCGCGAGGGAGAAGTCCGAGTATCCCGTGATCCACGGCGAGGCGCTCAACGCCGCCAAGGGCACGTTGCTGGTGCGGTTCGAGCCGGCCAAGAACGACGAGCTCCCCCGTGCGATCCAGGTCAAGCTCGACGCCCCGGGAGCGACCGCCTGGGTCTTTGACTCCAAGGACAACATCGTCAAGGGGGGCTCGCTGTCCAGGGACGCCAAGGAGAGGACCGTCGTCTTCCCCAACGTCGGCGCCGGCACGTTCGAGCTGACGGCGGACCCGGGCTCCGGATACAGCTGCTCCAGTTCGGTCGGGGTGGTCGAGGCAGGGGTCTTCACGACCGTGCACATCCGCTGCGGTAAGGGATCTGCTGAGGAATGAGGCGCCTCCCCGCGCTGCTGATCGGCGCGCTTCTTCTGCTGCCGATGACGGCTTCGGCGGAAGAGCCTGCCATCGCGGCGGCGGACGCCTACGACGTTCATCAGGCCCACTGCGCCTCCGTCGCGGGCGGTTCGACCCAGGCCGCGGCCGAGTCGATGGCGGAGGTGACGGAGGTCTGGCAGCGCGTCATCACCGCGTACGAGGCCAGCGGTCGGACCTACCTCCTGTACTGGCGGGGAGTGCTCGGCGAGTGCCTCGGTCAGGCCGAGCGGGCGGCCACGGACCTGCGGCTGTTCATCGACCTGGAGCAGTTCGGCAGCGACGACATGGAGCCGTTGGTGCAGGATGCGCGGACCCGTCTGCGCCGCATGGGTGTGGACGTGGACCGGCCCTCGGACGATGAGCTGACGGAGGCTCGCACCAAGGCGGACGCCGGCGGTGAGTTCAGCGCCGCGGCGGAGAGCCAGGCCCTCAAGCGCGCCCGCAGCAGTGCTCAGGTCCCGTTCTTCCTGGTCTCCGGGGGTGGCGGGTACCAGCGCACCGGCGCCTACAACTACGTCGCCATCGCGGCGGACTTGTCCTTCGGGATCGTCGGCCCCCTGCGGGCTGAGGTGTCCTACCGAACCGGCGCGTCGCTGTCCTACACGGACGAGGCCGGCGACACCCAGGACACCGGCACCTACTGGCTGAACGTCATCGGCGTCGGCCCCGCGCTCGAGTTTGCCGGCTCCGGCGTCGGGGCGCGCGTGGGCTCGACCACGGCCACCGCTTCGGTGGGGGTCGGCGTGGCCTCGGGAGCGGCGGCTGAGGTCGGCTCCGGGGTCGGTGTGCGCGAACCTCCGTCGTTCGCCGCGGTCGGCGCGGGGGCGGGCGCGTCGGGGCAGTCGATCACGTCGCCGCAGCCTTCCGTGGGGACGAGGGCTCGGTTCCCCAGCCCCAACAACGCGGTCCGCGGGATCATCGCCGTCTGGCAGTTGCCCGCGCCGGTGCCCCAGCAGCTCCCCGCCCGAAGCGCGGGAGGCACCCCTTCGGCCGCACAGCCCGCGAGGCCGAGCACGAGGCTGGCGGCGAGCAGCAGCGTGGGGAGTCGACGGATCATGAGCCGCTCTTGGGTCCTTCGCTGGGCAGGCTCTCGAGGACCTCGAGGCGGATCTCCTCGGGCACCTGGTCGTCTTCGATCTCCGTGCGCTTGAGTTCGACGCTGAGGAGGTTCTCGCCGCGACGGACCTTGACCTCGACCCGCTTCAGTTCGTGCCCCGGACTCCACAGCAGGAGCGCGACCCACTTGCCCGGCTCGAACGGCTGCGCGTAGCCGTCATCGGTGCGTCCCAGGCCTGCGAACTTGACCTCCATGCCGGCTTCGCCTTGCACGATGGTCTCGAAGTGGTCGGGCATGTCGGCGGGCCACACGGTCGCCGACAGGGGGTTCCCGGAGCCGGCCTCGAACACCTCGAAGACGATCCAGGATGTGGGTTCGGCGGGGGCGGTCTGGCCGCCCGAAGTGCCACTGTCGCCGCCCTTGGGGCAGCCGCTCAGGGCGAAGGTCAACGCGATCAGCAGAGCGAGCGAACGGCTCACGGGGTTCCCTCCTGGAACAGGGAGCAGTCGGTGGGAGTGCGGGCCGCGGCGACGCTGGCGTCGGCGAGCGCGGCTCGGTGGGTCGAGGGCAGGTTCGGTGCGCCTGACAGCGTGCGCAGCAGCGAGACCTCGGCGCAGGCGGCCGCTTCGTCGTCGTCGGCGAGGCCGGAGGCGATGCGGCTGTCCGCGGCGGAGGCGTGGCCGTCTCCGAGGAGCACGACGGCGGCCGCGAAGTGAGCGGCGCGGGGCGACAGCGTGGACGCCGGGCACCCCACCGCCGGGGTCACGAGGCAGGCGTCGGCGCGGGCTCGGGCGGCACGGTCGGCGAGATCGCCACAACCGTCTCCGGCGCAGCGGGCGGCGCGATCGTAGGAGGCGACGGCGCCGGCGTATCTGTCCGGTCCGGCCAGTCGCTCGGCGGCACCCTCCACGAGCGCGGCGTGGCTTCCGATCGGTCCGGGATCGCTCGAGGCAAGGCCGGCTACGGCGGTCCGGGCGGCGTCAGCGTTGCCCGCGAGCACGGCGTCGATGCCGACGAGCAGACGTCGACGGGGGTCCTCCTCGGGCACGTTCGCGAAGAACGCGCCGGTGGTGCCGCCGCGGATGGAGTCGCCCGACAAAGCGGCCCCTTCGAGGCTCTGGATGGCGCCCAGGAGGGTGGCGTCGTCCGGCATGGGGGTGGGGCCGGTGGCGAACATCGCGATCGCTGCGACCAATGCCAACACGGCGGCGCCGACCCCGATCAGCATGGCCTTGTTGGGGCCGGACGCCACGTCGTCCTCGGGGGGCCCCTGCGGAGCGGGTGGACCGGCTTCCGGCCTCACCGCGGGGGCGAGCTGGGTGTCGGCCGTGATGACGTCCGGCTCCGGCTCCGGTGCCGAAGCGGGGGGCTGAGCGTTGGCCATCGCGCGGGTCGGCCCGGGCTCCTCCACCAACTCCTCGTCCACCGCGGACCGGACGTTCGTGAGGCCTCCGGAGTCGACGTTCGGCAACGAGCCTGGCTCCACCTGGGTCTTGCCGACTTCGGCCTTCAGTTCCTCGTTCTGGGGTCCCTGCACCGTGAGGTCGAGCGTGTCGGCGAAGCCTCCGGCTTCGGGCAGGCTCGGGATCTGGGTTCCCGGCGTGGAGCCGGCGAGCGCGTTGACCGCAAGGCTCATGTCGGAGGCGAGCACGCCGGTCTGGCCGGAGACGTAGGCGCCGGTGGGCAGCGGGGGGAGCTCGCCGATCTCGAGGTCCCGACCGTCCAGCTTGGACCAGTCCGCGTCGCGGATCAGATCCAGGACGTCGTCGAAGGTCTTGGTCCGGTTCTCGACCTGGAACTCGAGGCAGCCGTGGAAGAGACCCTGCAGCCCTTCGGGTACCGAGTCGAACGCTTCCGCCAGCACGGCGCCCGTCGGGATTCGGTTGGACGTCTGTTGCTGGGCGGGCACCCGCCCGGTCATCAGCGCATAGAGGGTCACGCCGTAGCTGAAGATGTCCGACTGCGGTCCGGGCAGGCCGCCCAGCTGCTCCGGCGCCATGAACCCGAGGGTCCCGACCGTCTGCCCCACCTCCGTGAGGCGGGGGGCTTCGGGGCTGATGTCGAGGGCGACCCCGAAGTCCGTGATCTTGGCGACGCCGTCGCGGGCGATGAGCACGTTGTCGGGCTTGACGTCGCGGTGGATCACGTCGGCGGCGTGGGTCGCCCGGAGTCCGGCCGCGACGGCCGTGGCGTAGTACTTGAGGTAGGTCAGAGGAAGGGCCTGACCCCGACGGGATCGGGACGCCAGGTCCACCAGCGAGCCGTGGTGCATGTACTCCAGCAGCACGAACGGGTACCCGCCGGGAAGCTCGCCCGCGTCGTACACCTGCAGGACGTGGGGGTGGTTCACGCGGGAGGTGAGCTGCAGCTCGCGCTCGAACCGGTCGAGGAAGAGCTTGCGAAGGTGCCCGTCGGGCGCGGTGCAGAGCTTGAGCGCGACGTGCCGGGTCAGCCGGGTGTCGCGGACGAGGTACACGGTGGCCTGGTCGCCCCGGCCGACCTCCCGTTCCACGACGAACCGCGTCCCGGAGGTCCCTCCGAAACTCGAGCCTGCCTGGATCGGATCCTGCCCCGCCAACGTCGCCGGATTGTACCTCTTGGTATGACGCGCTGCTCATGACCGATCGCCCCTCGATAGCCGCGTACGTCGTCGCCGAAGGGGATCCGCGTCATCGGATCGATCAGATGGCGTCGGACAGGTTCGGCCTCGCGTCGCGCTCCCGGGCCAAGAAGCTGGTCAAGGCGGGGGACATCCTGCTCAACGGGGCGCCCTGCGAGTCGAGCCGGTTCCTGCGCGAGGGCGACCGGATCGAGTTGCTCGCTCCGTTGGAGCCGCCGCCGATCTTCGAAGCCCCGATCGAGGTGGTCTGGGCGGACCCGTTCCTCGCCGCCGTGAACAAGCCCGCGGGCATGGTCGTCAGCGGGAACCGCCACCGCACCGTCGAGCACGCGATGCTCTTCAACCTGGCGCCGTCGGATGCGCCGGGGTCGTTGCCGTTCCCCCGGCCGGTTCATCGCCTGGACGCGCGGACCAGCGGCCTGCTCCTGGTCGCCCGCACGGCCCCGGCGCAGGTGGCCCTGGGGCGCGCGTTCCAGGCCCGGGAAGTGCGCAAGCGGTACCGCACCATGGTGGTCGGCAAGCTGGAGGGCGAAGGCGTCGTCGAGGAGATCGTCGACGGCAAGCCGGCGCGCTCCCGCTGGAAGGCCCTGGAGCACACCCGCAGCCTCCACGTCGACTGGTTCACCACGGTGGATGTGTGGCCCGAGAGCGGCCGCAAGCACCAGATCCGGGTGCACCTCGCGGGGCTCGGCCACCCGGTGCTGGGCGACGGCCTCTACACCGACGGTCCGGTGCTTCGCTCCCAGGGGATGCTCCTGTTCGCCTCGGAGCTCGATCTGGCTCACCCGATCAGCGGGGAGCCGCTGCACATCGAGCTGCCCGAACCGGCCCGCTACGCCACCTTCCGGGCGCGCGAGCACCGGCGCTGGATGCGCTACCAGTCGACGGAGACGTAGTCCTTCAGGAACCGGCCCCAGACGTGTTCCCCGGTGAGGAAGCCGTCGATGATGGGGGCCACGATGCGGGCCGCGCCGTCGACGATGTCCAGCGGCGGGTGGAAGCCGTGCTCCACGATCTTGCGGGCCGCGTGGTGGGCGGGGTCCTCGTCCGTGACCCAGCCGGTGTCGACGCTGTTGACGTGGATCCCGTCGCGCACGTAGTCCGGCGCGGTGGTCCGCGTGAGCATGTTCAGCGCCGCCTTGGCCATGTTCGTGTGGGGGTGCCGGGGCGTCTTGAACGTTCGGTAGAACTGCCCCTCCACGGCCGAGACGTTGACGATGTGCTTGTCCGTCGTCGGCACCCGCTGCATCAACTCCTTGAGCCGCGCGTTGAGCACGAACGGGGCGACGGAGTTCACGAGGTGGACCTCGAGCAGTTCGACCGCCGGGACCTCGTGGGCGAGCAGGCGCCAGCTGTTCACGGTGCGCAGGTCGACCTGCTGCAGGTCCTTGTCCAACTGCGCCTCGGGGAAGAGGCGCACGCTGGTGTCCAGGTCCTCCGGAAGGAGCGGGAGCTGGGACAGTTCGGCCGAGCCGCCGGTGGGGGAAGGCGCGCCCGTGCGGACCAGGGCGTTGGGGGCGGGGAGCCGCTCCGCATCCATCAGGTGGCCGTAGAAGCCGGCGGGGCGCCGCACCGTCTGGCAGGCGTTGTTGATGAGGAAGTCCAGCCGCGACTGGGTCGTGACGATGTGCTTGCAGAACATCTCCACCGACGGCGTGTGCCGCAGATCCAGTCCGTGGATCTCCAGCCGATCCTCCCACTCGGACGCATCCTCCTCCGCCGCGTAGCGGGTGGCGGCGTCGTTGGGGAAGCGGGTGGTGACGATGACCTTGCAGCCCGCGCGGAGCAGCTTGATCGCGGCCTGGTAGCCGATCTTGACCCGGGATCCGGTGACCAGCGCGACCCGGCCTGTCAGGTCGGCCGTCTGGGTGCGCTTGGCGAAGTTGAAGTCGCCGCAGGTGCCGCACATGGAGTCGTAGAAGGCGTGCGGCCGCGTGAACTTCGTCTTGCAGACGTAGCAGGAGCGGGCCTTGTGCAGCTCCTCTTCGACCTCGGGGGGCGCAAGCTGCAGGGGGGCCTCGCCCTTGGGGGTGGCGAAGACGGGGGCGGCGCGGGCGGCGCGGATGCCGGTGGCGTTGAGCACGGCGTTGTCGGAATCGCGCTTGGCGGCCCGTCGGCGCTTGGCCTGCGCCTTGCGGAACTTGCGCAGGTCCTTGTGATCGGCGACCGACAGCCGGCCCGCGGCCTTCATGAGGCGCTTGCGGGTCTCCTGTGAGGTGGCGGCGAGGAGGCCGCGATCGGCCTCGATCTCCTCCAGCAGCTCGATGGCCTCGTCCAGGCGGCCGAGGAAGGTGGCGTCGTCGTGCACGCGGGCCTTATACAGGCCGTCGCGGGGACCGCTACTGCACGTTGTACAAGAAGGTGCCGCCGGCGCCGTACTCTCCGGCCAGCCCCATGTCGGAGTTGGGATCCGCGAAGCCGTTCGTTTCCGGTGAGAAGTAGAAGATCATCGTCGGCTGGTACCGGTCGCCGCTCCCGGCGCCGTTGAACAAGCCCGCGTCCAGGAGCCCCGCGGCGGAGCTGTCGGCGACGTTCGCATCCCAGAAGATCAGGCCGCCGTAGGTGAGATCGAACTCCGCGTACGTGTCCTGGAGGTCGTCGAAGTTGAGGGTGCCATTGTCGCTGTAGTCCGTTCCCAGCGCGTCGTGGACCCCGGCGTTCAGGATCACGCCGGCGCGGAAGTCGCCGAGGCCGTCCGGCGGCGCGGTGATGAAGGACTCGCCGTAGTTGAGGTTGGCGGCGTTGACGTCGTCCATGTCGCAGTGGTCGGGGTCCGTGACTGGGTTGGTGACGTCCTGGAAGTTGTCGACGGTGAACGACGCCGTGGCGTTCTCCCAGCCGATGGCGGTGCCGAAGCCCTGCTCGCCGTCCCCTTTGCCCACGATGTTCTGCGTGCACAGCAGCGTGCCGCCGCTCTCATCGGCCCAGTAGCGAATCTCGTATTCGATGTCGAAGAGGCAGGCCTCATCGACGCAGAACATCTCGAAGAGCGCCCCGAAGGTCACCTGCTGCGGCGCAAAGTCCGACGGCGGCGGGGTTGCGTCGTCGTCGTCGTCATCGTCGTCATCGTCCGAGGGCGGCGGGGTGTCGTCGTCGTCGTCGTCGTCGTCGTCCGCCACGGTGTCGTCGTCGTCCGAGGAGGCGGAGTCATCGTCATCGTCGCCGCCGCCGCGGCGGGTGGGTGGGCAGGCCTCCAGCACGATCGTGGCGGCCAGCAGGACGAGCAGGGTGAGCAGGGTTCCGTTGCGCATGATGTCTCCGCGGGTGGCCTATTCGAGGTCCAGCCAGAAGGTGCCGTGGCCACCGAAGTCGCCTTCGAGGCCGTCCTCGTCGTAGGGGTCGGCGTCGGTGTTGTCGTCGTCGAAGTAGATGACCATGGCGGGCACGAACTGCAGGGCGCCGCCGACCCCGTTGAAGACGTCGGCGTCGTGGAACAGTTCGGCGATGCTGCCGGTGTAGTTCGAGTCCCAGAAGAGCAGCCCCGCGTACGTCAGGCCGGCGTCCTCGTAGTCCGACACGAGGGCGTCGTGGGTGAGCGTGCCGTCGGTGCTGTAGTCGTCGCCGAGGGCCTGGTGGGCGCCAGCGTTCACCATGACGCCGCGGCCGAAGTCGCCCCAGCTTCCGTCGGTCATGAACCGCTCGCCGTAGTTCTGGTCGGCGTCGTTGTAGTCCTTCGGGTCGCACTGCCCGTCGTTGGCGGGGTGGGTTACGTCGTTGAAGTTCGAGAGGAAGAAGTCGGCGGTGCAGTCGTCGCAGCCAATCGCGGAGCCGAGCCCCTGGAGGAACTCGCCCTCGCCGTGGATGTGCTGGGAGCAGAGGAACTCGGTGCCCACGTAGTAGAGCAGGTGGTAGGTCAGCTCGAGGTCGCAGGGGAACCCGGCGTCGCAATTCACCACCAGGGCTGCTTCGAAGCCGAACCCCGTCGGAGCGAATTCGTCGGTCGCGTCGTCGTCGTCGGTCGCGTCGTCGTTGTCGGTTGCGTCGTCGTCGTCTGAGCCGCTGCCCCGTTGGGGGGTGCAGGCCGCGAGAGCGTAGGTGCAAACCGCGAGCAGCAGCGTCAGCAGGATCCGAGAGCGTATGGGCCGATCCCCGCAGGGTCAGCCGACGGGTCAAGGGCACCGCCGCGTTCGAAGTTGTCCCAGGTTGTCCCGGATCCGGGGTGCGCGCGGTCCGGGGGCGCACAGTCCAGGGGCACCCAGGAGGCTCCATGTTCGTCCGACTCGTTGTCCTGCTCGCCGCCCTCGCCGTACCCGCCGCGGCGTCCGCCAACCAGAGCCCCGGAGGGCCCCCGGACCCGGACGCCTGGCTCGATCTGGAGCCGGGCTCGATGAGCCTGGAGGAGACCCCGGAGGGGGGGACCTTGGTCACCGTGAAGGTGGAGCTCGTGGCCGGCTTGATGGGGTCGTCGGTCCCGATCCCGTTCACCGAGGCGGGGATGATGGGATCGACCCTCCCGATCCCGCCCGAGCTGGCCGGCCTGTGGGCCTCCGGGTTCTGGGTCGACGTGTTCTTCAATGAGCCGCTCGCGCCCGAGTTCGGGGACCTCAGCTCGACCTACGCCTGGGCCTATGGCTCCTGGCTCGACGACGGCCTCACCGTGCTGCAGTTCGAGACCTCCCGCGCGCCCTGGGAGCTGTGGGTCATCGACGTGATCATCGACAGCACCGGCGCCGTCGACGAGTCCGATGAGGACGACAACGTCGCCACCTACTGGCCGTCGGGTCCGGGTTCAGCAGCCATCGTCGGGCGACAGGGTCGGCTCGGGGACCGGCGGCTCCGGCATCGGCACGGTCTCGCCGCGTTCACCCCGGGCCGCCATCGAGGCATAGCGGAAGGGGGACAGGGGGCGGAGCCGGGTGCCCTCGGCGGCGGCGCGGGCGGCTTCTCGTTCGCGCCACGGCACCCAACTGCTGGCGGGCTCGCCTTCGGTCTTGACCGCGGGGCAGCCGGCTTCGAGCCGGTCGCGGACCCACCACCGGGGCGGCGATGCGGCCGTGCAGTCCCAGCCCCAGCGGCGCGCCATCGCGCACATCCCTTCGGTCTGGAAGCGCCCTTCGGCGGCGACCATCACGCTGGTGCAGCCCAGGGCGTCGGCGATGTGCAAGGCGTAGGCGATGTTCTCGTCGGTGTGCAGCGCCTGGGTCTCCGTCGAGATCACCTCCGCGGGCACCCCCAACTCCACGAGCGCGGCCGCGATTCCGGCGCTCTCGAAGAAGCGGTTGTGCACGTTGGACCCCGACGTGATGACCCGCTTGCCCAGCCCCTGGGCCATCAGCTCGGCCGCCCACGTGGCGCGCCTCCACTGGCACCGGGAGACCGTGCCGTCCTCGAGCGACGGGCAGCCGGGCACAACGATCACGTCCGCGGACGCCGCCGGCAGCGACGGGGACGCAGGCCGCGCGCAGCCCGCGAACACCAGCGCCAGCGCGCCGGCTACTGCAAGCCGGAGGCCCACTGCCGCAGCTGGCCCGTGGCCGCCATGAGCTCGACCGAGCGGAGGTCCAGGCCGACCCTGCGCTGCAGGTAGTCCAGCTCGGCCTGCTGCAGCGCCCCGCCAGCGTCCAGGACCTCGATCTGCTTCGCGCCTCCGGCGGCGTACCTCACCTGGACCAGTCGGTAGGTCTCGGCCGCGAGCTCGCGCTCAGCCTCGGCGACGGGCAGCGCATCCACGGCTTCGAGCCAACGATCGTGCGCGTCCAGCACCTCGGTCTGGGCCCGCGCCGCGAGGGAGTCGCGCTGGGCCGCGGCCTGGCGCCGTCGGGACGCGGCCTCGCGGGCGGAGTGCACCTTGATGCCGCCGTCCCACAGATCCACCGACGCGCCGATGCCGATCCACCAGGAGGACTGGTTGTCGTCGAAGCCCGAGGCGGAGTCGCTCCAACTCCAGTTCCCGGAGACCGCAAACGTGGGGAGGAACTGCAGGATCGAGTCCACCGCCATCTCCTGCGCCGCCGCTGCCTGGCTCTGCGCGGCCGCGATGTCGGGGCGGTGCAGCGCGTCGGTGCGGGCCTGCTCCAGATCCACGCTGCTGACCGCGGCGTCGTGCAGGGGGGCGAGGGTGCCGACCGGCGGCGCGTCCATGCCCATCATCATCCCCAGGGCCCTCCGGGCGGAGCTTCCCTGGGACTGGATCGAACGTCGGGTGAGCTGAAGTCGGGCCACCTGCACGCGCGCTCGGAGCACCGCGTCCTCGGCGACGAGCCCGACCGTGAGGAGCGCCTCGGTGTCGGCGATGTGGGCTTCGGCGAGCTCGATCTGGGAGTCCAGCACCGTCGCCGCTTCCTGCGCCTGGTAGGCCGCCGCGTAGGCCTGGACGACGCCCTGGATGACCTGCTCGCGGGCCTGCGCCACGGACGCACGAGCCGCGTCGATCTGGTGGGTCCCGGCGCGCGCCATCGACACCACCCGGGGCGACAGCGGCCACGTCACGTCGGCCGACAGGAAGAACTGCTCCTTCTGCTGAATCACGGTCGGCTCCGACGCCGGCGGGTCGTCCCCTTCGTCGGCGACGAAGCCGTCGCTCATCGCCTCGGTCAGCTCGGCGCAGTCTTCGAACCCGTTGACATCGGCGATGTCGGCGCAGTCCTGGGCGTCCAGGAGGCCGTTCTCGAACATGTTTCCGTAGATGAGGCCGAGGTTTCCGTAGATGGCGCCGAAGGTGTCCCCGAGGTCGGAGCTGTCTCCGAAGTCGGCGGCGGGGTCGAACGAGATCTCGCGGTCGTTGATGCGGTACTGGAGGCCCAGGCTGGCCGACGGCTGGATGAACGCGAACGCCTTGTCGCGCGAGGCTTTGGCCTGCGGGATCTGCTCCACGGCGACTCGCAGATCGGGGTTCCGGTCCAGCGCGGAGCTGATCGCTCCATCGAGATCGAGATCCCCTCCCAGAGCCGTCGCGGGGAGGGTGATCAGGGCAGCGATCAGGGCGAGGTGTCGTCGCATGGCAGGATCTTGCCCGACCGGACGCGGGGTGGTGTCCGGGAGGAGGATTCATGCATCGGTCTGCTGCTGTTGCGTGTGCTGCGCTTGCCCTGGTGTTTCTTGCCCCCACGTCGGCCGAGGCCGGACGCAAGGTGCGGCTGATGTACGAGGCGCCGATCGCGGACTCGGGGGGACCGGCCGTCGCGGTCACGTTCCAGAACGCGCGGGAGGAGAAGAAGGGCGGCGCCGAGCTGCCCCTGATCGCCCAGGAGCGCGGCTCCTACGGCATCCCGTCCGGCATCTTCAGCGGCGCCATGAAGACCGACCACGCCGACGTGGTGGTCGCCAACTGGGCCGCTGACGTGCTCCGCGCGGGCGGCTACGACGCCAAGGTCGGCGAGGACGCGAGCCTGCCGCGCGTGCACGTGCAGCTGACCAAGCTGTGGGGCGACGGCATGGGGCCGCACCTGCAGTTCGGCTTCAGCGCCAACCTCCAGGTGTTCGCCGTGGGGGGCTCCGAGCCGGTCTGGGAAGGCGGCGTGCAGGCGAGCCAGGGCGTGCAGAACGTCATCCGCATGTCCGACCCCTTCGAGGACGGCTTCTCCCAGGCTTTCGCCGAAGGCACCAAGGCGTTGCTCGCGTTGATGCTGACGCCCGAGTTCCAGGCCGCGCTGCCCGGCGCCAACGCCGAGTCCATCGCCAACGCCGAGTCCATCTTCGGCAACCGTGAAGCGACGATCGCCGCGGACAAGGAGATGGCCGGCGAAGAGGGCGCTTCGGCCGCCTCCGCGGACGGGCACCGCACCAACTGCACCGAGGACGGCGAGCTGCCCAAGGGCTGGGAGACGTTCGACTATGACGTCTACTGCTGGGGCGGAAAGTCGCTCATCGGGAGCTACATCATGGGCGGCGTCGGCGTCGGCCTGACCATCGCGGGCGACCAGATCGCGCGCAACAACACCGAGCGTCACCGGGGGATCACGCTTCCCGTCGTCTTCTCGACGCTCAGCTCCGTGCAGCACATCCCCGACAGCGGACCCGACGACATCGATGCCGGCGTGGCGGTGTAGGGCATGGTCAGCGAGCTGGTGTTCGTCTACGGCCTGCAGACGGTCGTGCCGGTGTTCGCCGGCATCATCCCCGGCCACATCTCCGCCGCCGCGGGGCGGACATCCAGACCCAGAAGGCGCTGGTCGGCATCACCTCGCTGCCGGCGATGATGCCCGCCGGGATCACGCACCTGGTCCGCTTCGGCCGGGACTACGTGCCCCAGCTGCAGCAGCGGAACGCCGACGGCGACAACGAGCGCATCCTGCATGTGCCCATGGCCGTGATCTCGCTCGCCGCGGGCATCGCGGACCTCGTCGTCGGTGGCCTGCAGTTCGGCTTCGGCATCGCCTACGCGACCGGGAAGATCACCGCGGATCCGCGCGAGAAGGGGATCATGCCGAACCCCCAGATGGAGTCGGGACGTATGCAGAACCGCGGCGCAGTCCGCTTCATGATGGTGCCCACCGTCGACGGTGGGGTCGCCTTCAGCGCGTTCGGAACCTTCTAAAGCCGACCAGCAGCAGCAGTCCCAGGACCCCCGGGGCGGTGCCGCCGCCCGCGGCGTTGCTGCCGCAGCTGTCGCAGTCGCAGCCGAACGTGTCCGGCTCGCCCAGGTCGATGTCGTCGGGGTCGGGGAGCTCGCCCGCGGTGTCGTCGTCGTCCGCGCCCGAGTCGTCGTCGTCGGTGGCGTCGCCGTCGTCGTAGCTGTCGGTGCCGTCGTCGATGGCGCCGTCGCAGTCGTTGTCGACGCCATCCTCGAGCTCGGGCGCGCCCGGGTAGACCGTGGCGTCGTTGTCGTCGCAGTCGGGGCCGCCGCAGTCCTCGGCGAAGTAGCTGTCGTCGTCGAGGTCGCAGCAGACGTCCTCGCCGCCGCAGTCGGGGTCGGCGCAGTCGATGGTGCTGTCGTTGTCGTTGTCGATGCCGTCGGCGCAGTCCTCGTTGCAGCCGGTCGACGCGCTGACGTCGAAGCTGAGCGTGTAGTCGGGCGAGTAGACGTTGCCGGAGGGGTCGGTGCAGGGGCCCGACGCGATGTCCAGGTGGGCGGTGCCGTAGGCCTCGACGACGACGTAGTGGGTCGCCCCGGCGGTGCACGTGAAGGTCACCGAGTCGTCGACGGCGAAGCTCGCAGTGGAGCCCTCCACGCAGCCCGTGAACGGGTCGCAGCTGTCGTCCAGGACGTAGATGTCGAGGTCGCAGGGGAGGTTGGTGATCAGCAGCGTGACGTCGCCGGTGACCTGGCAGTTGAACGTGTAGACCGCCTCGGGGGCGATCTGCGCCTGCTCGTCGAAGGGCTCGCCGCAGGCGTAGCAGTCGTTCGTCTCGCACTCACCGCCCAGGTACGACGGCTGCGTGTGGTCCACGAAGCTGTCGATCTCACTGGAGCAGTACAGCGAATCGAGGATCTGGACCGACGAAGGGCAGACCGCAAATGCGGGGGCGACCATGAGGGCGGTCAGGAGGAGGGAGAGCAGCCAAGTACGCGTCAGCATGGCGGCCACCTACACGAACAAAGCGCCCCGATCCAGGGTCATAGCCCGCCGATGTCCGGGTCGGTGGACAGTTCGCGCCCCGGTTCGGTCACCTGGGCGAGGTACCGACCCGATGCTTTTCGTCGCACCATGGCGAGGGTCGCAGCGGCGTCCTTGGGTCGGCCGAACAGCCATCCCTGCCCCCGTTCGCAGTCCAGGCTTAGGAGCTTGATGAGCTGCGCTTCGGTCTCCACGCCCTCGGCCGTGAGCCGCAGGTCCATGCCCTGGCAGAGCGCCACCACCGAGCGCACCACGTCGTCTCGGGTGTCCAACGCCGCGACGAAGCTCTGGTCGACCTTCAGGCCGTCCAACGCGAACTGGTGGAGGTAGGCCAGCGAGCTGTAGCCGGTGCCGAAGTCGTCGACATCGATGCGGATGCCCGACTCCCGGAAGGCGTCGAGCATGACCCGGCTGTGCTCGGGATCGGCCATCAAGATCCCCTCGGTCAGCTCGAGCGTGACGCGGTTGGGCTCGATGCCGCTGTCGCTCACGATCTTCGCGAGCTGCTGCGGGCCGCCCCGCCGGCGAAACTGGCGGGGGCTCACGTTCACGTGCAATCCGATCGAGCTGGGCCACTGGCAGGCGTCCCGGCACGCTACCTCGAGCACGTGAGCGCCGAGCTGCTCGATGAGCCCGGTCTCCTCCGCGACCTGGATGAACTGGTCCGGCCCGACGAGCCCCGCCTCGGGGTGCTGCCAGCGAACCAACGCCTCGAACGACAGGATCTTGCGGGTCCCCAGCGAGACGATCGGCTGGTAGTGGACGACGAACTGGTCTTCGTCCAGCCCCTGCCGGATGCCGATCTCGGTGCCCAGGCGGGCCAACGCCTTGACCCGCATCGAGGCCTCGAACTGCTCGGTGCGGGAGCGGCCCAACGCCTTGGCCCGGTACATGGCGGTGTCGGCGTCGCGGAGCAACTCCTCGGGCCGGGTGTAGCTCAGCTCGCCCGCGGCGACGCCCACGCTCGCGGTCGTCTGCACCTCGTGGCCCGCGACGTTGAAGGGGGCTTCGAAGACCTCCTGGACCCGAGCTGTGACCCGTTCAACGTCCTTGGAGTCGGCCAGATCGGTCAGCAGGATGATGAACTCGTCGCCTCCGAGTCGGGCGATGGTGTCTCCGGGGCGCACGCACGTGCGGAGGCGCCGGGCGACCTCGACGAGCAGGCGGTCCCCGACGTGGTGGCCGAGCGAGTCGTTGACGACCTTGAAGTGGTCCAGATCCAGGAACAGAACCGCGAAGTAGTGCTCGGGGCGGCGGCGGGCCAGCGTCAGCGCCTGACCGAGCCGATCGGCGAGCAGGCTGCGGTTGGGGAGCCCGGTGAGTTCGTCATGAAGGGCGCTGTGGCGGAGCTGTTCCTGGCTCGCCCGAAGCTCCAGGCTCCGGCGCTGGAGCGTGTGGTGGTCACGCTCCGTCAGAAGCGCCGACGTGACCGAGAGGCCGGTGATGAACACCAGGAGGCCCAGCGCGCCCTGCGCCTCGGGCAGACCCAGTTCGGGCTCGAAGACGAGGATCGCAGTGCAGGCGATCAGGTTGATGAGCCCCACCCACAGCGTCTCCGTTCGCGGAAGCGTCGCCCCGGCGAGGGCCACCCCCACCACCGTGAACTGCAGGCCGAAGACCATGTCGATCGGGTCGGTCTGCAGCAGCGCCATCGACCAACAGCAGGCGTGGACGACGGCGATGGCGAGCAGTGCTGCCTGCCTGAACCGGCTCGTGCGACTCAACAAGTAGCCCAGGAGGATCCCGGTGTTGCCGACGGCAAGAATCGAGTAGTCGGCGGGGCCGAGGGAGTCGGCGACGGCCAGCCAGGCCAACGTGGCGAACCAACCCAAGGGCACAGCGGCGAGCAACAGAGCTGAGATCAGCCGTGCACGGAGTCGATCCGTCACGCCGACAACCGCATCTGGGGGACCGATCAATCGGTCGAGAGTCATGACATTCCTAGTCGTCCACCACCAAATCCAAGGAACACGAGTTTATGCAGTAACGCAAGCCTGTCGGCTTGGGGCCGTCGTCGAAGATGTGACCGAGGTGACCGCCGCAAGCGCGGCAATGGACCTCCGTGCGCTTCATCATCCAGCTTCGGTCTGTTTGGGTTTCGACGACCTCTTCGGAGAGCGGTTGGGTGTAGGAAGGCCAACCGCAGCCGCTGTCAAACTTGTCGTCGCTGCGGAACAACTCGGTTCCACACCCGGCGCATTGGTAGGTGCCGGCGGTCTTGGTGTTCCAGTACTTCCCCGTGAACGCCCGCTCGGTGCCTTGCTTGCGCAGGACCTGGTACTGCTCGGGGGTCAGTTGGGCCTTCCATTCGTCGTCGCTCTTCATGCCACACCTTCCCATTCGTCCCAAGTCGTGAACAGCCGGGCGTCGATGCCGTGGCTGCGGGCGGCGTCCACCAACTCCGGGCGGTCGTCCCAGAACCGTACGGTCCAGCCGTCGTTCAGTTTCGCGATCAACGGATCGAAGCTCCCCTCGTCGCCCTTGATCAGGCCCCGGTCGTACGAAAGCAGGTACCGGTCGAACCCACGGAGGTAGGGGTGGTCGTTGAGCACCCGGAGGAAGTGCGCGGGGTCCGTGTCCGACAGCATCCAGGTCTCGTACGAAGTGAGGCGGGCGAGCGCGGCGGCGGCGGCGGCGGGGCGGGCCGCGAAGATGCCCGACCAGAGGGGGAACAGGGAGTCGGCCTTGGCCCGGGTGGGGAGTTGGGCGAGGAACTCGCGGGGCGAGATGCGGCCGCGGTCGAGGTCGGCCTTGGCGGGGCTCGCGCAGGCCGCGAGGAGCTCGTCCAGGTCGGCGTCGGGGTCTCGGTCGAGGACCGCGTGCGCGAAGCGGGGGAACTCGACGTCCACGAGCACGCCGCCGAGATCGAACACCAGGAGCGCCTTCGACATGGCATGAGGTTCCCTGCTAGCCTCCGGCCAGCATGGGAGACGAAGATCGAAGCGACTCGGGGTGGGACCTGCAGGCGCAGAAGGTTCGAGCGCTCGGCATGCTCGCCGGGGGCATTGCTCACGACTTCAACAACCTGTTGCAGGCCATGGTCAGCTCCCTGGAGCTGGCGCGCCGCGACACGGTCCCCGACAGCGCCGCGGACCGGCACCTCGTCGATGCCATGCAGTCCGCCGAACGCGCCTCCGAGTTGGCCGGCCGGCTCCTTGCGTTCACCCGCGAGCGAGGGGGCGACACGCGCGTGGTGGACCTCGGCAAGGACGTCTCGAGCCTGGCGCCGGTCTTGCGTCGCATGGTCCCCACGAACGTGAAGTTCGAGGTGGCCCTCAAGGAGACGGGGCTGACGATCGAGGTCCACCCGTCGGCGCTGGAGCAGGTGCTGCTGAACCTCGTCACCAACGCCCGGGACGCGGTGTCGAACGATGGCACCGTCACGATCTGGGCGGACTCGGTGGACCTGCGGCGCGGCCGCTGGGTCCGCGTGGCGGTCAGCGACGACGGCATGGGCATGACCCCGGAGATCTCGGAGCGTGCGTTGGAGCCCTTCTTCACCACCAAGGAGGTGGGCAAGGGCACGGGGCTCGGGCTGGCGATCGTCCAGGACGTGGTCGCCCGCGCGGGTGGATCGGTGCGGATCACCAGCGCCCCCAACGAGGGGACCACGGTCGAAGTGCTGTTCCCCATGAGCGATCGCTCGGTGGAACCCAAGACGATCGAGATCGAACCGGTGGTGGAAGCCGCCGGTGCGCGGATCCTCGTGGTCGACGACGAGCCCACGATCCGCAACACGATCCAGGCCGCGCTGGAGGCCGAGGGGTACATCGTGGAGACCGCCCGCAACGGCGGCCACGCCCTCGCGGTGTGGCGGAAGATGCAGACCAAGCCGTCGCTGCTGCTGACGGACGTGGCGATGCCCGAGTTGGACGGCGTGGAGCTCGCCCGGCTGCTGCAGAAGAAGCAGCCGGGGCTCAGGGTGCTGCTGATGTCCGGGTACGGCGACCGCGTGCTCGCGCGCTACGGCGAGAGCCCCGACGCGGTCGGGCTGTTGGACAAGCCGTTCCGGCTGGCGACGGTCCTGCGGCGAGTGGCCGAGTCGCTGGCCGACTGATTCCGTGAGCGGTGACTCTTCCTCGATCTCCCCCTGGTGGGCCGTTGGCGCCGTTATGGGTGCCCTCGCCGTGCTGCTGGGGGCCTTCGGTGCCCACGGACTGAAGGCGGTCGTGGACGACCCCGCGCTGCTGTCGGCGTGGAAGACCGGCGCTCAGTACCACCTGGTCCACAGCCTCGCGTTGCTTGCGACGGCCGCGCATCCCCGGCAGCCGCGGGCCGCAGGGTGGCTGTTTGCGGTTGGCGTGGTGCTGTTCTCGGGCTCGCTGTACGCCATCGCGTTGGGCGTCCAGGGGGTCGGGGTGATCACCCCCCTCGGCGGGTTGGCGCTGACCGCCGGGTGGGTCTCGTTGGCGTGGGCGTCGCGCCCTGGTTAGCCGTCGTCGCCGTCGGACCGGGGCCAGATCCCCGCGCCCACGATCACCAGCGCGGCGAACACGAACTGGACCGGCATCCGCACCCACAGCAGCCACTTCTCTTGCGGCATGTCGGGGAGGTAGACCTCGTTGACGAGCATGTGGACGTTGGCCGGGTAGACCGCGATCAGCAGGGCGATGAGTCCCCAGCCGGCGGCGACGCGGGTCCGGGGGATGAGCAGGCCGACGCCGCCCAGCACCTCGAACACGCCCGAGATTGCCACCAGCAGCTCCGGCGCGGGCAGGTACGGCGGCACGATGAGCACGAACGGCTCGGGGTTGAGGAAATGCAGCACGCCGGCGCCGATGAAGATCAGCGCCGCGATGCTCCGGCAGATGGTTGCAATCAGGTCGGTGCCCAGCTGGTCTTGAAGCCGGTCTTGAGCCCCGGAAGCTCGGGGTCGGCCTGCTTCACGTACATCGCGAACCAGGACTCCGTCTGCGCGAACGCGTCATCGACGCTCGCACCGCGAAGCTTGGCTCCGACGACGAACATGTCCGGGTCGGCGACGCCGGCGATCAGGCTGCTGTCCAGGTAGGCCTCGATCTCGACGGGTCGGTCTTCGGTCAGGGAGCCCGAGAAGGTCTTGCCCCGAAGGTTCGGGTCCAGGTGGAAGAGCCGGGCCGCGTCGATGCGCTGCCAGGTGCTCCAGTCCACGGTCCAGGTTCCGACCACGCGGGTCAGGCGATCGCCGCTGTAGGTCAGATCGAGCCGCACCCCCTCGACGGGGACCGCGCTTCCTTCGATGTCGTACAGGTCCCGGCTGGGGACCACCTTGATCTCCACCCCGCTAGACCTCGATCTCGAAGATGTCCTGCAGGTTCTCCATGCGGACGTAGAAGAGGTCGTTGCGGAAGCTCTTGCCGATGTCGATCTTGTCCGTCTTCTGGAGCTTGACCGTGTACTTGTAGCCACCGCTCGGCGTCCACGAAGAGGTCACGGACAACGAGAAGCCCAGCGCCATGCCGCCGAAGTCGGAGTTCAGCCCCTTGATGGCCGCGTGTGTCGCGCCCGAGAGCACGAACTTGGCCGAGGACCGGGCCGCGGCCTGGTTTGCCATCTCGTCGGTGATCTGCGCGGCCTCGCCGTCCGGCGACTTCTTGCCGGCCTTGTGCAGCTCCTTGGAGACTCGGGAGAGCGCGTCGAGCACGAACGTGCCGCCGGCCAGGCGGCCCTCGATGTCGCCGATGCTCATCATCGCCCCGCCGGTCAGCGACATGTCGATGCCGGCCATGGCGCCGTCCTTCTTCTTGGCGGTGTAGGAGCCGCTGAGGCGGAAGGGGGGGAGCCAGGTGCCGATGCTCTGGCTCATCTGGTTGTACTTCTCGGTCTTGAGCTCGCCGTCGTCGCCCTTGGAGACCCGCTCGCCCGACTGCCGGCCTGCCGATGCCCAGCCGCCCACGTCCTGGTCGGGGTGGATCTCGCCGCCCGCACCGACGACGCCTTCGACGCCCATGCCGGTCTCGACGTAGTCCTCGTCGTCCATGCCCGCGACGGCCGCTTCGACCGTGCCCTTGCCGACCACGGCGTTGGCGAGCTTCTTGTTGATCTTGGCCAGCCGGCGGTGGATGCCGAGGGCCATCAACTGGAAGCACTCCTCGCCGGTGTCGCCCTTGGCCTCGATGTACCCGTAGACCTGGGCCGCGGCGAACGCCTTGATCGTGGCGAAGTAGAGGTCGATCTCCTTGCCCGCGCTGACGCCGCCGCCGACGCTGGCCTTCATGGTGACCTTGCCGTCCGCGCCGCGGCTGACCTGGCCCATGAACTTGAAGCTCGCCTTGATGAAGCCCGCGCCGTCGATGGGGACGTTGGTGAAGACGCTGAGGCGGCCGGTCTGGCCCGGCTCGCGGGCGACCTTCTCCAGCAACCCGCCGGCCTTCTTCTGGAACTTCTTCCCGAGTCCGTCCAGCTCGCCGACGTCCTTGCTCTCGTCCTTGCCCTTCTTGGGGGCCGGCGCGGGAGCATCCTTCATCTGAACCCCGTTGACCCCCATGCCGTCAGCGAACGCCATCGGCTGGCGCACGTCGTCGATCGCACCGGAAGCGCTGTGGCTTCCCGCGTCAGCGGCCTGGGGTCGGAGTTGGGCTCGGGCAGTCATCGGTTAGTTCGCCTCTTGTTGTAGCGCACCGACGCAACGATCGATGACCATATAGATCGGAACAAACAGATCCATCAATTGCCGAAGCGACGGTTGGATGTCTCTTCCGGCCGCGTGATCCCGCTTGAAGCGGACCACGGCGGCGTCCATGCGCCTCGCGGGAACGCCGGACTGGGCCTCGACGCAGTCGCTGAATCGGTTGCCTCTGGGTATGTCGTCGGGGAGGTTTCTGATGATCCCTTCGGCCCGGATTACCCCCGCCATCGCGAGCGGGAGCCACTGGATGTGGCGGACCATGAACATGATCCCCTTCCGGAACTTCCAGATGCTCATGATCGTGAAGATCCAGCCCAGGATGGGGATCGCAGCGAACACGAAGGTCCACAAGTACGACACCAGGATGTACTTGATGCCCCACTGCGCGATGCAGGCGCCGGCTCGGGAGACTGCAGCCCCCAAAGGCCCGCCCAATGCGCCACCGAGTTTCATGATCTGTGTCGCCGGTGCGAGCACGTAGGTGGTCACCATCGTGGCTTTGAACACCCAGAAGTAGAACTGGACGATGAGCCTGGCGGCATACGCCGCGATCCCGAAGGAGAAGCTCGCCATCATCGCCGCGCGGAGCAGCCCGCCCCACGATCGGCCGGTCGGGTCGGTGAAGTTCACCGGGTCGCCCGGCGTGTACATGTAGCGGTGGAGCGTGCGGGGGTCGCGCTCGGTGCCCGCCCACGGGTCCTCGCTGAGCATGCGGCCCGTGTTCGGGTCCATGTAGCGGGCGCGGAGGTAGTAGTAGCCGGTGGCTGCGTCCACCTGCTCGCCGGCGAACAGGTAGTCATTCGGCGACGAGCCGATCTGCATCAGCGTCTCGCCGAACGCGCCGAAGCTGTACGTGTCGGTGATGAAGCCGGTCTCGTCGGTCAGCGCGCGGCTGCTCCCGAGTCCGTCCTTCTGGTACCAGCGGATGCCGCCCCGGTCCTGGACCACGAGGTCGTCGCCGTAGGTGTAGATCGCCTCGCCATTGCCCAGCTCGTCGGTCTCGATGAGGTTCATCGCGCTCTCGCGCGTGGGATCCACGAGGAAGTGGCGTTCGTCCGCGCCGTCGTCGCTGAAGATGCGGTGGCCGAGGAAGTCGTACCCGTAGTCGACGTACGGCGCCCCGTTCCGCTCGACCGCGGTCAGCTTGCCGCGCGCGTCCCACGTGTTGACGTCCAGGTTGGTGGTGTCGTCGGTCGAGGCGAGGTTGCCGTTGTCGTCCCACGTGTACGTCTTGGTGCCGTCGTCCAGCAGGCGGTCGTCGTCGTCGTACAGCCACGTGGTGGTGTTGCCGTCGATCGTCTGCTCGATGCGGTTGCCCACCGCGTCGTAGACCCAGGAGGCGGTGCGGGCGGCGACGCCGGTGCGGACCTCTTCGACCAACCGATGGGCGGAGTCGTAGGTCCAGTCGACCGTCGTGCCGTCCAGCTCCTGCACCTGGGTGCGGCTGCCGAGCGCGTTCAGGGTGTAGATGTGCTGCTGGGACAGCGCCGCGGTGCTGTCGAAGTGGTCGATCTGCGTCAGTCGGTTCAGGTCGTCGTACGCCCACGTGGAGTGCGTGCCGTTGGACCGGTCCACCTGCGTGCGGTTGCCGAGGTTGTCGTAGTAGTAGGTCGCGCTGCGCCCCACCCCGTCCGTCACCGTGGCGAGCCGGCCGGCCGCGTCGTAGGTGCGGTCGATGCTGTGGACCTGGATGCCCATGGTCCCGGTGATCGACGCCTGGCGTCCGAGGCTGTCGTACTCGTACTCGAGCGTGCTGCCGTCGGCGTTGGTCTGCAGCGTCACCTGGCCCATGACGTTGTAGGTCCACTCCATGGTGTCGCCGGCCATCGTGATGGACGTGCGGAAGCCGCGGCCGTCGTAGGTCTGGGTCTCCAGCGCGCCATCGGCGTACAGCGTCGACGTCGTGCGATCGCGGTCGTCGTAGGTGTACGAGGTGGTGCCGCCGTTGGGCATCGTCATCGACGTGATGCGGCCGCCCAGATCGTAGGTCCAGGTGGTCTCGTACCCCTCCGCCGTCGTCTTGGACGTGCGCCGGCTCATGGAGTCGTAGGTCCACGAGGTGCTGCGCCCCAGCGCGTCGGTCTGGCTCAGCTTGTTGCCGACGGCGTCGTAGGAGTAGGACATCGACTCCCCGGCGGGGTCGGTGACCACGTTGAGGCGACCGTTGCCGTCGTAGTCGTAGCCCCACACGGAGCCGTCGCCGAGGGTCTTGGTCAGCAGCCGGCCCTCGCCGTCGTAGGTGTACGACTCGGTCTGCTCCACGGGCGTGCCGATGGCGCGCGTGATGAGGACCACGCTCCCTTCGGCGTTGTACTCGTAGGTGTTGGTGATGCCGTCGGCGTTGGTCGCCTCGATCTGGCGGCCGGCGCAGTCGTAGACACGCGAGCTGACGTTGCCGAGGGGGTCGGTCTCGGTCAGCAGGTTGCCCTCGCCGTCGTGGGTGCGGGTCCAGCCGTCCCCCAGGTCGTTCTCCTCCTCGATGACGCGCCCCTCGAGGTCGTACGTCTTGTAGCGGGAGGTGCCGTCGGGGTTGATGACCTGCAGCTGCTGCCCGGCGGGGTCCAGCACGAAGGTGGTGATGTTGCCGTCCTCGTCGACCTCGCCGATGACGTCGTCCTCGGGGTCGTACATCCGCTCCCGGGTGGTGCCGTCGGGGAAGATCACGCGGACTTCGTTGCCGTTGTAGTCGTAGATCCGCTCGGTGAGGCGGCCCAGCTGGTCGGTCATCGCGACCTCGCGCCCCTGCTCGTCGTACTCGTAGGTGATGACGCCGCCGTCGTTGGCGGTGACCTCGATGAGGTTGCCGTCGTCGTCGTACAGGAACGACGTCGTGCCCAGCGCCGTCACCTCCGAGGTGCGCTGCCCGTTGACGTTGTACGTCCACGTCATGACGTTCCCCTCGGGGTCGGTCTCGGACAGCTTCCAGCCGTTGCTGTCGTACGTGGAGGTGCGTGTGTTGCCGGCCCGATCGGTGACGGACGTGACGGTGCCGAGGGCGCCGATGGTGAACGTCTTGGAGTTCCCGAGGCGGTCGATGTCCTCGATCAGGTTCCCCTGCCCGTCGTAGCTGGACGTGCGGACGTTCCCCATCCGGTCGGTGTGCTGGGTGACGCGGGAGCCGGAGTCGTACTCGTACGAGTCGGTGCAGCCGTTGAAGTCGGTGGTCGAGGTCCTCCGGAAGCTGTCGTACGTGTGGCTCTTGATGTTGCCGCTGGGGGAGATCTCCTCCAGCAGGTTCCCGTCGTCGTCCCAGCTGTAGGAGACGGTGCGGCCGACGGGGTCGGTCTCTTCGAGGACCTGGCCGTCCTCGTCGTACAGGATGACCGAGGCGTAGCCGTTGCGGTCGTAGCGGAGCTCCTCGCCGGCGTCCGGGTCCCAGTTGATGTCGGTGCAGAAGCCGTTGCCGTCGCACTGGGACGTCAGGCGCCCGCTGTCGTCGTAGTAGCTGCGGACCAGGCGCGCGCCGTTGGGGTTGCTGATGTCGGTGATGAAGTGGCCGGCGCCGTAGCTGAAGCTCTGGGTGTTGCCCTTGGCGTCGGTGACGGACTCCAGGTTGCCGGCGTCGTCGTAGGTGTACGTCGTGGTCGTGCCGTCGGGCGCCAGCAGCGTGGTGATGCGGCCTTCGGCGTCGCGCGTGTAGAGAATCGACTGGCCGGCGGTGTGGATGATGCCGGTGTCGGTGAACTCGATGTTGTTGCCGTTGGGGTCGACGATCTCCTCGATGCCGTTCTCCACCGAGACGACGAGGATGGTCCCGTCCTCGAGCACGAGCTGGTAGCTCGGCATGTCGTACAGCGTGCCGGTGATGCCTCCCAGGAGGTTGCCGGTGGTGGTGTCGAGGTAGACGGACGCCGGTTCCCCGACGCCTCCGATCATGGTCGTGCCGGTGGCGCTGGATTCACTCCAGAACGCGCCCGTCGCGGTCGCCGGCGTGAAGAAGCCGGTCAGCGACGCGGTGGGGCTCACGTAGAAGGCGAAGTCGCGCGTGAGGCCCGAGCCGAAGTCGATGGAGACGTTGTGCTCCAGCGGGCTGCTGATGAGGTAGACGAAGCCCAGCGGGAAGAGGAACTGGTAGGTCGCCTGCCAACCCTCGCCTTCGGGGCGGTTCTTGGTGATGCGGACGGACTTGGTGTCCAGGTTCCAGCCGTAGCCGAAGTCGCCCACTTCGCCGCGGCGGCGGCTGTCGTAGCGGCGGCGCAGCTTGATCGGGATGCCCGACATGGGGACCTCGAGATCGGTGAACTCGATGGTCATGTTCCCCACCTTGAGGGGGGACTTGATGAGCACGTTGAAGACCAGCTCGCCGATGTTGCCGCCTTCGTCGATGACCTGGAGGCGGATGTCGTGCCAGCCGTCGAGCATGACGGTCGGGTCGATGGTGCCGAGCACCTCGTCGACGGTGGCGCCGAAGCCGTCGGAGAACTGGATGTAGTCGCCCGAGTCGGCGATGGCGTACTCCAGCGTCCAGTAGATGTCGCCGTAGTCGTCATCGAGGGAGGCGACCACGTCGGTGGCCTCCGTGATGGTCGTGTTGTGCAGGCCGAAGGTCAGCCCGCCGTAGGGGCCGGCGACGTTGTCGAGGGGATCGATGACGACGATGGTCAGCGTCTTGGTGGTGACGTTGCCGAGGGCGTCCTGGACCTCGAACGTGACGTCCTCGAAGCCGGAGGCGGACGGCGTGTAGGTGCCCACGCCGTCGATCAGGGTGACGGGGGTGCCGTTGACGTCGAGGGCCTCGGTGGTGACGCCGATGTCGTCGCTGGAGGTGACCTCGATCGTGACGGTGCCGCCGATGGAGACGACCTTGGGGCTGATCTCCATGGTGACCATCGGGGCGGACAGGTCGGGGAGCTCGACCTGGCAGGCGGCGTCGTACTCGCAGTCGTCGATGTCGTCGCAGGAGATCAGGCCGTCGGTGTCCTCATCGAAGACGGAGGCGCAGACCTCGGGGCAGGCGGGGCCGAAGCAGTCGTCGTCTTCGCAGTCGGCGAGCAGGTCGAGGTCCTCGTCGCCGGGGACGGAGCAGTCCTCCACCAGGGGGGCGCTGTCGTCGTCATCGTCGTCGTCGTCGTCGTCGGGTGCTGAGTCGTCGTCGTCGTCGTCGTCGTCGTCATCGGGCCCAGAGTCATCGTCGTCGTCGTCGGGCGCGGAGTCGTCGTCGTCGGGTGCGGAGTCATCGTCGTCGTCGTCGGGTGCGGAGTCATCGTCGTCGGACGTGTCGTCGTCGGTCGTGGACGTGTCGTCGTCGTCGGTCGTGGACGTGTCGTCGTCGTCGACGCCGGGCGGCTCTTCCGGACAACCGGAGAGCAGCAACATCATCGAGGCGAAGATGACAATCCAAAGCGGGCGACCACTTCCAAGGTCGAAGCGCATGCATGTCTCCAAAGATTTTCCCGAGCCCCTGAGAAAACCGACGTTAGCGGAGGTGTGTGAGTCCGCCCAAGTCGAATCCCTCAAAGGCGGGTGCGGAGCCGGTCTCGGAAGGCGCGATCGAACGCGGAGTTGGGCGGGTGGTCCGCGGCTTCCTGCCACGCTTTGCGGTTGGTTTCGACGTCGATGCCGGCGCGGACGCGGGCGGCCGCGACGAACCCGGTGCACAGCTCCAGCCAGACGATCCCGGCGTGCGGTGCGGTGGAGATGGCGCGGGCGAGCAGGGACTCCGCCTCGTCCACGTGGTCGGCTTCGGCTTCGAGGGCCGCGCGGGTAGCTACGTGGTACGTGAGGCCGAGCCGGTCTCCTGCCGCCTTGGAGGCGGCGATGGCGGCGTCGCTCGCGTCTCGCGCCTCGTCGAGCCTTCCCGAGACGAGCAAAGCGATGGCCCGGCAGGCCTGGGCGATGCCGGTCATGATCGTCAGCGAGGCGGCTTGCGCCTGCTCGACCGCATCGGAGTAGGCGGCGACAGCGTCATCGAGCCGGCCCTCGGCCAGCGCGACCGTACCGACGAGCGTCCGGGCTTCCAGTTCCTGCCGGAGCGCTCCTTGCTCGCGGGACGCGGCGATGGCTTCGAGGGCGACCCGCCGGGCCTCGGACTCGTCTCCGCAGTGAAGGAGATCGCGGGCGAGGTTGCCGAGCGCCCGGGGGAGCTCGTGGCGGCGCCCCAGCCGGCGGTAGGCCTGAACGGCGAGGCCGTGCCAGTGCGAGGCGGCCTGGTGGTCGCCGCTGTAGGCCCGAATGACGCCCTTGATCTCCAGGACGAGGGCTTCTTTGACCTGGTCCCCGAGTTCGGCGAAGAGCTCCTGGGCGGCGTTCGCTTGCTCCCAGGAGTCGGCAATCCGGCTGCGGCGGAGGCGGACGGCGGCCAGGAGGCGGCGGGCTCCGCCCTCGGCGTCGAGGTTTCCGGTGCGACGGGCGAGGGCAAACATCTCCTCGCCGATGGCGTCCGCCTGGTCGACATCACCGGCGTGGAACAGGACCATGCCGCGGCGGAGCATCAGCTCGAAGTGGGCGCGACTGGCGGGCGCGGGACCCCGGGCATTGGCGCGGTCCAGGTGGGCGAGCACCTCGTCGGCCTTGCCCAGATCGGTGCCGAGTTCGGCCTGAAGCACGGCCGCGAGCACGAAGGTGTCTGAGTCGTCGCACGCCTGAGCCGCCGCTTCGGCCGCTTCGGCGTCGGCGATGGCGTCGGGGAGGGCGTTCAGGGCCCGCGCCAGATAGGCCCGAACGAGCAGGAGCCGGGCCTGGACGGCGGGCGTCAGATCCGCGGCTCCGGCCAGGGTCGCGTTGAGGGTGTCGAGCCCGACCTGCGCCGAGCCCGCGCGCTCGTAGATGCGTCCGATGACGACCGCGAGTTCTCCGCGATCGTTCCCATCGGGGGCGCCCGTCCAGGCGGCCTGGAGGTTGGCGCGCTCCGCTTCCAGCCGCGCCCACGTCGTGCGCGTAGGTTTGCCGTCGAGCTCTGCGAGGAGGTGAATCCCGGTGCGGACCGCCCAGGTGCGGTGCCGGTCGACGGCGGCGGCGTAGGGACCGTCGGAGCCGGCCTCGGTGGCGAACACGCGCACGCCGTTGAGGAGGAAGAACCGAGAGCGGCCGCCGGTGGTGCGGCGCTGCAGCAGCGACTTGCTCTCCAGCGAGTCGACCAGGTCCAGCACCCATACGTCGGGGTCGGAGGGATCGACGACCGTCTCGGCGGCTTTGACATCGAACCCGCCGCGGAACGAGGCGCAGGCGATGAGGGCCTCGCGCTCGGCCTCCTCCAACAGGTCCCAGGACCAGGCGATCGTGTCGCGGAGGCGGGCGGCGCGGCCGTCGCGACCCCGGGAGGCGAGGAGGCGGAACCGCTGGTCGAGGCGGTCGAGGATCTCGGCCGGGGACAGCACGGCGGCGCGTGCGGCGGCGAGCTCGATGGCGAGGGGGAGGTGGTCGAGTTCACCGACGAGCCGTTCGAGGAGCTCGTCGTCGTCGTCGTCGTCGTCGATGGCGGTGGCGGTGGCGGTGCGGGCGCGGAAGAGGGCGAGGGCGTCCTCAACCGGCAGGGGGGCGATCTGGATGGTGGCTTCGGGGCCGAGATCGAGGGCCTGCCGGCCGGTCACCAGCAGCGTGGCGCCGACGATGGGGTTGGCCCAGGCGGGGAGCATGCCGCGAACGATCTCGCGCACTGCGTCGCAGTCGTCCAGCAGGATGAGGGCCGGCACGAGCTCAGAGATCGCGGCGCGGACGGCGTCGTCGTCAGGGGCCGCGCGGAGGCCGAGGGCGGAGCCCAGTTCAGCGCGGACGTCGGCTTCGTTGGTGGCGGCGGTGAGTTCGACGAGCACGACCGCGTCGCCGTGGTCGGCGCGCTCACGGGCGAACTCCCGGGCGAGGCGGCTCTTGCCCACGCCTCCGGGACCGCGGAGCGTGATCAGCTGCTCGCCCCGCTGGAGGGCGTCGGCGAGGGCGGCCCGCTCGGCGGCACGGCCGATGAAGGAGTCGGTGTCGTCGGGGAGGTTGGAGGTCCGGGTCGGTGCGGGGGCTTCGGCGGCACTGGCGACGAGGCGGTAGCCGACCCCGTGGACCGAGAGCAGGTGGCGCGGATCGGAGGCGTCGACCTCCAGCTTCTTGCGGAGCCGTTTGACGGTGGTGTCGACGGTGCGGGACTGCACCCCGGGCGCGTACTCCCAGACCTCGACGAGGAGGTCGTCCCGGGAGACGTCCTGGCCCTCGCGGGCGGCGAGGTAGCGGAGCAGCTCCAGCTCGCGGGTGGTCAGGGGGAGACGGGTTCCGCCGCGTTCGATGGCGCCCACGTGCAGGTCCAACACGCCGTCGGTTAGCAGAACGCGACTCGGGGGCGATGAATCCATCGCCCCCGAGTCTAGGTTGTTGAAGAAAACGCCGTGGGCCCGCCGGACCGTCCCTCGCCGAAGTTGTCAGTCCGGCGAGCCCACGATGCTTTTTTAGAGGGCGACCTGACAGCTCAGAATCGCTCCCTCGTCGACGGCACCGACGAGGCGAAGCGAGTCTGCGCTGAACAGGAAGCCGTACTCGAAGTCCCGGCTGTGGAACCGGAGATGCGTGAAGGTCTGGCCCGTGGAGGGCAGCTCAATGTTGCGGATCAGGACGCGCTCGCCGTCGAGCTCCGCGACGAAGGCGTCGAGGTCACCGGCCGCGTCGAACCAGTCGAAGATGTCGGTGCCGTACAGGAGCTGGTCCAGCTCGAAGTCGTTCAGGGCGTCGATGCCGATGAGGTGTTCGAAGGCGCCCAGCTCGAGGTGGTCGGCCGTGGCCATCTCGGAGACGTTCTTGCCGAAGGCGCATTCGAAGTCGTCCTCGTTGTCCTCGTCGGCGGGCATGTCGTCCGTGTCGGTGTCGGTGTCGTCGTCGGCGTTGACATCCTCGTCGGCCGCGCCGTCGTCCAGGGCCTCTTCGTCGTTGGCGAAGGGATCCTCGGAGCCGTCGTAGTCGACGTCCGTGGCCTCGTCCTCATCGGCGGGCTGGAAGACCTCGCTCTTGTCGTAGCAAGCGACGGCCGGCACGAGGCACAGGCTCAGCGCGAGGAAGCGAAGGAACGGGATGATCGAAAGTTCGTTGGCCATGTTCGGACTCCAGGGCGACGCGGTTGGTCGCTGACGGGAAGAGGAATAGGCAAAGCGCCCTGGATCATCCAGGAACGCCCCGTGTCCGTGTGTGACAATGCTGTACGCAAAGCCTGTCGGTTCCCCCCGATTCTCCGGATCTGGGCCGGTTCGGGCATCGGGGTGGGGCGTAGAGCGAGGAGTTCGTCGAGCCGGACGAGGGCCTGCTCGCGGGCCGGCCCGCGGCGAGGAGCACGTCGGCGCGAAGGACCAGCCAGTCGGGGTGTTCCGGAGACGCCGCGAGCAGCAGATCGACCTGGGTGAGCGCGTCGTCATAGCGGCCGAGTCCCTGGAGGCGGGCGGCCGCATCGAGGCGGAGCACCACCGCCCCGCCGAAGCGGTCCGCGCCGTCGATGCAAGCGTCCGCGGCGGCCTCCGGCTTCCCCGCCGCCTCGAGTCGGCGGGCGAGCACGACCGTGCGGTCCAGCGTCGGTCCGGCCTGCCACGCGGCCTCGGCGGCGGCGAGGGCTCCGGCGGCATCCCCCGCGCCCGATCGGAGCTGTCCTCGAAGCTCGTGCGCGGGCGCGCTCGCGGGAGCCTGGGCGATGCGTCGGTCGAGGTCGGCGACGGCGAGGTCCGGAGATCCCAGGGTGAGGTGAAGCTCCGCCCGGATGAGCAGCATGCGCGGCTCGTCCGCGTCGGCGGCGGCCACGGCGGCGAGATCTTCGAAGGCCTGCATCGGCAGGCCCGCCTCGGCCCGGAACTCGGCCCGGCGAAGCCTCAGATCGACATCCGTGGGGTCCGCCTCCACCCGCTCGTCCAGCGCCGAAAGGCGCTCGCTGGAAGGCGCTCGCTGGAAGGCTGATCGGCTGCCGCGGGGACGGCCCCGAGCAGGCAGATCAACATCAGGGCGGGGCGCAGCACGGGCGCAGCATACGGGCGGTCTGCGATAATTCGGATATGACTCGTCGGTGGTTGCTGCTCCTGCTGTTCAGTCTCGCGTTCAGTCTCAGCGGATGCCTTGACGACGACGACGACTCCACCGTCGCCGACGACGACGACATCGCCCCCGACGACGACGACATCGCCCCCGACGACGATGACATCGCCCCCGACGACGACGACATCGCCCCCGACGATGACGACATCGTTCCCGACGACGATGATTCGGCCGGCGACGACGACGACTCGGCCCCTCCGATCAGCACCGCGACGGCCTGGACCTACGCCTCGACCGACGCGATCTTCGACAACCCCGAGCGCGGCTTCTACCGAACCACCTCGCTCGTGGACGGCGGCTGGTTCTACGACGGCTACACCTTGACCTTCAGCTACGTCCGCCTCGACGACTACCGGGAATCCGACATCCCCCAGTCCTTCCTGGACGACGTGCAGGTCGGTATCGACGCCGCCCGCGCCGCCGGCAAGAAGCTCATCCTTCGGTTCGCCTACAACTTCGGCCCGTACCCCGACAGCGAGCCCGACGCTCCGTTCTCGTGGGTCATCACTCACATCGATCAAGTGACCCCGCTGCTGACCGACAACGCCGACGTCATCGCGGTGGTGCAGGCGGGCTTCATCGGCGCGTGGGGCGAGTGGCACACCAGCACCAACAACCTGCTGCCCCAGAAGGGCGACATCCTCGATGCCTTGCTGGAGGCGGTCCCCGCCGACCGGATGGTCCAGATCCGCACGCCGGGCCACAAGAACGACATCTACGGCAACGTCCCCTTCGCCGCCGCCGACGCCCACACCGGCCTCGATCACGCCCGCGTCGGCCACCACAACGACTGCTTCCTCGCCAGCCCCAACGACTGGGGGACCTACCCCTCGGACGATGTCGCCACCTGGGTCGGCTACACCGCCGCCGAGACCCTCTACACGCTGCACGGGGGCGAGACCTGCAACCCCAACCCGCCCCGGTCCGAGTGCGCCTCGGCGACCGCCGAGATGGAGCTGCTGCACACCAGCTACATGAACGACGAGTACCGCCAGGAGGTGCTCGACAGCTGGACCGATGGCGGCTGCCGCGACGAGATCGAGCGCTCGATCGGCTACCGCTACGCGCTGTCCGCGGGCGGGGCGGTCGCCAACTCCGACGGGGACGTCGAGGTCAGCCTGACCCTCACCAACGTCGGCTGGGGGGCGCTGTACAACCCCCGCACGGCCTACCTCGTGGTCGATGGGGCGAGCGGCGCGGCGGTCCCCCTGGCCGACGACCTGCGCTTCTGGCTTCCGGGCACGGAGGTCACCGTCACCGGCGCCCTCACCGGGATCGGCCCCGGGTCCCACGACCTGGCGCTGTGGCTCCCGGACGCCGCCGCCGGTCTGCAGGGCGACGTGCGCTACTCGATCCGCCTCGCGAACACCGGAGTGTGGGATGCCACCACAGGGCTCAACGAACTCGGTACCTTTGACGTTCCGAACGGCCGGTAGGCGCTGAAAGGGGGGGGGCATCAGCGAGTACATCATCGACCGACTGGTCGCCGACGCCCGCTACCGCGAGGCCGGTGATCTGCTGAGTCGCGACCGCCGCTTCGAGGAAGCCGGCAACTGCTACCTGTACGTGCTCCCGCGCGAGGAGACCCCCGTCGATCGGCTGACGGAGGAGCAGCGCAAGGCGGCGTTCTCGGCGGCCGTCTGCTTCGAGCGATGCGGCCACCACGAGCGCGCCGTCGGCCTCTACTGCAACCTCGGCAAGCTGGGTCGGGCCTCCGATCTGCTCAAGAAGCTCGGGCGCCGGCAGGACGCCGCCCTCGCCCTGCGGGGCCTCCCCATCTCCGACAACCCGTGGCGTCCCGGCTTCCTGTGGGCGCTCATCCCGCACCCCGCCGCGGGCAACTCCGCGGTGATCGAGATCGCGGACGACTCGTTCGACGACTCCCTCGATGACTCGTTCCGCACCGCCGAGGAGGACATGTCCGAGGACGAGTCGATGGAGTCCCTGGAGTTCGTGATGGGCGAGGAGGAGAGTGCCTGGCTCGCGGCCCCCGAGTTCGAAGCGCTTCACGACCCTGGCGTGCTGTCCGAGCGACAGGTTCCGGCGCCTCCTGATCCGGTCCCCGCGCTGCCGGCCGCCCCCGCTCCGCCGACGACCCCCGAGAAGCCTCCCTGGAGCTCCAGCGAGTGGCTGTCGGGCAAGGTGTCGTCGTCGTCGTCGTCCTGGCACTTGCGATCGGACGAGCAGAACAAGGAGGTTCAGGAGGACCTGCGGACCAAGAGCCAGGAGCTCGGCCTGTGGCCGCTCCACCCCGGCTCGGTCATCGCCAACCGGTTCCGCATCGACGGCCCCATCGGCGAAGGCGGCTACGCGGTCGTGTTCCGGGCCACGGACCTCGAGCTCGAGGAGGCCGTCGCCCTCAAGCTGTTCAAGGACGAGACCCGCGACCCCAACGCCGTCGGCCGGTTCAAGCAGGAGATGCGGATCGCCCGGAAGCTCTCGCACCCCAACATCGTCTCGACCTTCGAGTTCGGCACCTGGAGGGGCGCCTACTTCCTCACGATGGAGCTCATGCGCGGGACCGACCTGGAGGTCTTCACCCAGGACATGGGGGGCGTGTTGGAGCCGGCGCTCGCGGTCGATCTGGTCAAGCAGGCGATGGCCGGCCTCGGCCACGCGCATGATCTGGACGTGGTCCACCGCGACATCAAGCCGCGCAACCTCTTCGTGCTGGAGGGCGGTCAGGTCCTCAAGGTGATGGACTTCGGCATCGCCAAGACGTCGACCGACGCGGCCTCCTGGACCCGCACCGGGCGGGTCGTGGGCACGCCCTGCTTCATCCCCCCCGAGCGGCTCAAGCGGGGCCAGCAGGGGGTGCTTCCCCAGACGGACCTGTACGCGATGGGGGTGGTCCTGTTCCGCCTCCTCACCGGGGTCCTGCCCTTCGACGATCGGGACATCGCGTCGCTGTTCCACAAGGTGCTGCGGGAGCCCGCCCCGAGCCTGCGTGACCTGGACGAGTCGCTGCCGCCGGCGCTGGCTCGGGTCGTGGACAAGCTCCTGGAGAAGGACCCCGCCGACCGCTACGCCCACGCGAACCTCGCGATCGACGCCCTCGACCAGGCGCTCGCGGACCCCTGGTAGCCCCATGACCGAACTGGTGGACGGCTTCGTCTTCTACATGGTGTTCCTCTTCTCGACGACGCTGCACGAGGCGGCGCACGCGTGGGCGGCGCTGAAGGGCGGCGACAGCACCGCGTACGAGGGCGGCCAGGTCACCCTCGACCCGCTGCCGCACATCCGCCGCGAGCCGATGGGCATGATCGTGATCCCGATCATCTCCGTGATCCTGATGGGCTGGCCGTTGGGCTTCGCGAGCGCGCCGTACAACGTTCAGTGGGCTCAGAAGCACCCCCGCCGGGCCGCCTGGATGGCGCTGGCGGGTCCCGGCGCCAACCTGCTCCTGGTGATCGTCGCCGCCGTGCTCATCAACATCGGCCTCTTCGCCGGGGTGTTCGACTCCCCGGACTCCGTCGCGTTCGCCGGGGTCACCACCGCGATGGCAGGCACGCAGAGCTTCTGGGAACCGATCGCCTACCTGCTCGGCTCGATCTTCGCGCTGAACCTGCTGCTGTTCGTGTTCAACCTGCTGCCGGTGCCGCCGCTGGATGGCAGCGCGGCGATCGTCTTGGGGCTCCCGGATTCGGTGATCCCGAAGTACCAGCGGTTCCTGTGGGGGAACCCGATGCTCGGGCTCATCGGCATCCTCATCGCGTGGCGGGTCTTCGATGACGTGTTCGACCCGATGTTCCGGCTCGGGTTGAACCTGCTGTACCTGCTGCACGGTGTCTCGTACGGCTAGGCTCCGCTCAGATGACCCCCAAGACCCTCCGTGAGCTGCTGCTCCTGCTGGACCAGCCCTTCGACCCCGACCACCTGCGCCTCTTCATGTCCCAGGTGACCCGCGCCGCCGAGCGTGAGCGGGATGGGCTGCGAGAGCGGGTGCCCCACGCGGTCAAGGAGCTGCGGGACGCAGCCGCGGACGCCGAGCGGCGGGCCGAGGAGGTCGGGCAGATCGACGAACGCACCCGTGGCGGCTTCATCGCGACGATGCTGTCGTCCGTCGACGCCGACGGGATCCAGGACAAGCGAGACCGGGCCGCCCGGGCCCTCGCCGGAGACATCGCGGTGCTGGAGCGGCGCATGGAAGACGCGCGCGCCCTCGCGGCGCAGGCGCGCGAGCTGCACGACACGATCGAGCTGGGGGTCCGCGTGCTCGCAGGCCTCGGGGCGCGCGCGGCGGCCGCGGACGTCGACGCCGAATCGGTCGCGAGCATCGACCCCGCCCTGCGCACCGTCGCCGGCGTGCCGGGCCACATCCGGGGGGTCGCCTCCCCGCTGGACAGCCCCGTGCGGGACGCCCACGCGGTCGCCCACCACGCCACCCGGGTGCTCACCACGCTCCGCTCGTCGGGCCGCGCCTCCACGGTGGGGGAAGCGCTCCTGGACGGGGTCGTTTCACCGGACGCGGGCGCCTTCGGGCAGGCGGTCCGAAGCAAAGCCGCCTCCGCCGCTCCCGGCCTCGTTCCCGAGTTGGATCGAGACGCGATGAGCGTGGCCGAGGCGCACGCGGAGATCGAATCCGAGCGTTCGTCGGCGCGGGAGCGCGCCCGCCGAGACGCCGAAGCGCGGCGGGCCGCTGAAGCGGAGTTGGACGCGCTCGATCGCGACTGACGCTACTGCCCGGGACCCAACAGCAGGTACGCCTGCCCCACCACGGCAGAGTCTCCGGGCCGGTGGGTGCCGACCAGCACGTCGTCGTACCCATCGCCGTTCACGTCGCCCGCGCCAGCGGCCATGGTGCCGGCGTCGTCGCCGGCCACGTCCCCGGCCCAGAGGTAGTCGGCGCTGCTGGATGACACCGCGCCCGAGCCCGGCAGCGCCGCGCCGAGGAAGACCGCGAACTCGCCCGCCGCGCCCTGGTCGGGGTAGCCCACGAGCAGGTCGGCCAGCCCATCCCCGTCCACGTCGCTGGAGACGCCGTTGGGCCCCGTGATGGCGCCCGGGAACCGCAGCGCGGCGGACGACAGGGACACCGTGGTTCCGCTCCCGAGGTCCTCGCTGAGCACGACCCGCAGGCCGGCGTCGCCGCTGAGGTTGCCGATCAGCAGCTCCGAACGTGCGTCGCCGTCGAGGTCATCGGCGAACCTCACCACCTCGCCGGCCTGTTCGTTGTCGACGACTCCTTCGAAGATCCGATCGGCGTCGTCGAGGTCGTAGGTCCCCGGCCCCCCGATGCTCGCGCCGAACCACAGGTAGGCCCGGCCTGAGCCGAACCCGCCGCCGTCGGCCGACGGGGCTCCGATCAGGAGGTCTCCCCGGCCGTCGCCGTCGACGTCGCCGCCGCCCGCGACCGAGGTCCCCGCGAAGTCGCCCGCGGCTTCCCCGTCGAAGCGGTGACCGACCGAGGAAACGGACGAGGTACCGGGGCTCCCGAGCGTGGCCCCGAGCACCAGCCAGGCGCGGCCCTCGTAGCCCCCCGCCTGGTGCGCTCCCATGAGGAAGTCGGCGAGGCCGTCGCCGTCCACGTCGCCGGCGGCGGCGACCGAGATGCCGAGTTCGTCCCCCTCATCCGCGCCCGTCCAGGCGTGGGTGGCGGCCGCGGCGTCGTCCAGGTTGAGGACGCCGCCGGTCGTCAGTGCCGAGCCGGGGACGAAGTAGACCTTGCCCGCGTTCTGGCCGGCTTCGTTGTTGCCGAAGGCGCCGATGACGAGGTCGTCGCGCCCGTCGCCGTCGACGTCGCCGACGCCGGTCATCGAGGTCCCCGAGAAGTCGAGCCCCTCCTCGCCCTGGATCTGGGCGTGGGCGTCGCTGAGGATGCGAGGTGCGACCGACGGGGCGGCCAGATCGGCCCCCAGGTACAGCATCGTGCGGCCTCCGGTGAAGGAGCCGGGCCCGGTGGTGCTGGAGCCCGGGGCGGCGATGAGCACATCGGCGAGCCCGTCGTTGTCGACGTCCCCCGCGGGGGCCACCGCGCCGCCGAAGATGTTCATGGGGCCGGTGCCTTCGAAGACGGCCGACGCCCCGCCGAGGAGCACAGCGGCGTCCTGCCCGTCGCAGTCGCTGTCGACCCCGTCGCCGACCGACTCGCCCCAGGCGCCGGGGTGCGTGGTCGCCGAGCCGTCGTCGCAGTCGCCGCCGCAGCCGGTCCAGCCGTCCCCGTCGAGGTCGCTCTCGTTCGCGGGGACGACGCTGTCGCAGTTGTCGTCGGCCCCGTTGCAGGCCTCCGGGGCGCCGGGGAACACCGACGGGTCGCCGTCGTCGCAGTCCCCTGCGCAGGGAGCGAGGCCGTCACCGTCCGAGTCGACGCTGGGGGGCACGCCGTTGCAGTCCTGGTCGACCTCGTTGCACTCCTCGATGGCCCCGGGGTGCACGGATGCGTCCCCGTCGTTGCAGTCGCCCGCGCACACGAACCAGCCGTCGCCGTCCTCGTCGACCTCGGTGGAGTCGGGCAGGCAGTCGGTGTCCACACCGTCGCAGAGCTCGGCCGCCCCGGGGTAGACGGCGGGGGAGGTGTCGTCGCAGTCGTCGCCGAGACTGTCGACGGAGGCGTGGCCGTCGCCGTCCGCGTCGGTGCCGTCGAGGCCGTCGCAGTTCTGATCGCCGCCGTCGCCGACGTAGTCGTTGGCGCCGGGGGCGGTGAACCAGTCGTCGTCGTCGCAGTCGTCGCCGCCGCTGTCGATCGAGGCGAAGCCGTCCCCGTCGGCGTCCACGCCGTCGGCGCCGTCGCAGTTGTTGTCGACGCCGTCGCCGACCGTGTCGTCGCTGCCGGGGTTCACGGCGGGGTCGCCGTCGTCGCAATCGGTCTCGGGGGCGTTGGCGGCCCAGCCGTCGCCGTCCGTGTCGATCCCATCCGCCCCGTCGCAGTCCTGGTCGAAGCCGTCGCCCCAGGGGTCCTCGGCTTCGGGGTAGATGGCCGCGTTGTCGGGGGCGCAGTCGGTGGCGTCGGGGACGCCGTCGCCGTCCGCGTCGGCCGGCCCGCTGGGACCGCACGCGACGAGGCAAAACCATCCTGCGACAAGGAGGAGCCGGGGCATCGAGGGAGTGTAGTCGGCCCCCTGGTAATCTCCTCTACCCGGAGGAGCTTTCATGCCTCGCATTGCCCGCCTCGTCGCCCTTCTGTCCGCTCTTTTTCTGCTGACCGGCTGCCCTGACGACGACGACGACGCCACCGCCAACGACGACGACACCGTCGCCAACGACGACGACGCCACCGACGACGACGACGCCACGGACGACGACGACGCCACGGACGACGACGACGCCACGGACGACGACGACGCCACCGACGACGACGACGCCACCGACGATGACGACGCCACCGACGATGACGACGCGACGGACGACGACGACGCGACGGACGACGACGACGCCACCGACGACGACGACGCCACCCCCGAGCCCGAAGACTGCACCAGCCCCGATCCGGACGGCGACGGCATCTTCGACGGCATCGACAACGACGGCGACGGTGACGTCGACTGCGACGACGCGGACTGCCTCGCGACCTTCTACTGCGACCCCGAGAACTGCGCGAACCCCTTCGACGACGACGTCGACGGCCTCCTCAACTGCTTCGATCCCGAGTGCTTCACCGATCCCGCCTGCAGCTTCGAGATCTGCGACGACGGCCTCGACAACAACGGCGACGGCCTCATCGACTGCGCCGACGCCGCCTGCTCGGCCCTCCCCGAGTGCACCCCCGAGGACTGCACCAACGGCGTCGACGACGACACCGACGGGGACGCCGACTGCGACGACACCGACTGCGTCGCCAACGTCGCCTGCACCGGTGAGAACTGCACCAACGGCTTCGACGACGACGGCGACGGCGCCGTGGACTGCGTCGACACGGACTGCCTCGCCTCGGCCGACTGCATCGCCGAGGACTGCATCGACGGCGTCGACAACGACGGCGATCTCTTCCTGGACTGTGCCGACGACGAGTGCACGCTCAACAGCGACTGCATCGAGGAGACCTGCACCAACGGCTTCGACGACGACCTCGACGGCTTCCTCGACTGCTTCGACACCGAGTGCATCGGCGACCCCCTCTGCATCCCCGAGGACTGCACCGACGGCATCGACAACGACGGCGACGGCTCGACCGACTGCAACGACGCCGACTGCGCCTTCGAGGCCATCTGCAGCTCCGAGGACTGCACCGACGGCGCCGACAACGACGGCGACGGCTTCATCGACTGCGACGACAACCAGTGCACCGGCGCCCCCGCCTGCGTGGACGAGGACTGCGGCAACGGGATCGACGACGACGGCGACGGCTTCATCGACTGCACCGACGACGCCACCAACGACCCCCTCGATCCCGACTGCGAAGCCGACGCCCTCTGCGTGCCCGAGGACTGCTTCAACGGCATCGACGACGACTCCGACGGCTTCATCGACTGCTCCGATCTGGAGTGCGACACCGAGCCCGGTTGCATCGTCGAGAACTGCTTCGACGGCTTCGACAACAACGCCGACGGCTTCATCGACTGCGCCGACGCGGACTGCATCGCCAACGAGCCCCTGTGCACCCCCGAGATCTGCGACAACGGCCTCGACGACGACGGCGACTTCTTCGTCGACTGCGCCGACGTGGAGTGCCAGACCCAGACCGTCTGCCTGTCCGAGGACTGCTCCAACGGCCTCGACGACGACGGCGACTCCCTCGTCGACTGCGACGACCCCGCGTGCGCGCCCCAGCCGGTGTGCGCGGTCTCGGGCGAGGTCTGCGACAACAGCCTGGACGACGACGGCGACGGCTTCGTCGACTGCGTGGACGCCGACTGCGTGGGCGATCCCGCTTGCGGCATCGAGGACTGCACCTCCGGCCTGGACGACGACGGCGACGGCTTCATCGACTGCGCCGACCCCGACTGCGTCTCCGAGCCCACCTGCGGCACCGAGGACTGCGACAACGGCACCGATGATGACGGCGACGGCCTCGTCGACTGCGTCGATCCCGACTGCACCCTGACGCCGGTGTGCATCGCCGAGATCTGCGACGACGAACTCGACAACGACGGCGACGGCTTCATCGACTGCGTCGACGCCGAGTGCGTGCCGGAGACCATCTGCATCGCCGAGGACTGCGACAACGGCCTCGATGAAGACGGCGATGGCGACATCGACTGCAACGACGACGAGTGCATCTACGACACCTTCTGCACCATCGAGGTCTGCGACGACGGCGCCGACAACGACGGCGACACCCTCGTGGACTGCGACGACGTCGTGAACTGCTCGGTCTTCCCCGGTTGCGTGGACGAGGTCTGCGACGACGAGGTCGACGACGACGGCGACGGCTACATCGACTGCGCCGACGACGAGTGCTTCACGTTCCCCGCGTGCGTGGACGAGGTCTGCGACAACACGATCGACGACGACGGCGACGGCGACGCCGACTGCGCCGACGACGAGTGCGTGGGCGAACCCGCCTGCCTGGTCGAGGACTGCGGCAACTCCCTGGACGACGACGGCGACGGCCAGATCGACTGCGCCGACCCCGAGTGCTCCACCGAACCGGACTGCATCGCCGAGGACTGCGACAACGTCATCGACGACGACAGCGACGGCTTCGTCGACTGCGCCGACCCCGAGTGCTCCGGCGACCCGGACTGCGACACGACCGAGATCTGCGACGACACGATCGACAACGACTCCAACTCCCTGATCGACTGCGACGATCCCGCGTGCCTCGGGGACAGCGCCTGCACCCTGGGCGGCGGCGAGGTCTGCGACGACGGCGTCGACGACGACGGCGACGGCCTCGTGGACTGCTTCGACCCGGACTGCTTCACCGCGCCCGTGTGCCTCGACGAGATCTGCGACGACAGCTTCGACAACGACGGCGACGGCGACGTCGACTGCGACGACGACGAGTGTCTGACGGAGATCGTCTGCGCCGATGAGGTCTGCGACGACAGCCTCGACAACGACGGCGACGGCGCGATCGACTGCGACGACTCGGACTGCGTCGGCACCCCCGAGTGCTCCCTCGAGGACTGCACCAACAACTTCGACGACGACGGCGACGGCTTCGTCGACTGCGCCGACCCGGACTGCACCGGCGAGCTGATCTGCACCATCGAGGTCTGCGACAACGGCAGCGACGACGACGGCGACGGCGACATCGACTGTGCCGACCTGGAGTGTTTCTTCGACTCGCTGTGCAACACGGAGATCTGCGACAACGACGTCGACGACGACGGCGACGGCGACATCGACTGCGCCGACGGGGACTGCAACGTCTTCACCGACTGCACCTTCGAGACCTGCGACAACCAGATCGACGACGACAACGACCTGCTCGCCGACTGCGGCGATCCGGAGTGCGACACCGACCCCTACTGCGCCGCCTGCCTGCCCTTGGAGTCGCTGACCTGCGGCGGCCTCGGCGTCGGCCACACCGCCGACATCACCGCCGGCACCGACGCCAACGACAGCTACTCCTGCGGCGGCTGGGACGCCACGGGCCCGGAGATCGTCTACTCGTTCACCGCCACCGAGACGGGCGAGCACGTGTTTGCGCTGACGCAGCTGACGGCCGAGCTCGATCTGTACGTGCTGGAGCCCGGCGGCCCGGCCTGCGACCCCGATGACTGCATCGCGTTCGGCGACCAGACCGTCACCTTCGACGGGGTCGCGGGCACGGACTACCTGATCGCGGTCGACGGACGGTTCGGCCAGTCGTCCTTCTTCAACCTCGTCGCCCAGTGCCCGTCGGACCTGCTCGAGGACTGCGAAAACGGCGTCGACGACGACTTCGACACGCTGGTGGACTGCTTCGATCCCGACTGCGCCTGCCCGAGTTCGTGCGACACCGAGACGGTCACCGAGTGCGGCGACGCCATCGTCAGCGACTCCGGCGACGGCGACGCGTTCATCGACCTGTACGGCTGCGGTCTGCCCGCGACCGGCCCCGAGGAGCTGTACAGCTTCGTCGCCCCCGAGGGCGGCGGCGACGTCACGTTCCACCTCGCCATCACCGAGCCCGTCGACCTCGACCTGTACGTGCTCGAGGTCATCGGCGACGAGTGCGATCCGGACGACTGCGTGGACGCCTCCACCGGCTCCGACTCGGTCGAAGAGCTGACGATCACCACGGTCGGCGGCGTCGAATACGTCATCGCCGTGGACGGCTTCGACGGCGACTCCGGCGGCTACGTGCTCGACATCACCTGCCCCGCCGACCCGGTGGAGATCTGCGGCAACTTCCTCGACGACGACCTCGACGGCGACACCGACTGCGACGACAGCGAGTGCTTCGGCGAGCCGGGCTGCTTCGTCGAGGACTGCAACAACGGCTTCGACGACGACGGCGACGGCCTCGCCGACTGCGACGACCCCGACTGCAGCTCCCAGCTCGAGTGCGCCCCCGAGGTCTGCGACAACCTGCTGGACGACAACGCCAACAGCCTGATCGACTGCTTGGACCCGGACTGCTTCTCCGAGCTCTACTGCCAGCCGGAGATCTGCGACAACTCGATCGACGACGACGGCGACGGCGACATCGACTGCGACGACACCGAGTGCGTCACCGAGGACGCCTGCCCGAGCCAGGTCTGCAGCGCGCCGGAGGACTTCATCGACTGCGGCAGCAGCGCCACCTCCGGCGACACGATCTTCGGGACCCCCTCGATGGACGGCTACGCGTGCGGGATCACCCCCGCCTACGGCAACGAGATCATCTACGAGATGGAGTTCGACCTGCCCGCGGACAACACCCTCGAGGTGTCGCTCGAGCCCCTCGAACCCGTCGATCTCGACCTGTACGTGCTGGAGGACAAGAACACCGGGTGCGACCCGCTGGAGTGCGTCGTGTCGTCCGTGTCGCTGACCGATGCGGTCGAGTCGGTCGCCTTCTTCGCCTTCGGCGGCGGCACCTACTACCTCGTGGTGGACTCCAAGGACGTCGCCGATTCGGCCAGCTTCACCCTGAGCGTGGCGTGCGCCGAGACGACGATCGAGATCTGCACCAACGGGATCGACGACGACGGTGACGGCGACTTCGACTGCGACGATTCGGACTGTGACACGCTGCCGGAGTGCCTCCCCGAGAGCGAGGAGTGCTTCGACGGCATCGACAACGACCTGGACGGCGACGTCGACTGCGACGACAGCGACTGCGTGCTCGTTCCCCAGTGCGTCGACCCGGAGATCTGCAACAACGGGCTGGACGACGACAACGACGGCGACATCGACTGCCAGGATCTGGAGTGCGTCGGGGACATCAACTGCTACCTCGTCGAGAACTGCGACAACGAGGCGGACGACGACGGCGACGGGCTCATCGACTGCGTCGATCCGGACTGCTTCGGCGGCCCCGAGTGCAGCTTCGAGACGGACTGCTTCAACGGCTTCGACGACGACGCCGACGGCGACGTGGACTGCAGCGACTTCGACTGCGTGGTCGACCCCGCCTGCACCGACGAGGTCTGCGACGACTTCATCGACAACGACGCCGACCTGTTGACCGACTGCCTCGATCCCGAGTGCAGCGAGGACTCCAACTGCCTCGTCGAGGTCTGCGGCAACGGCTTGGACGACGACCTCGACGGCGCCGTGGACTGCGCCGACTCGGAGTGCGCCACCGAGTCCGAGTGCATCGACGAGGTCTGCACCGGCGGCGTGGATGACGACGGCGACGGCGACACCGACTGCGACGACCTGGAGTGCGTGGCCGAGCCGGTCTGCATCGCCGAGGTGTGCACCAACGGCGTGGACGACGACGGCGACGGTGCGATCGACTGCGCCGATCCCGAGTGCTCCGCCGACCCCACCTGCGACACCGCCGAGATCTGCGACAACGGCAGCGACGACGACAGCAACAGCCTGACCGACTGCGACGACCCGGCCTGCCTGGGCGATCCCAGCTGCTCCGTGGGTGGCGGCGAGGACTGCTCGCTCACCGGCGACGAAGACGGCGACGGCCTCGCCGACTGCCTCGACCCGGACTGCTTCGGCGACCCGCTGTGCGCCGACGAGATCTGCGACAACGGCCTCGATGACGACGGCGACGGCCTCGCCGACTGCAGCGACTCCGACTGCGTCGCGGACTCCGCCTGCATCGCCGAGGACTGCTTCAACGGCGTGGACGACGACGGCGACGGCTTCCTCGACTGCTTCGACGACGAGTGCGTGCTCGCGCCCGTCTGCGAGGACGAGGACTGCACGGACGAGATCGACAACGACGGCGACGGGCTCATCGACTGCTTCGATCCGGACTGCCCCCTGGCGCCCGACTGCATCGTTGAGGACTGCGACAACGGCGTGGACGACGACCTCAACGGCCAGCTCGACTGCGCCGACGCGGACTGCCTGTCGGACCCGGTCTGCACCGGCGAGGACTGCACCGACGGCGCCGACAACGACGGCGACTCGCTGATCGACTGCGTCGACGACGACTGCGACTTCTTCACCGACTGCATCGAGGAGGTCTGCGACGACCAGGTCGACAACGACGTCGACGTGCTCGTGGACTGCGACGACGACGAGTGCACCGCCGACCTGTTCTGCACCGAGTGCGACCCCGTGCTCGTGGCGCCGGTGTGCGGCGACATCGTCTCGGGCGACACCTCCCTGTACGACAGCGACGCCCTCGACGGCTACAACTGCGGCGGCTGGGATGCCTCTGGACCGGAGCAGGTGGTCACGTTCGTGGCGACCGAGTCGGGCGTACACAGCTTCCTCCTGACGGGCCTGAGCGAGGAGCTGGACCTGTACGTGCTCTCCAGCGTGGGCGGCTGCGACGCGGGCGGCTGCCTGGGCTACGGCGACCAGTCCGTGACCGTGGACCTGACCGCGGGGGAGACGATCGACCTCGTCATCGACGGCCGCTTCGGCGCCGCCGGCGAGTGGAACCTCCACCTGAACTGTCCCGCGGACCTCGTCGAGGACTGCAGCAACGGCCAGGACGACGATCTGGACGGCGAGATCGACTGCGCCGACAGCGACTGCGCCTGCCCCACCGAGTGCACGACGATCACCACGATGGCTTGCGGTGAGTCGGTCGAAGGCGACACCACGGGCGGCGACACGCTGTTCGACCTGTACGCCTGCGGCTCCGTCGCGGCCGGCCCCGAGGAGTTCTTCGAGGTGGCGGCGCCCGCGGGCGGCGGCGACCTGACGATCGATCTGGCGGTGCTCGATGCCGTCGATCTGGACCTGTACGTCATCGACCTCGCCACCGGCGAGTGCGTGACCGACAACTGCGTGGGCGCCTCCACGGGCGTGAGCGCGCTCGAGTCGGTGACGATCTCGACCACCGGGTCGGAGACCTACGCCGTCGGCGTGGACGGCTTCGCTGTGAGCGACGCGGGCGGCTACGTGCTGGATGTGACCTGCCCCGCGACCCCGGCGGAGGACTGCAGCAACGGCATCGACGACGACGCCGACGGCGACATCGACTGCTTCGACAGCAACTGCTTCGGCGACCTCGCGTGCGTGGTCGAGAACTGCGTCAACGGCTTCGACGACGACGGTGACGGCGCGGCGGATTGCGCCGACAGCGACTGCGCGTCCGAGTCGGAGTGCATCACCGAGGACTGCGAGAACGGCGTCGACGACGACGGCGACGGCGACCTCGACTGCGCGGACACCGAGTGCGACTTGAACCCCGCGTGCGCGACCGAGGACTGCTTCGACGGGCAGGACAACGATCTGGACGGCGACGTCGACTGTGCGGACGGCGACTGCGTGCTCGAGCCCGCGTGCGCGACCCCCTGCTCGCCCGCCATCGCCACGCTGACGTGCAGCGGCGGCACGGTGAACGGGAGCACGGTCGGCGGCCCCTCCAACCTCACCGTCTACGGCTGCGGTGCCACGGCGGCCGGCCCCGAGGCGGTCATCGAGCTGGTCTCGGGCGAGGCGCAGGTGATGGACCTGACGTTGACGACGGTGACGTCGGGGATGGACCTGGACCTGATGCTGCTGGCCCCGAACCCGGGCTGCGAGGCGAACGGCTGCCAGTTCGCGGCGACCTCGACGGAGCTGTCCGGGGAGACGCTGTCCTTCGTGGCGGCGGAGGCGACGACCTACTTCGTGGTGGTCGACGGCAAGAACACCGGGGACGAGGCTGACTTCGCGCTGGACGTGACCTGCGGCACGACCCCGACGACCGAGTTCTGCAGCAACGGGATCGACGACGACGGCGACGGCGACATCGACTGCGAGGACGACAACTGCACCGGTTCGCCCAGCTGCATCGTGATCACCGAGCAGTGCACCAACGGGATCGACGACGACGCCGATGGGTTCATCGACTGCGCCGACCTGGACTGCGCCACGAACACGGCCTGCGTGCTCCCCGAGGACTGCTCCAACGGCGTGGACGACGACGCTGACGGGGACATCGACTGCCAGGACTCGGACTGCGCCTTGGACGCGAACTGCTACCAGGTCGAGGTCTGCGACAACGGCCTCGACGACGACCTCGACGGGGACCGCGACTGCGAGGACCTGGACTGCTTCGCCGGACCGAACTGCACGACCGAGGTCAGCTGCACCAACGAGTTCGACGACGACGGCGACGGCGCCGAGGACTGCCTGGACGAGGACTGCCTGGACGACCCGGCCTGCCAGGTCGAGGTCTGCAACAACGGGCTCGACGACGACAACGACGCGCTGCTGGACTGCCTCGACCCGGACTGCCAGCCCAGCCCGCTGTGCCCTGAGGTCTGCAACGACGCGGTCGACAACGACGACGACGCGCTGACGGATTGCAGCGACGGCGACTGCTCGGGCCAGCCGGGCTGCACCGAGGTGTGCAACGACGGCGTCGACAACGACGGCGACGGAGCGACGGACTGTGCGGACGCGGACTGCACCGGGCCCGCCTGCGAGACCGACGAGGTCTGCTTCGGCGGCTTCGACGAGGACGGTGACGGACAGGCGGACTGCGCCGACCCGGACTGCAACGGCGACGCCTTCTGCATCACGGAGACGTGCGTCGCCGAGGACCTGAACCTCGCCCGCTGCGGGCAGACGATCAGCGTCAGCCATGGCGGCGGCGCGGTCACCTCCAACGGCTGCGGGGGTGGCGGCACGGGCGCGGACAACTGGCATCGGTTCAGCCCGGCAACGGACCGGCTCGTGTCGGTGTCGGCGACCCCGACGCTCCTGCCGTTCGAGGACATCCACCTGACGCTGTTGGTGGACGAGGGGCTGGGCTGCGACCCGGACTCCTGCCTGCAGTCGACGCGCACCACGGAGCTGACGGAGTCGCTCTTCTTCGTGGCCCAGGCGGGCGAGACGTACTTCATCGGCGTGGACGCGAACACGGGCGCGGACGACACGATCTACGACCTCACGGTGGACTGCGGTCCGCCTCCGACGGTGGAGGTTTGCGGCAACGGTTTGGACGACGACGCGGACGGGCAGACCGACTGCGACGACCTCAACTGCGAGGACTCGGACGTCTGCAACCAGGCGGAGGCTTGCTCCAACGACCTGGACGACGACGGCGACGGCTCGGTCGACTGCGCGGACGCGGACTGCGCCTTTAGCTCGGACTGCATCAGCGAGGCCGATTGCGGCGACTCGATCGACAACGACGACGACGGTCTCGCCGACTGCGACGACCCCGAGTGCGCGGGCGATCCGGCCTGCCCGATCGTGGAGGACTGCAACAACGACCAGGATGACGACGGGGACGGCGAGTTCGACTGCCAGGACCCGGACTGCGTCTTCTACGCCAACTGCCTCGGCGAGGTGGACTGCGACGACGGCATCGACAACGACGGGAACCTGACGACGGACTGCGCCGATGCGGCCTGTTCGACGGCGGTCAACTGCGGCGGCAGCGGCACCGAGGACTGCAGCAACGGGTTGGACGACGACGGCGACGCGCTCTTCGACTGCGCCGATCCGCAGTGCGCCACCGACGGTGCGTGCGCCGCGGAGTGGTGCGACGACGGCGTCGACAACGACGGCGATGGGTTGGACGACTGCGCCGACCCGGACTGCGATACGGCGTACAACTGCGTGACGCAGAGCTGCCCGACGCTGAACACGTTGGCGTGTGGCGCCTCGGTGTCGGCGACGCTGTCGGGGATCAGCGACGTGGACTTCTACGGCTGCGGCTTCACGGGCCTGGGCCCGGAGGACGGCTACACGGTGCAGATGCCGGCGTTCGACTCGACGCTGGCGGTGACGTTGGACCACGACGCGGACTCGGACCTGGATCTGGTGGTGACGGGGAGCCCGTTCACGAACAACTGCGTGCTGGACGAGTGCGTGGGCTTCTCCGAGACCGCCGAGAACCCGGACACGTTCGCCGCGGGCGCGCCCGCCAACCAGACGGTGACGGTGTGGGTGGAGAGCGCCTCGGTGTACGACGGCGGCGCCTACACGCTGTCGGTGGAATGCGCAGCGCTGGAGGTCGAGGACTGCACCAACGGCAGTGATGACGACGGGGATGGTCTGCAGGACTGCGCCGACGCAGACTGCGCCTCCGACCCGCTGTGCCTGCCGGCCGAGACGTGCGGCAATGGCATCGACGACGACGGCGACGGAGCCATCGACTGCGGCGACTCGGACTGCGACTTCCAGTGCGTTCCCTGAGGCGGGGGCAGACCCTCGAGGTCGAAGCCGGACCGTGGGACCCCGATGGGTTCGCGCGGTGCCCCACCGAATCCGGCGTCGAGCTTCGGGTGCGCGACGTGGTGCCCGGCGAGCGGCTGGAGGTGGCGGTCGATCACGTCAGCAAGGGCGGGCCCGTGGCCTGGGCGACGGCGTCCCGGATCCTGACCCCCTCGCCGGCCCGTCGGGAGCCGCCCTGCCGCATCCACGGTCGGTGCGGCGCCTGCGGGATTCAGCACGTGGACGACCCGGCCCAGCTGGAGATCAAGGCCGCGGCGTCGCTGGCGGCGATGCCTGAAGCGCTGGCGGCGACGGTGCTCCCCGCGTTCGAGTGGATCCAGAGCCCCCGGGCAGCCGGGTACCGGCACAAGGCGGTGTGGCGTCCGGTCCTGCGGGGCGGCCTGTACCTGCTCGGCGGCTACGCCCGCGGCAGCCACGACATCGTCAGCCTCGCCGGTTGCGGGGTGGTCTGCCCGGCGCTGCTGGAGGCCCACCGGGCGGCGATTCCGGTGCTGGAGGGGATGGGTCGCCTGGCCTCTCCCCCCGACGAGGCGATGACCTCCGGGGGCCTGCTCCGGACCATCATCGGCCGGGCGTCGCGGGCCGGTGAGGTGCTGCTGACGGTGGTCGTGCGGCAGGACCACCCGGCGTTCGAGCAGGCGGCGTACGAGCTCATCAAGGCGGCGCCGTCGGTGGTTGGGGTGCACCTCCAGGTGCACGACCGGCCGGGGGATGCGGTGATGTCCCAGGAGCCGACCCGTCGGCTGGCGGGCCGCTCCTGGATCGAGGAGACCGTAGCCGGCAAGCCGTTCCGCCTGACTCCGCTGGGCTTCTTCCAGGTCAACCCGGACGTGCTGGAGCGGGTCGTCGAGCGCATGCGGCCCCACCTCGAGGGGCGCGGTCGGGTCCTGGACCTGTACTGCGGCGGCGGCGTGCTCGGGCTCGCGGCGGCCGACGGCAGCGCCGAGGTGGTCGGGATCGACACGAACGCCGAGGGCATCGACGCAGCCTGCAAGGACGCTGCCCGGCACGAGCGGGCGGGAGCGGCGACGTTCCTCGTCGGCAAGCCCTCGAAGGTGACGTTGGAGGGGGCGTTCGACGTCGCGATCGTGGATCCCCCGCGGGCCGGCCTGAAGGGCGCCGATCGGGACGCGCTGCTGGCCGTCGGCCCCGACCGCATCGTCTACCTCTCCTGCCACGGCGCGTCGTTGGCCCGCGATGCCGACGTGCTGATGGAATCCGGATACCGACCCGTGGAGCTCGCCGCGGCGGACATGTTCCCGCAGACCCCGCACGTGGAGTGGATGGCGGTCTTCGACCGGGCCTAGCCGGCGGGCTCCGGGGGCGCCGCCGCCCCCCCTCGGCGCGAGGGTCCCCCCAACCGCCCCAGTCCGGTGCGTCGCCGCCCCCCCTCGGCGCGAGGGTCCCCCCAACCGCCCCTGGTGCGCCGCCGCCCCCCCTCGCCGCGAGAATCCCGCCAGCCGCCCCGGCGCGGGGCGCCGCGGTTGCGCGTGAGACCTGCTTCCAGCGCGGCCTGGCCTAAGGACTGCTCGGAGTTGGCTCCCGCAACGGGTCGCACTCCGCGACGCCGCCGCAGTCGGCGAGCCAGTACTGCAGCAGCCGCACGCTGCGACCGTAAGCCTGCACGCCGTCGCTGATGCCGTTGGCCTTCAGGTACGCGTCGTTCACCTTCTGCGACACCCCCGACGCCTTGCCGACGTGGCTCCGCCAGAAGGTGACCGCAAACGTGACGTCCCGCTGCACCCCGGGGTGCCGCCGCCGCACCAGCTCGAGGGCGAGCTCCGGGTCCTGCCTCTGCAGCTGCTTGAGCACCTGCCGCTGCGCGAACAGCCAGCCCCCGTAGCGAACCAGCGGATCGTCCGCCGCCACGCAGGCGAGGAAGCCGGCGAAGTTGGCGTCGCTCTCGTCGTAGAAGAACCGCTGGTGGGCCATCTCGTGGGCCCGCGTCAGCGGCTGCTGCCACACCGGACCCTGCATGTTGATGTTCGCTTCGCCCGTGTAGGGGAAGTAGATGCCTGCGATGAGGAGCTTGCTGTAGATCGGGCTCGACAGCAGCGGCTTGGTCGGCCCGCGATCGAACAGCTCGCCCGGCGCCATCCCCATCGCGGCGCCCGCCGTCGGCCAGCTCGCCCGCAGCGCCGCGTCGAAGGTGCGGGGATCCACCCCCGTCCCCGTCGGCTCGCCCCCGTCCTCGCTGCCGTGGATCGCCAGGTACAGCCCGTTGACGTGCCCGACCAGCTCTTCCCCGGACGCGATCAGCCCCTCCCGGCTGTCGTCGGCGATGTCCCACCCCATCCGCTCCGCCAGGCCCGGCCGGCCGTAGCCGATCCCGAACAGCAGGAGGAAGCTCAGGTGCAGGGCTCCGACGATCACCCAGGCCTCTGCGACGATCGTCCACAGGACCGGCAGCTTCGGCTTCTCAGCGGCCCGAACGCGACGCACGGCGACGACGATCCACCACAGCAGCGCGACGATCGCGCCCCCTTCCACGAAGTCCGTCAGGGAGACCGGCACCCACCGGCTGACCCCGGTCAGCACCCGCGAGATCAAGGGACCCGCCCAGCGCGCGTACGCGTCGGCGACGGCTGGCGACAGGCTCGAGGCCAACTGCAGCACAACGGCCGCGCCGACGAGAACGACCGCCGCCATCGCGGGCTTCCGGGTCCGGGGGTCCATCCCGGGAGCCTGCACGAAGGTCCCCATCGGGGTAAACCACGGCGTGGCCGACCGCATCCAAATCGAGACCCCCACGCTGACCTTCGAGGCCCTCGCCGACGGCCCCGAGGACGGTGAGCTGGTGCTCTGCCTCCACGGCTTCCCCGACGTCGCAAACAGCTGGGACGCGCTGCTCCCCAAGCTCGCCGCCGCCGGGTACCGCGCCGTCGCGCCGTGGATGCGCGGCTACCACCCGACCCCGCCGGCGGCCGACGGCGACTACCGCATGGTCCGCCTGGGGCAGGACGCCATCGACCTGACCGAAGCCCTGGGCCGCTCGAAGGCGGTGCTGGTCGGCTACGACTGGGGCGCCACCGCCATCTACACCGCCGTCGCGCAGCGGCCCGACCTCTTCGATCGCATCGTCATCAGCGCCATCCCCCACGCCCGGGCCATGAACAAGCGTCCGCTCCTGCTGCTCAAGGCGTGGCACTTCGCCTACTTCCAGCTGCCGTGGGCGGCGCGGTCGGTGCGCAAGAACAACTTCGCCCTGCTGGATCGGCTGTTCCGCCAGTGGTCGCCCAACTGGGATTGCCCCGAGGCCGAGATCGCGCCGGTCAAGGAGGCGCTCAGCCACCCCGAATCGTTGGACGCGGCGCTCGGCTACTACCGGGCGCTCAAGAAGTGGTTCGGGCAGCGCAAGGTCCTGGGCGGCCGCACCGACGCCGCCTGCCTGCTGTTCGCGGGCACCGCCGACCTCGTCCCCCCCAGCGTCTTCCAGGACAGCGCGCAGTACTTCAACGGGGGGTGCGAAGTGGTCGAACTCGAGGGCCCCGGCCACTTCCTTCACCGGGAAGCACCGGACGCCTACGGCGACAAGGTCGTCGCCTGGCTAGCGGCGACGGCGCAGGCCCAGTAGCGCCACCAGCGCGAGCACCGACAGGGGAGCCTCGCCCCCGGCGATCTCACTGCTGCAGTCCTGGCATCCGTCGCCCCCGTCGTCGTCGTCGTCGTCCCCGATAGCCTCGCCGGGATCGGGGATGCCGGGCTCGTCGCACCAGCTCCGCAAACCGTCGTCGCAGGCGGCGATCATCGCGTCCTCGATCCAGTCCAGGTACGCGTCCACCCGGGTGTCCGCGCCGCCCCGGTTGCAGTCCTCCTGTGCCGAGTAGGCGTGCGACGTGACGCCGATGACGCGCTCGAACGTGGCGCCCCGCAACCCGATCTCGGCGAAGCTGGGGCCGCCGCTGTCCCCGTGGCACTTCCGCCCCGTCTCGGGACCGTCGCCGATCTGCATCTCCGTCGGGGCGACCTCGTTCACGAAGGTGTGGGCCCAGTACCGCAGCGGCTCCTGGGGATCCCCGAACGGGTCCTGGGGCTCGGCGTCGCGCTGCCCGTAGCCGACGATGTCGACCTCGAGATCCACGACGATCGCCTCCGCCTCGGCCGCGTCGGGGAGGTACGAGAAGGCGCGGTCGTGAATCTCCTCCTCCAGGAACACCAGGGCGATGTCGTCGAACTCCACGAGCCCGTCGACTTCGCCGCTGAGGTCTTCGAACGAGAAGTCGGGATGCTGCACGAAGCCGCTGCTGCAGACCGCGTCGTCCGGCAGGTCGGGGTTTCCATTGGCGGCGGGATCGACCATCGCGCTGAGGTCCGCCTCGAAGCTGACGCAGAAGGTGAGCTCGTCCAGTTCGAAGAACCCGAAGGTGATCGGGTACTCGTCGACGCAGTGGCCCGCCGTCAGCACGACGTCGGGGGCGATCAGGGTCGCCGTGCAGCTGACCTGAGTGATGGGGCCGAGCCCGTCGATCTCGGTCTGCAGAATCAACGCTGCCGCCGACTCGAATTCATCGCCGTCGATCGCTTCGCCGTTGATGATCGCGTGCTGGGAGGTGCCCGCGAACGCGGTGATCGGGAACAGGAACAGCGCTGGGAGCAGGAATGGGGTCTTCATGCCGCATATACTGCCGCGCGAGGGAGACAAGTGCAGGACAAGGGCGACCTCACACTCGATCGCATCCTTCGCGCGCGCGGCGCGCTGCCGCGTGAAGTGCTGTTGGATCTCGGAATCCGCATCTGCGACGCCGTCCAGGCTCACTGGGACGGCGGTGACGGCGCCGGGCCCGACGTCTCCCGCGACCTCGAGCCGTCGACCATCCACGTGAAGCTCGACGGGAGCGTGCCCCCGAGCGACATCGGCCTCAGCGCCATGGGCGAGAAGTACGGCGACGAGACCGCCGTCTACATCGCTCCCGAGGCCCGAGAAGGACACGTCGGCCCATCCGCGGACGTGTTCGTGCTCGGCGCGATCCTCTACGAGATGGCGACCGCGGATCCGCTGTTCAAGGGCCGGCGGGCCAAGTCCGGCGACCAGATGACCAAGGGGCTGGCCAACCGCCTCAAGCAGGCCGGCATCCCCGAGCTGCACGACGGCGCGCTCAAGGGCTTCGGCACCGTGCTGTACCGCTGCCTCAGCGTCGATCGGGCCCGCCGCTGGCCCAGCCCCGGCGACCTCGCTCGCGCCCTCCGCGTGGTGCAGATGGAGTCCAGCATCCCGGACGCGGATCTGGACAGCTTCCTCGTCGCGGCCGCCTCCGTCAGCGTCGGTAGCCCGTTCCAGGTGGACATGAACGACGAGGGTCTGGACCTCGCCACCATGGACGAGGACGAGCACGGCAACTGGTCCATCCCCACCGCCGTGCCCTCGCCCAGCGGCCACCAGCGCATCTCGCTCCAGCAGAGCACCGGCCAGCACGAGCTCCCCGCGGACATTGACGAGCCGCCGGCCTCCCAGCCGTGGACCTCCAGCGATGCCGTCGACGAGACCGACGCGATGATCCGCGCCCGGATGGATCAGTCCCGCATCACGCGGGTCGATCGGACGACCGGGACCAAGACCCTCGAGGAGGAGCCGACCTTCGGCAAGGCCGTGCGCTGGTTCATCAAGCGGGTCGTGCTCGTGCTCGTGCTGCTGCTCGTCCTCGTCTTCGCCGCCGCCTACCTGGGCATCTTCCCGGGAGGCACCGAGCGCCTCGTGGCCAAGGGCTACGGCGCCCTCCCCGCGGGCGTCAGCGGCGCCGTTCCCGAGGGCTGGGTGACCGGCACGACCCAGTGGTGGACCGACCGGCCCGGCCAGGACGTCGCCACCCCCATGGGCGCCAAGATCCTCCCGCTGCTCCCGGAGAACCTGCGCAGCGAGCTCTCGGCCGAGGCGCCCGAGCCGCCCCCGACTCCCGGTGACATCACGTTCGAAGGGGTCGTCGCGGCCGCTGAGGGCTGGGTCGAGCCCGCCGAAGATGTCGCCGAAGGGGAGAGCGGACGGCTGAAGCTGACCACCGAGTTGGGGGGACGGCCGCGCGGGGAGAAGGTCTCCGTCGTTGCGCGGCGTGCCGGCACCGAAGACGTCGTCGCCGAGTTCTCCGCGGCCGAGCCGGCCACGCTCGCGGCGGCCCACTACGACCTCGCCCTGACCTACCGCGAGTCGGAGCACACCGAGCCCATCACCGGCTGGATCCGCGGCGCGCGGGTGTCCGCCGGGCACCTGAGCGCCTACCTCGTCACGCTGGAAGCGCCCATCGGGTTCGTCGACGTCACGATCGAGGTCGTCGTCGGCACCGAAGAGGAGGAGGCCCTCGAGGGCATCTCGGCGGAGGACGCGGTCCGCTCCGTGCACCTGGACGCGTGGCGCGAGCCGGCGGGGGGCAAGCCCACCGGGGAGCCCGACTTCTCCGGCCCCGCGGGGCACTTGATCGGGCTCGACATCGGCCGTTGGAGGGTGCGCGCGACCGTCAAGGAAGAGGGGCGTGCGGACGCGTTCGCGTGGTTCCGCAATGTGCCCGTGGACAAGGGCGAGAAGGTGGTCCTGAAGCGACTCGATCTTCAGCGTGGCGAGGAGCTGGAGCCCGCGGGGCCCGGGATCCGCATCGTGGCGACCAACGGCGGTCGCGACGTCTCGGACCACGTCCGGGTGATGGCCTTCCCCCCGAAGTCCAAGCCGTCCACCGCCGTGCTCAGCGCGTCGGGTCCGGCCGCCTACTACTTCGGCGTCCCCACCGGGACGTGGGACGTGTACGTCGTCTACGTCCCGAACCCGGAGGAGCCGGAGCTGCGGGCCGAGCAGATGATCTCGGTGACCCTCGCGCCCGGTCAGGTCGTCCGCCGCACCGTGGAGATGGGGCTCCCCATCGCCCACCTCGGGGCCGAGCTGTGGAATGGCGAGGAGGACCTGACCGAGGCGATCCGCCTGCTGGTGCTCCGCAAGGGTGCGGACTTCGAGGGGGCCACCCGGCTCGTCGACGAAGAGGGCCGCGGACCGCACCCCGTCGCCCCGGGCGAGTACGACGTCTACGTCCAGGCCGAGCTCGAGGAGGGGTGGCGCACAGCCGCCTTCCCGGACGTCACGCTGAAGGCGGGCGGCCAGTGGTCCCAGCGGTTGGAGCAGGCCGAAGTCGAGTGGCGGCAATGATCCGCACCGTGGAAGACCGTCGCGACGGTGATCGCCGCGGCGGGGAGCGGCGGGACCGTCGCGAACTGGGCGAGCCGATCATCGAGTTCAAGGGCGTCTGGAAGCGGTTCGGCAAGACCAAGATCTACGAAGACCTGAACCTGACGATCCACAAGGGGGAGACGCTGACCATCATCGGCGGCTCGGGCACGGGCAAGTCGGTGATGCTCAAGTGCCTGCTCCGCCTGCTCAGCCCCGACCAGGGCAGCATCACCGCCTTCGGCGAGGAGATCACCGGTCGCGACGAGAAGGCGATGCTGCCGATCCGGGCGCGGATCGGGATGCTGTTTCAGGGCGCGGCCCTGTTCGACAGCCTCAACGTCAAAGAGAACATCGCGTACCCGCTGCGCCAGCACGGCTGGACCGACGAGGACAAGATCCTCCATCGCGTCCAGGAGACGCTGGACATGGTCAACCTGCCGGGGGTCGACCACAAGTGGCCCGCGGAGCTGTCCGGCGGCATGAAGAAGCGCGTCGGCCTCGCCCGCGCCATCGCCATCGAGCCCGAGGTCATCCTCTACGACGAGCCCACCACCGGCCTCGATCCCACCAATGTGAAGAACATCGACGACATGATCATCGACCTCCAGAAGCGCCTGAAGGTCACTTCGATCGTCGTCACCCACGACATGGGGAGTGCTTTTCGGGTAAGCGACCGACTCGCGTACCTCTCCAACCGGCGGATCGACTGGGTGGGCTTCAAAGACGAAGTCGAAACCACAGACAGCTCGTCCGTCCGGGACTTCATCCACGGAAACCTGGACGAATGACCTCCCCCCAGCCCGCCACCGCCGCCCTCCAGGCCCTCGTCCTCGCCACCATCGAGGAGATGATCCCCAGCGACGCGACCGCGCCGAACGTGCAGGTCGACCGCAGCAAGGCCGGCTTCTCGTCGGACTTCCAGACCCCCGCCGCGCTCCAGCTCGCGAAGGTCCTGCGCCGCTCCCCCCGCGACATCGCCGCGGACCTCGCGGCGAAGCTGACCCCCCGCCTGGGCGCCCTCGCCGAGGCGCCCGACGTCAGCGGCCCCGGCTTCATCGGGTTCCGCCTCAGCGACGACGCCCTGCAGGGCTACCTGGAGGCGCTGTCCGCGGCCGAGCACCTGGGCCTCGAGCAAGCCGGGGGCGAGCACATCGTCATCGACTACAGCTCCCCCAACGTCGCCAAGCGCATGCACGTGGGGCACATCCGCTCGACCATCATCGGCGACGCCCTCGCCCGCATGGGCCGCGCGCTGGGCTATCGCGTCATCGCGGACAACCACATCGGCGACTGGGGCACCCAGTTCGGCCAGATCATCTACGCGTGGGACCACTGGCTCGACCCCGCCGCCTACGACAGCGACCCCGTCGGCGAGTTGCAGCGCATCTACATCAAGTTCCAGACCGAGGCGAAGGAGGACGCGAGCCTCATGGACGCCGCCCGCGCCGAGCTCGCCAAGCTCCAGGCGGGGGACGAGCGAAACCTGGCGCTGTGGAAGCAGTTCATCGCGGCCAGCCGCCACGTGTTCGACGCCGTCTACGATCGCCTCGGGGTGGTGTTCGACGTCACCAACGGCGAGAGCCACTACAACGACATGCTCATCCCCCTGGTCGACAAGATGCACGACGAGGGTCGCCTCATCGCCATCGACGGAGGCGCGCTCGCGGTGGCGTTCGGGGACCAGGACATCGAGCGTCCCAAGCGCATGGTTGTGCGCAAGAGCGACGGCGCGGCGACGTACGCCACCACCGACCTCGCCACGGTCTTCTACCGGGAGCAGACGTGGGCGCCGATGCGCTGCATCTACGTCACGGACTCGCGTCAGAAGGAGCACTTCCAGCACGTCTTCTCGGTCGTGCGCGACATGGACGTGACGACGGACCTGCAGCACGTGATGTTCGGGATCATGAGCAGCCCCGAGGGCAGCCTCAGCACCCGCGCGGGCAACGCGATCCCGCTGGACGAGCTGCTGGATGAGGCGACCCGCCGGGCCCGGGCGTCGCTGGAGGAGCGCCTCCCGGCGGACTTCGACGGGGACAAGGACGCCCTCGCGGAGATGATCGGCCTGGGCGCGGTCAAGTACAGCGACCTGAGCAACAACCCCGCCAGCAACATCGTCTTCAGCTGGGACAAGATGCTCAGCTTCGAGGGCAACACGGCGCCGTATCTGCAGTACACGTCGGCGCGCACGCACAGCCTGTTGGCGAAGGCGGCCGCGGCCGGGCTCGAGCCCGACGGCACCACGCTGAAGCTCGCGGATCCGCTGGAGCGGGACCTGCTGCTGCACCTGATGGACTTCGGTCCGACGGTGCGCGCGGCGTTCGACCAGGGCAAGCCGAACACGCTGGCCTCCTGGCTGTACGACGTCGCCAGCAAGTACCACTCCTGGTACGCCGCCTGCCCCGTGCTGCGGTCGGAGGATCGCGAACTGCAGATCAGCCGCCTCAACCTCACCCGGCTGGCGCAGCGCATGCTCGTGCGTGGTCTCGATCTGCTCGGAATCGGTGCGCCCCAGCGCATGTAGCGTCGCGTTCGCGCTGCTCCTGGCGGGGTGCGGGGACGAGGACCGGCCGCTCGCGCCGAAGCCGATCGCCGTCGACGGGGCGATCCCCAACCAGCCCGAAGACGTGCCCGAGGTCCCCGAGTGCACGTCGGTGGCGACCGCGGAGCTACCTCTGGAAGGGCGCGGCAAGCGCTGGCGGGACGTGCTGGGGGGCTCTGCGTACGCATTCCCGGGACCGGGGGCGGTGCTCTCGACGGTCCACGGCGCCGGCCCCCTGACCACGCTGCAGGAGGCCGACCGGACCGATCTGTGTGACGTTCCGCTGCCCGATGGCGGAGTCGGCTACGCCACCACGCTGAAGTCGGCCTCCTTGGCCTCGATCGAGCGAGCCGTCGCCCAGGGCGCGAGTCTGGTGTTCGTGCCCGCGACCACCTCGGCGGCCGACGCCTGCGGCGCCCGGGTGTTCGCGTCGGACCGAAACGAGGCGTTCCACATCGGCGTCGACGCGACCCTGGCCGAAGCCCTCGCGGGCTCGCCCCTGCTCGATCAGGCGGATGCCGTGCGGGTGCGCGACGTCAGCCCCCAGGCCCGCGACGGGCTCCGCGTGCTCGCCGAGTCGCTCCGGGTCCGCGACGCCCGCCTGGTGGTCGCCCCCGAGCCCTTCGCGGACGCCCCCGGCGTGCTCGCCGAGCTCCTCGTGGGGGGCGCGATGCTGGAGCTCGACGTCGCTCCCACCAAGGAGGTCGAGGCCGCGCTGCGGGTGCTGCGCGATCGGCCCGAACTGGTGGATCGGCCCGGGGTCAAGACCGGCGTGCTGTGGGCTCCCGGTTCGGTGCCCCCGTCGGAGGTGCTCGCCGCAGTGGAGGCGTTGGACGGGTTGCGGGTGCCGTTCCGGTTCGTGCTCGGAGGGGACCGGGACCGCCTGACGGCGGCGGTGGAGGTGCTGACGAGCGTGGTCGTGCCTTCACCCCCGGATGGCTCCAGCGCCTCGGTGCTCGCCGAGTTCGAGTTGGGAGGCAGCCTCTACACCCCCGCGGAGGTGGCTGACGGCGGGTTGGATCGGCTGCTGACGAGCGAGCTCGACACCCGGGTCGCGATCGAGGTGGATGGACTGCGCCGAACGGCCCGGTTCCTCGCTCCGGGGGATGGCCTGCTGATCCACCACCTGCTGGCGGACGCCCGGTTCGCCGGGGGACGGCTGGAGGTGGCGCAGTTCGATGCCGGGGCTGCGATCGGATGCCGCGCGCAGCTGATCGAACCGTTCGCCGGGACCTCCCGATCGATCGGCTGTGCCCCCAGCGACCACCGCTTCGCAGTCACCGTCCCGGCGTTCGATCACTGGGGCATCGTCACGGTGCAGTTGGTCGGGGCCCACGCGTCGCGGTTCGACACCGAGGTCGTTCGGATCGTGGGCGGTGTCGAGGGCGAGCGGGACCGCTGGACCGAGTTGACCCTGGAGGCGCCCCAGTGGCCTGCCGGCGTCATCCACCTGGGCTTCCCCGAGGAGATCCGCTCCGATGAGGGGCCGGTCGACCACGGACTGAGTCCGCTGGTGCCGACGTGGACGCCGATCGAGGGCGGCTACCGGTACGAGGCGGTCAACGAGCGGGTCCGGGTGTCGGGCTCCCTGCTGTCGGAGCCCGACGGGCTGCGCACGAGCATGAGCGTCACCAACACCGGCTCCTTCGCGCTGAAGCGGGTCAGCGCCCTCATCTGCCTGGAAGTCGACCCGCCGCTGCCGTTTCCGACCTCGGGCCATGGGCGCACGTTCGTGCCCGTGGGGGACGGCATGGTGCCGCTGGACGCCACCATCCTGGACAGCGGAGATCCGCTGTACATCGAACGGGAACGCTTCAGCCACCCGCTGACGGTGGTGGAGTCCGTCGACCGCCGGTGGGTGATGGGCAACGCTTTCGAGGGGTCGAGCGTGGTCGGTGGCAACGCCGCCGAAGGGGTGTGCGCGCACTCCCGGCCGGCGTTCGGCGACCTGGAGCCGGGGCAGACGGTGGAGCGGACGGGGCGCCTCTGGATCGGCCGGGGAACGGCGGACGACGTGCTGGCGCGGTACCTGGAGGATCCGCTCGAACCGGAGCCTCGGCGGGTCGAGCCGGTGCCGTGGCGCCGTCCGTGCGCGGAGGCTCAGTCCTCCCAGCCGATGCGCAACGAGTAGTCCCCGTTGGGGCCGCTGGCGCAGAGCACCCCGAAGACGACCTCGTCGCCCTCGTCGTGGGCCTCGTCGAACAGGTAGCTGATCTCCCCGTCGTCGTCGGCGGACGCCAGCTGCTCGTCGGGGCTGATGGTGAAGCCGCTGGGGGGCTCGAAGTAGATGAGCATGTCCAGATCGGCGCCCGTGTCCCAGGTGAGCACGGCGTCGAGGTAGCCGTCCGCGGGGACCTCGACGAGGTAGTTGTCCTCGTCGCCCGTCCAGGGCCAGTTCTCGTCGGGGTCGTAGCCGCAGTCGGACATGGAGCCTTCGATCGTCACCGATCCGGTCCAGTCGACGGACACCGGCTCGCCGTCGGCGGCGGAGTTGTTGTCGGGGTCGCTGTCCTCCTCCCAGATGCTGTGGATCGGACCGTCGGCGGGGCCCCCTCCGGGGCCGGGTCCGCAGGCGACGGCGAGGGGGAGCAACAAGACGGCCAGGGAAGCTCGGAGGTGCATGGCGGGATGCTACCCTCCGAACCTCTTTCGGGGCATGCATGGAACGGGATCGAGGGCTCGAGATCAAGGTTGGCCTGTTCGTCGCGGCGGGCCTCGCGATCTTCGTCTTCGTGATCGTGATGCTCGGCTCCGAAGAGAACATGTTCGAAGAGAACTACGTGCTCCACGCCAGCTTCTCGGACATCTCCGGGCTGCGTGAGGGCGCCTCGGTCCGCCTCGCGGGGCTGGACGTCGGCATCGTCACCACCATCGAGTTCCCGCCCGACATCGGAGAGAAGCAGGTCTTCGTGCACATGCGCGTCGCCAAGCGCTTCAAGGACCGCATCCGCAAGGACACCGTCGCCCAGATCAGCACCCAGGGCGTGCTCGGTGACAAGTACATCTCGCTCACCCTCGGCTCGGCCGCGGAGCCTGCGCACAACTACGACGCGTGGCTGCTGAGCGAGGATCCGAAGGACCTGCTCGACGGGGTCGAGGACATCAAGCTCAACATCCTGAGCATCACCGAGTCGCTGGACGACATCCTCAAGGGCGAGACCGGGGCCAACGCGGTCGCGTCGCTGGCGGAGATCATCGAGTCGGTGCGCAACGTGCTCCAGGAGGTCGAGGAGGGACGCGGTCTCATCCACACGCTGGTGTACGACAAGAGCGTCAGCACCAAGCTCAAGTCGGCGCTCGCCTCCGTCGACGAGGTGGCCGCGGACGTGGCCGTGCTGACCGAGGAGATCAAGACCGGCGACGGCGCGATCCATGCGCTCATCTACGACGACCAGCTCTCCGGCGTCATCACCTCGCTGGAGACCACGGTGGACGACATCGACGCCGTCATCGTCGAGATCAAGGAGGGCGACGGCACCCTCCACTCCCTCATCTACACCGAAGAGGGGCAGAACCTCATCGCCAATCTGACGGACGCCTCGGCCGACATCTCGTCGATCACCGGCGACCTGAGGGACGGCCACGGCACGCTCGGCGCGCTGCTGCAGGACCCGACGGTCTACGAGGACGTCAAGACGCTGCTGGGCGGCGCCAAGCGGAACAAGATCCTGCGCTCGTACGTTCGAGAGACGATCCGCAAGAACGAGCGCTCCGAGGGGCTCTCGGACGCAGGAGCGAACAAGCCGAATTGAGCGCCGCCGGTCCGTCCATCCCATTCCTCATGAGGCCCCGGTGGCGGGGCGGCGTGAACGCGTGGAAGCGCGCCGACCGGTCGCGGCGGCTGGTGTGGGGTTTCTTCGGGGCGATGACGCTGGGGTTCTGGGTCGGCGTGCTCGCCGTCTGCATCTACTTCATCCAGATGTTCAACGGGGTCGAGCTGTTCGGCCCGCTGCTCATCCGCAAGGCGCTGTCGATGCTGCTGCTCGCCTTCAGCGGGCTGCTCTTCTTCTCCAACATCATCACCGCGCTGTCGTCGTACTTCCTGTCCGACGACATGCAGCTGATCCAGTCCCTCCCGATCAGCCAACGGCGGGTCTTCTACTTCCGCGCCGTCGACACGATGATCAACTCCAGCTGGATGATCTCGATCTTCGGCCTGCCGGTGCTGCTGGCGTACGGGATCGTGCACGGCGGGGGACCGCTGTACTACTTCGTTGCGACCGTGGGACTGGCCGCCTACCTCGTGCCGCCCTCGGCCCTCGGCATCGTGATCGCCTGCCTGCTGGTGCGCGGCTTCAGCGCCTCCCGCATCCGCGAGGTGATGGCACTGGTGAGCGCCGCGTTCCTCATCATCGTGCTGCTACTGCTGCGGAGCCTGCAGCCCGAGCGTCTCGTCGATCCCGAGGCGTTCGAGACGCTGGCGGAGTTCATTGCCGTGGTGCGCACGCCGGACGCTAGTTGGCTCCCCTCGACGTGGCTGACCGAGCTCTGCATGTGGACGCTGGGCAGTCCGTTGGAAGCCCCCTGGCTGACCGCCGGACTGCTGTTCGTCGCGGGGCCGAGCCTGCTGGTGCTGTCGCGCTGGCTGGTGGCGCCGCTGTTCTTCGACGCTTGGACCCAGGCCCAGGAGGCTCCGCGCAGGGCGGCCTCGCGCAACAAGTACGTCTCGCAGTTCATCGACACGGTCACGCGGCCGCTGCCGGTGGCGTTCCGGGCGCTGATGCGCAAGGACATCCGCTTGTTCCTCCGAGAACCGGGGCAGTGGACGCAGGGGCTGCTGCTGATCGGCCTCGTCGCGATCTACCTGTATTCGGTGCGCTCGCTGCCGCTGGACGTGCTGCCCCTGGAAGACGTGATGGAGAACGCGATCGCGTTCCTGAACGTGGGGGTCGCGGGGGCGGTGCTGGCCGCGATCGCGGTGCGCTTCAACTTCACCGCGGTCAGCCAGGAGGGGCGCGCGTTCTGGGTGCTCCACAGCAGCCCCGTGGGCGCCCGACGGTTCCTTCAGGGCAAGTTCCTCGTCGGCTTCATCCCGACCCTTATCCTGGGCGAGGTGCTGGTCATATCGACCAACGCGCTGCTGCACACCGAGCCGCTGTACGCCTGGATCGCGGTGGGGACGATCTTCTGCCTTTGCTACGGCCTGACCGGGCTCGCGATCGGGCTGGGAGCGCTCTACCCGAACTTCAAGGCCGACAACGCGGCCCGGATGGCGTCGGGACCGGGCGCGATTCTGTTCATGGTGACGGCCCTGACGTGGACCTCCTTGGTCATCGCAGCCGAGGCGATCCCCGTCAGCATGCTGCTGTACCGGCAGTACGCGGGGATCCCCGTGGGCGCCGGCCTGACGATCGGGCTGGTCGCGGTCTTCACCGCGGTCGTCGTGCTGAACCTAGCGGTGGCGATCATCCCGATGCGGCGGGGGGCGGCGAAGCTCTGGGGCGACCTCGGCAACGTCGGGGATTAGATCGGCCCCGATCCATCCGCTAGCATTCCCGAATGTCCGGAAAGGCCGACGGGGTCAAGACCCTCGATCAACACCTGCAGCGCGTCGTCACGGAGGAGTTCATCCGGGACCTCGACGTGAAGTTCCACGGAGCGGTTCGACCGGTCGCCGAGGCGCTGATCCGAGCCGGCAAAACGTTTGACGCCGAGGCGATCGAGCAGCTGGAATCCTCGCGTGAGATCGCCGCGGTGACCGCCGCGGTGCACCTTCGCTCGCTCGATGCGTGTGCCTTCTGGAAGCCGCTTCTGTCCCAGGCGGTTCAGGGCTCGAGCCACGCGCCGGTGGTGGATCTGAAGGCCGTTTCGGCCGAGGCACGGGCGCTGATGGCGCTCCTGAACGACCGCGAAGCCAGCGAGATGCGGGACAAGGTCTTGCTGATGGCCACCGAAGCGGCGGCCCGCACGGAGAAGTGGATCCCCGACGGCCGCAAGAAGAAGGGCGGGGGCCCCAAGGCGGTGCGCTACGGACGCGGCGCCTTCCACGAGACCGAGGACGAGGCCGGCAACCCGCTCGAGCGCGCGGCCACCCCCCGCAAGGTCAAGAAGGTGAAGCAGGAGTCGGCCGTGGGCCGGTTCTTCGGCTGGGTCTTCACGGTCGCGGTGGTGATCGGCCTGGGCTACGGCGTCTTCTGGTTCATCCAGAACAACCAGCCCGAGCCGATGACGACGGACGACTACAGCCGGCTCGTCAGCGGGGTGAAGGAGCGCACGATCGAAGGCTCCGAAGCCGTCCTGAAGATGCGTCCGGCGTGGGTCGAACAGAAGTCCCGGGATCGCGAGTCCGACATCCGGCTGATGCTGACCGTCGCCAAGCGCGAGGACCTGAAGTCCGTGCGCATGACGGACGCCGGCGGCGCGATGGTGGGGCACCTGAAGCCCGACGGGACGGTGGTCTGGGGGCCCGCGGCGCAGGAAGCGGACGTCCGGCGCGCTGAGCAGGACCGGCTCCAGGAGGAGTTCGAGGAAGCGCAGCGCAACAGCAAGAAGCTGCTGCTCGAGGAGCCCTAGGAGCCTGCGACCGCTGCTGGCCTGGCCCTCAGCGCAGGGCGGGGCCGGCGGCGAAGCGCCACCCCAGCGCGCCGCGGTTTCGCTCCGCCCGGGCGTACCGCATCCGCGGCTCGATCAGCGCCATGCGCTTGGACTCGGCGCGGTCCATCGCCCCCGAGACGATCAGGACGATGCCGACGGTCAGCAGCACGCTGGCGGTGATCGTCACCGGTACTCCGAGAGCGAGCACGAGCGGGCCATACCACTCGGTTTCGTCCTGGATCCCGACGACCAGTAGTGGCACGCCGAGGGCGCCGAGGCCTGCTGCGCCGCCGGACAGGGCGATGCCGAGGCCGATCTTCCGGGTGCCGCGCTTGCGCAGGGTCTCCGCGGTCATGCCGTCGTCCTCCCACTCGCCCTCCTCCAGCGTCGGCTCGTCCAACGAGAACTGCAGGGTCCAGTCCGCCGCCGCGGTGGTGGCGGTCAGGAGCAGCGTGACGTTGAGGGCGAGGGCGAGGGTCAGGCGGTGCGTCATGGCGCGGGAGGGTACGCCCGACGACCCGCCTCTCAACGAAGCCCGCGTGGCAAACTGCGCCCATGCGTAACTGGATGCTGTCGGCTGTTGTGTTGCTCTGTGCCTGCGGTGACGGGGTCTCCCCCCTCGATCAGACGCTCGATTTCGGGGATATCTTCCTCCCGGGCGAGTACGAGGAGACCACGTCCCTGCGGAACCGCCTTCTGGCTGATCAGGTGCTCTCTTCCGTGACCATGGATGACGGCACCAGCTTCCAGCTTCTGTCCGATGTCCCCCTGACAATGGACGGAGAGGCCGAGTACCCGCTTACGTTCCGCTTCACGACCCCCGAGGTCGGCCCCGGCGAGGTCTCCGACATCGCGCACCTGCAGATGACGCCCAACAGCGGCAGTCCCTACGAAGCCCTGATCCGCGTCACCGCCAACTACGTCAACGGGGATTTGGACGGCGACGGCGACGTGGACGTCGACCTGGGCGGCACCGACTGCGACGACGCCGATCCCACCATCTACGGCGGCGCCGACGAGCTGTGCGACGGCCTCGACAACGACTGCGACGGCGAGCTCCGCACCGACGAGGGCGACGACGACAACGACGGCTACCTCGCGTGCGAGGACGACTGCGACGACGCCGACGCGGGCCGCAACCCCGGCATCCTCGATGAGGGCTGCGACGACGTGGACACCGACTGCGACGGCTCCCTCGGCACCGACGAACTCGACCCCGACAGCGACGGCGAGACTGCCTGCGAGGGTGACTGCGAGCCCGACGTGGGCAGCGTGCAGTCCGGGCCCCACGCCGAGGAGTGCGACGGCTACGACACCAACTGCGACGGCACCCTCCCGCCGGCCGAGGCCGACGGCGACGGCGACGGCTACCTCGCCTGCCTCGACGACTGCAACGACGACGAAGCGGGGGTGAACCCGGGCCAGGCGACCGAGCTGTGCGACGGCTTCGACACCGACTGCGACGGCGACCTCCCCATCGACGAGGAGGACAACGACGCCGACGAGCAGGCCCCCTGCCAGGGCGACTGCAACAACGACGACGGCGTGGTCGGCACCGGCTTCCCCGAGCTGTGCGACGGCCGGGACAACGACTGCAACGGCCTCGCCGACGCCGACGTGGAAGGCGAAGTGGACGCCGACGTGGACGGCTACTTGAGCTGCATCGACTGCGACGACGCCAACGCCGACATCTCCCCCGCCGCGGTGGAGGCGTGCGACGGCATCGACACCGACTGCGACGGCGCCATCCCCGCCGACGAGGCCGACGGCGACAGTGACGGCTCCCCCGGCTGCCTCGACTGCGACGACGCCGATCCCCTGAACTTCCCCGGCAACGTCGAGTCCTGCGACGGCACCGACAACGACTGCAACACCGACACCGACGAGGCCGGCGACTTCGACGGCGACGGCTTCACCGCGTGCGACAGCCCCAACTCCGACTGCGCCGAAGGCGACGCCACCACGTTCCCGGGGGCGACGGAGATCTGCGACACGATCGACAACGACTGCAACGGCATCCTCCCCGCCGACGAGCTCGATCTGGACGGCGACGGCTCCCCCGCGTGCGCTGACTGCGACGACACGGACGCTCTGAACTTCCCGGGCAACGCGGAGCTGTGCGACGGCGCCGACAACAACTGCAACGGCGCCGCCGACTTCGACGTCGATGGCGAGGTCGATGCCGACGCCGACGGCTCCCTGAGCTGCACCGACTGCGACGACAGCGACGAGGCCAACTTCCCCGGCAACGTCGAGGTCTGCGACGGCGCCGACAACGACTGCGACGAGACCACCTCCGCCGGCGCCGGCGAGGCGGACGACGACGGCGACGGCTCCTACGCGTGCGCCGACTGCGACGACTCCAACGCCAACAACTTCCCCGGCAACGAGGAGCTGTGCGACGGCAACGACAACGACTGCGACGCCGGCACCGACGAGACGGTCGACGGCGACGGTGACTCCTTCAGCGTCTGCGCGGGCGATTGCGACGACGGCGACATCGGGGTCAGCCCCGCCGCCACCGAGGTCTGCAACGGCGAGGACGACAACTGCGACGGCGAGCTCGTCGTCGGCGAAGCGTTCGACAGCGACGGCGACGGATCCCTCGACTGCGCCGACGCGGACTGCCCGATGTACGTCGACAACACCTTCTCGGGTAGCTCGACGGGCAGCCTGAGCGCTCCCTGGACGAGCATCCAGCAGGGCATCAACGAAGCCGACGGCAACGCCTGCCAGACCGTGTGGGTGCAGCCCGGGACGTACAGCGAGCGTCCCGCCTGGCCCGCCAGCGGCGACGACGTGCGCGTCATCGGTCAGCAGGGACCGGCGCAGACGACCATCGACGGCGGCGGCACCGGTCCGGTCGTCACCATCGCGAGCGGCCAGACAGCAACGGCCCGCCTCCAGGGCTTCACCATCTCGGGTGGCGTCGCGGCCGACTCGGGCGGCGGCGTGCTCATCGACAACTCCGCCGCGACGGTCGAGGACTGCGTCTTCGACGGCAACTCGGCGGTCAACAACGGCGGCGGGCTGGCGGCCCTCAACGGCGACGTCGTGCTGATCGACAACACCTTCACCGGCAACACCGCGGCGCTGGCGGGCGGCGGCGCCTACCTCAGCGTGGGCGTGCAGACGGTCACGGGGAACCTGTTCGACGGCAACCTCGCCGGCGGCAGCGACGGCGGCGGTATGTACCTCTTCAGCGGCGGCGCCGGCATCGAGGTCTCGGGCAACACGTTCACCAACAACGAGACCGCGGACGACGGCGGCGGCCTCTACGTCGAGGACTTCAGCGGCGTCATCGCCCAGAACGAGTTCAGCGAGAACCTCGCCGCCCAGGACGGCGGCGGCATCATGCTGAGCACCACGACGGGGGTCACCGACGTGGAGAACAACCTCTTCTGCGGCAACGAATCCGAGCGCGGCGCGGGCCTGTTCATCCTCGCGGCGGAGCCGATCGCCACGAACAACACCTTCTTCGACAACGTCGGCACCCACCTCCTCAAGCCCAGCCAGCTGCGCGCCTTCGATGGGGTCTTCCGGAACAACATCGTCAGCAGCGGCACCGGCTACGGCGTGGAACTCGTCAACGTGGACCTGTGGTCGTTCAACAACGTCTTCGGCAACAGCCTCGGCGGGTACGAGGACGACGACCTGAGCGGCACCAACAGCAACATCGCGCAGAACCCGTCGTTCGTGGCTTCGAGCACGGACCAGGACTGCAGCAACGATGATCTGAACCTCGGCACGGGGAGCCCGTCGATCGACGCCGGCAACCCGTCGAGCCAGTACGACGACACCGATACGACCACCAACGATCAGGGCGCCTACGGCGGCCCCGGCGGGGACTGGTAGGGCCGAGTCCCGGGTGATCGGGGGGGCTGGCCGGGCCGTCCACCTCGCGCGATGCCGCCAATGGCGTACATTCTGTCGGCTCCGCCCTGGGGATTGTCACCGCGGGAGCCGAGCCAGGAGGCAGATGCAGGTTCTCGAACGTCTCAGTGTCGCGCCCGAGGCCAGCTGGTACAGCCTTCGCGGCGACTACCAGGGCCCTGCCGAGCGCTACGTCGTGAGCACTCCCCAGAGTCGCGCGATCTGCAACCGCCCCGAGCTACTCGGTGTCGACTTCAATCTGACGCTGCACGACGGCATGACCGCCGCCTTTCGGACCGCGCCGTTCCGGGAGCTGATCGAAGGCCACCCCGCGGCGGGGGTCTGTGTCGTCAACTTCCTCCGCGGCGGGCTCAACTTCGAGATCCGACGCGCCCTGCACAGCGCCTACGGCTTCAACCGCCACCCCTCCGCCTTCATGAGCAGCCAGCGCTTCCGCAGCGAGGAGGGCCGCTGGGGGGTCAAGGAGGACATGTACCGCAAGCTGGACATCCCCCGGGACGCGGTGCTCGTGATGGGGGACGTGGTGGCGACCGGGGTCACCATGGAGAACGGCCTGCAGGTGATCCTCGACCACCTCGTGGAGCTCGGCTCGTCGGCCCGTGCGCTCGTCTTCTTCACCATCGGCTGCCACAAGGCTGAGAAGGTGCTCGAGGAGCTCGACAGCAAGCTCCGCGCGGCATTCCCTGCCTACGAGCGGACGATCCTCGTCTACCTGGAGGCGAAGTTCCGCCTCGTGGACAGCAAGACGCCGCTGAAGATCGGCATCCCCGGGACCGATCTCATCCGCCGCGGCGCCTTCATGACGCCTGAGCTGGAGGCGTCCCAGTACGACGATCCCGCCTCCCTGATGGAGCGTTGCGTCATCTACGACGCCGGCTCCCGCGCCTTCGACATCCCCCACTACTGCGAGGACGTCATCGAGTACTGGGAGACCACCGCCGGCTTCGCCCGGGAGGGTTGGACGCTGCGGGAGGCGCTGGACGAGCGTTGGCCCGAGCGTCTCCGGGGGACTGAAGAGCAGTTCTTCGCCCTGCGCCAGGAGTCCTGGCGGGGCGTGGGAGAGGACGAACTCCGCAGGCTGTACCACCAGCTCCTCGACTTCTGGGCCCAGCCCGCCGGGAGCGCCGAGCTGGCGGATCTCTGCGCCCGCCGGCTCGCCACCCTGCGGGACGTCGGCGGACTGGAGGGCTGAATGGAACCGTTCGACGCCCACCATCTGGGTATTCGCCCGGAGCACCTCGAGGGCAACGGCGGCCGGGGGCGCGTGATCTTCGTGCCGGGCTCCCTCGCCCGCACCCAGCAGATCGCCGAGCACTTCGACGGCCTCGAGGTCCACACCAACCCGCGGCGCCTGGACGTCCACCTGGGCCGGCTGCGGTCCAACGGCCAAACCGTCGACGTGGCGGCGGTGCCCACCGGCATGGGGTGCGCCTCCCTCGGGATCGTGCTCACCGAGCTGATCGAGCTGGGCGGCCGCCGCTTCCTCCGCGTCGGCTCGGCCGGCACCCTCCAGCCTCAGGTCTCCGTCGGCGACCTCGTCGTGGCCACCGCCGCGGTGCGGGACGAAGGCGCGTCCGACGCGTACGTGCCGGCGGAGGTCCCGGCCGTCGCCCACAGCGACTGGATCGTCGCCCTCGCGTCGGCGTCGCAGAAGCTGGGCGAGCTGGACCACACCTACCTCGGCCTGGTGCACACCAAGGACTCCCTGTACGGCCGGGAGTTTCCCATGGGGCCCCGCGCCGACGAGAACCGGCGCTACATGGAGCTGCTCCAGCGCATCGGGGTGCTGGCCTCGGAGATGGAGTCCTCGCACCTGTTCCTGCTGTCCACCTCGCGCGGCCCCGACGTCTCGCCCCTGTCCGTCGGCCGCGGCGCCGCCGACGTGATCAAGGCGGGCACCATCCTGGCGGTGATCGGGGACCAGCACGCCTGGGCCCCCTCCGACCTGGCTCAGGAGACCGAGGCGCGGGCGGTCCGCGTGGCGGTGCAGGCCGCCCTGGACCTGGTCGCGTCCGAAGACGGCCGGGCCGGCGTCATCTCCTGATCGGGGACACCGGGCGTCTTCGGCCTGACCCAGCTGGCACGGAACGTGAGGGAAGGGGGGGCATGCGAAGCGCCGCGCTCCTTGTCCTCGCCTCGGTCCTCCTGGGGTGCCCGCCCGATCCGGTGCCCCAGCCTGGTGGATCGGGCCCCTACTCGGCGGCGATCGGGAGCGATCCTGACTTCTCAGAGCCTCACGCGCGCATCCAGGTGCGCACCTGGCTCTCCTTCGGTGAGACCTCCCTCCAGGGGGCGTTCGCGGACGGTCCCGCGCTGCGAGCCCACGTGGAGACGGAGCGCATCGGGAACTGCCGCCTCATGGAGCACAGCCCGAGCAGCTGCACCCCCGACTGCTCCCCCGGTGAGCTGTGCGTGTCTGGCGAGTGCCTCGCGTGGCCCGATCGGGTCGACCGGGGCGACATGGAGTGGAGTTGGCCTGACGGGGAGCAGACGGTCTCACCCGACTCGCTCCTGGGGTACTACGCCACCGGAAGCGCTTCGACCGCGGGGGAGGTCACCCTGACCGGGGACGGGCTCGCCCTCCAGGCCTCGATCATCGAGCCGGCGGACGCCACCGGGAGCTGGGAGCAGGCGCTCGCCAACCGGGGGGACGCGGACGGGGTGCTGCGCTGGAGCAACCCGGTCCTCGACGCCCGCGTGCGACTGCACATGACGGACTGCGTCGGCAGCCACGGCGGCCTGAGCGCGGCCGAGATCGAGTGCGAGGGGCCGGACACCGGCGAGCTCGTAATCCCCGACTCGTTCCTCACCCTCCTCGAAGCGGGGGACTGGAGCCATGGCGAGTGCGGGAGCCACACCTTCGACCGCTACCACGCCGCGGCCCCCGAGGGGGACACGACGGTTCGCTTCGAGACCATCGGCCCCAGCGGCTTCTTCTACTTCCCGGGTCAGTAACCACCTGCGGAGCTGCGACCCCCCGAGCGCCCGCTTGTAGAGCCAGGTGATGTAGAGGAAGCGGGCGGCTCCCCGACTCCCCCGTCATCCTCGTCGTCGTCCACTGTGGTCGATGTGGAAAACCTTCGATTTTCCAACGGGTTGTGGGGAACTCGAAGAGTTCTCCAAGGCCCCCCGCGGGGGCCCCCCAGCCCGGCCATCGTCCAGCGGCGGCGACGCCTCAACCCCACCCGGTGAGGCGACGCCCCCGCGGCGCGCCACCCCCGGCCGACCGCCCACCCCAACCCCAAGAGAAATCCAACAAAAACAG
>JAAESI010000223.1 GCA_024229515.1 Pseudomonadota bacterium | reverse complement strand
TGATCGGCAAGTCCTTCGAGGATGCGCAGCAGGCACTGGGCAAACCCATCCAGGAAGACCGCTTCGAACTTGGCATGGCGGTCCCGGAGTTCAGGATCGAGTTGAACAACTTCTTCGACGCTGCCCGGAGAGCGGAGGATCCGCCGGACATCCGTGAGGCAACATGGTCGCTGTCCGCTGAGGAGAACCTGACGGTCTGGTTCACGCAGCCCGAGGCGGAGGGAGCCTGGCGTGCCATCCATTTCCTGTCCTGGCATCCGGGTGATGAGTTCTGATCCCCGGCCCCTGATCCTCCGGAGAGAGCACTGATGAAGGCCACGCTCCCGCTGTTCGTTCTGGTCGGCGCTGCCCTTTCGGTGGGTTGCAGCAAGCCGCCACCGCCGGCCGTGGCCGACCAGGAGTTCGTCGCTCGGGAGGCGCCGGAGCTCACGTTGGGGGCGAGCGGAAGCGCAGACACCGGACCTCGGGAGCTTGTCCCGCAGGCCGCCCCCCGGCCATTGAAGGGCGGGTTGACCTCGGATCGATACCCCAATGAGCTGCCCGGGTTCCAGCTCCACGCGGACGCGACCTGGGCGACGCTCCAGCCCACGGTCTCGAAGCTCACCGACGTGCGAGCGCTGCTCGGAGAGCCCCGTGAGGCCAGCGACATCGGCGACATCACCACCGACTACCCCGGCGACGACAAGGCCAAACAGCCACTCCTCATCTACGACCTGGAGCCCGGTTGGTCCCTCTACGTCTACCTCGTCAAGAGCGACGTCTCCTCACAAGACCAGTACGACAAGAGCGTGTGGGATGCGGTCGGCACGCTGGAGGTTGTCCCAGACGACGACGTGATGATGGACGCATCGCTCTTTGGTGCCTTGTTCGAGACGCGCGCCGTGGGCGCCGCCGACGCGGCCTGGAGGGACCATCGCGACGAGCACGGGCTCACCTACAGCGTGTACGAGCCGAGGAAGGAAGGCGAAGCTGGCCGGCTGAGCCGGATCAGCTACGGCGCCTCCGATGTCCGATTGAAGGAGGTTGCTTCTCGAACTGGAACCGTGACTTCCCCTGCGCAGCCCCCCGCCTCCGAGGAGCGTCCCATGTCGAATCCGCCCGCCGAGTACATCGAGCCACGAATGCCTGCCCCGGGCGCGATGGTGGGCTCGCTCTCTCGACGCTTTCCCGAGGTGCGGGTGGTCACGAACTCGAGCTTCGCCCACGACTACGGCAACAGGAAGTCGGTCGACAAGCTCTCGATCGTCGATGAGGAGTGTGACCTGAGCGGGGTGGTGGCAGCGATCGTCGCCTACCGCGGCGGCTGGTCGCCCACGGGCGGGTCCTCGGACGAAGACGTCTTGGAGACGCTGCAGGCCTTCGTTGAGGACTGGGCCGCCCTCAGCAACGGCGCGCGGGTGACGCACCAGGACGAGCCCGAAGACCTGAAGAGAGCCAGGCCTGTCGACCTCGACTACCACGCGCCTCGCTACGCCATGCACGAGGT
>JAAESI010000222.1 GCA_024229515.1 Pseudomonadota bacterium | reverse complement strand
CGGGCCCGCGGTGAGATGGCCCAGAGAAACGAAGCCCTCACGGCTTGCAACATCCTGAACCGGATGTCTGAACTCGGGATGCCGAGGTCAGAGCGGATCGCGACGGCTTGAAAACCGGGGGCCAGGGCGGCTCTTCATGTGTCGATTCGATCCTTGCACCAACGCCGAAGCGGAGCCGTCCGTCCGTCAGCTCCGAGGCCATCTGGAATCCTTCGACGCTCATGAGATCGGAGGACAGGAACAGCTCGATGGCCGACTCCCAGGGAGCCGACGACCCGACCACAAGGTCGTCGTAGCCATCGTGATCGAGGTCATCGACCAGCTCGAACCAGGCCCCGAAGCCTGAGCCCATCGGGCCGCGGAGGACCAGCTCACCGTCGAACGATGGGTGTGGCTACTGCCCCGGATCCGAGGCGAAACAGGGAGTGACGAGGAGAATCGAGAGAATCGAGCAGACGAGGAGACGCATGCGGACTGGCCTTTCCGCCCCGAGGAGGGGCTCTGCCCTCCAGGCGTAAGAAGTCCGGTTGCAGTCTCATTTGTTTGCAAGCTCTTGACATTTGGGCCCCGGGGGCAGGTCGCGGCGATGCGGTGTCAAGCGCCAACGCGCCGGGTCCGACCCGTGGCGACGGCCTCAGGCGCAATCGCACGCGCACCCGCCGAGTCAGGGCTCATATTCTGTCCCGCTCATCACCGCCCCGAGCGCTTCCCCCATGAGGCGGTAGCCACGCGACGTCGGGTGGCCATCCGGAACGAAGAGATCCGACCAGGCGGCACCCTCGGCCAGTTCGGTGCGCATCCGGTCGCGGATGTCGATGACGGGCACGAACGCCTCGTCTCCGGCGAAGTGGGTTGCGGACGCGAGCTCGGGCTGCCCATCGGGATTCGGGTACGTCATGAAGTACAGGGGGACTCCGGCATCGCGGGCCAGCCGTCCCGCCCTGAGCAGATCGGCGTGGAGCAGGCGAGTGTCGCCTGGATCGACCCAGGCGGTGACGTTCGCCGACGGCGATGATCGGAGGTGGCTCAAGGCACCCGCCGGGGCCGGAGGGTCGGCGAACTCGCAGGCCCGCAGCCCTGCAACTGCCCACGGTGTGGTGGGGGTGCTGTTCCAGGCCGGCAGCGCCGCAGCACAGCCCTCGTCGAGCGCTACGGCCCAGGCCGAGAGCGCGGCGCCCGCTTCGCGGGTCGAAGGGTCTGCGGTCGCGACGCGCGCGAGTTCAGCGACACCCTCGGAGCGTCCCTCCAGCAAGACGCTGACCGCCTCGCCGAGGTGGCACCAGCCGAGCCGGTGAGGCGTGACCCCTGCCAGATCGCCCCTCACGCGGCACTCCCGGAAGTGCGTCGCTGCTCCTGTGAGATCGCCCCTCTGGAGAGCCAACCACCCCAGGCCATCGAGCGCGTAGGGGGTACTCCCGGCACCCCCCGGCGGACCGTCTTCGGTCCGCGCGAGGTGGCCGCCGACCTGGAAGTGCTCAAGGGCCGCGGCTGGGTCACCGGCATCGAAAGCGAGCCACCCCAGGAGGACCTCGGCACTGTCCCGAAGGTACTCGATTTCGACCGCCTGTCCGGCGAGAACGGCCGCTCCATTCGCGTCCCCCACGGCCCTCAAGGACCAAGCCAGGACGAGCGGCAGGGAGGGGCTTGGCAGGTCGGCCTCGACCGCCCTCCGGTAGGCCGGAATGGCCGCGATGTGATCCCCGGTGCGGGCGTGGGCCAGGCCGACCCCCAGGTGACCCCAGCCGTTGTCGGGATCGAGCTCCAGCGCACGCCGGAAGGCGGCCAGCGCCTGATCCGGGCGCTCCGCCTCGAGACGGTCGAAGCCCCCGCCGATCTCGATGCAAGCCGCGTCGGCTTCCCGAGGCGGTCGCCGCTGCAAGACCACCCAGCGGATCACGTTGTAGAAGCGGCTGTGGTCGGCGAGGGACCGCTGAACCGTGGTTCGGGTGTCGACTGCGAGGCAGAACTGCCCGGACTGGCCGAGCCAGCGTTCGTTGTTGACTCCGGCGAGCAAGACGACCGCGGCCGGCCGGCGCGGCCCCGCGAGGATCAAGGAGTCGCGGAACTCGTCGACGATCTCAGTGGAGTTCAGCCCCGGGCGCGCGCGGTTCTTCAGCCCCAGCGGGCGGCCCAGTCGCCGCGAGGCACCCTCGACGGCGACTGCGGGGTACGACTCGGTCGCAGGATCATCGGCACCGATTCCGAAGGTGAACGAGTCTCCGAAGGCCCAAACCTCATCACCACCGTCCTGGGGAAGCCCACGCTCGACGCTTCCGCGGTAGCGCTCCATGTAGACGGTGCCAGCGACGCGCAGACCGACCTCAGCGGCTCCCAGCAGGCCCACGGTCGCGAGGGCCGCGAAGAGGACCTTGCGTGGAGTCGACAAGGTTCGTTTCGGCCGATCCAGCACGCGGTATCGTACCGAACGTTGCGGATCGGCTGAGGGGTGACCGATGAGACTGACTCTGACGCTGACGACAGTGCTGGCCGCAACGCTTGCAGCGGCAACGCCGGCGAACGCCGTCTGCAACCCGCCATGCACCCTGTATTGCGTGTCACCGGAGCCCGTGGGCCCACTCTCGACCTGCGACCTCTCGGTGTGTCCGGTTGTTTACGAGACGTTGGCCGAAGCGCTGGCGGCGGCTCAAGCCACAGGGTCCGGATCGGAGACGGAGGTCTGCCTTCTGGATTCGGGGGCACCCCTGGGGACCCCGCACATCGAGTCGACGGTCTTCGACAACACGGGGGGGCAGTTGGGGTCCTCGCTCACGGTTCGATTCAATGAGCGTCCGCTGTGCCCCGACCCGGGCTCTGCGGTCGATCAGCCCGTGATTGAGGGGCTCACGGACGGGCCCTTCTTGACCTTGCTCGGTGCCGAGGTGGACCTGAGCCCAACCGGTCCTTGTTCGACAAGGGATCGTCCCGGAATTGGCTTGTCGGGCGGGGGCCCAGCGGCCGTCGCCGACAGCACGGTCGACGGGGCGTCTGGATACGGCGTCGCCAGCGGACTGAACGGCCTGCCGGTGTTGCTCACGCTCCAGGGGTCCCGAGTAGCGAACACTGCTGGCCCAGCGGTCCACGTGACGGGCCCGACAGGTCTGCTTGACTCTGAGATCAGCGGCAACCTGGTCGACGGGGCTACGGGGGGCGAAGCGGTGATCTGGGCCGAGGCCCCCGGGATCATCGAGCTGCGCGATAGCGTCGTGTTCGGGAACGTCGCCGATGGCGATGCCGGCGCGAGCGCATTGATCCTGGGGACGAACTATGTGCTCGGGAGCGCGCTCGTAGGAAACGCAGTGTCGGGGGGGATCCCGGTGCTCAGTGTCCAGTACGCACCCCTTGCGTACACGTGGGATGGGGTGTCGGTCAGCTGGGATGGGTTCGGTGTCCTGAACTCTGTTTTCAGCCGAAACCGGCAGGTGGCATCGCTGAGCGGCTACACGATGGTTCCTGTCGAGCCTGGGGATGCGTGGCCGGCGTTCAGCATTCGGTGTACCGGCGACTTCGCGACGACTCCGTACCACCTGCTCGCAGGAGCCGGGGAGTCGCTCGCTCCGGGAGTAGGGCCGCTGGTGGCGGTAACAGCCGACGCCCTGCCGAGCCTCGCGGAGACGGTGATCCTTCGGAACTTCTTCGTTGCGAACGAGACGGGAGGAGAGCCGGTGATCGTGGCCGATGGGGGCGCGATCGGGCTGGTTCATCAGTTCATGCACAACACGGTGGCCGACAACTCAGCGGAGCAGCTGTTCGTGGTTGAGGGGTCGGTTCTCGCGGAGTCGATGCTCGTCGCGGCCCGAAACCTGCTGGCGACGGGGCCGATCACGTCGCTTCCGCAGTTCGAGATCGGGGGTGCCCCCGATAGCGTCATCGTTACGTTCAATGCCGGCCCTGCTGGGACGAACTGGGTGGGCGGCAGCCCCGGAGCGGTGGCCGATCTCGTCGGGCCGCAACTGGAGATCCCAACGCTGGACTTCGAGGATCCGACTGCGGTGCGTGCGTTGTCGGCCTGCGACCGATACGCGTTGGTGGCACCGACGACGACGTTCACGACGTGTGCGTCGATGGCGTCGGCGAACGACCCCCTCGAATGCAGCCTGGACGAGGCGGACGCCTGGATTCCGACGCAGACCTTCGTTGAGGCGTTGGCTCCCTGAGGTTGGGACACGGACTTCTTCGACATCGGCCTGACGAGTTGGGAGGCCGACACCGTCGGCTCCTCGGGCTGGGATCCGGTCACCGCACGAGGAACGATCGAGTTCATTGGGCTGGGTCCGTTCGGAGACCTGGACTGGTTCCCCGACGCCGTGGACTGCGACAACTTTGATGCAACCACCTTCCCAAACGTGCCTTCCTTCGATGGGCTGGCTTCGCCCTATTGCGAGGCGGAACCCGGGACCTGCTACCTGTGCCCGCCAGGCACCGTCCCGCCGCCGCCAGGGGGCGACGACGACGACGACAGCGGCGATGACGACGGTTTCGGTGGCGATGACGACGACTCCGGCGCGGTGGATGACGACGATTCCTCAGCGGATGACGACGACTCGGCTGTGACGGATGACGACGACTCGGCCGTGACCGATGACGACGACTCGGCCGTGACCGATGACGACGACTCGGGCCACGGTGACGACGACGACTCAGACGGTGATGATGACGACGATGTGATCGATGACGACGACGTCGATGATGATGAGACTGGCGAGGTCGGCGGCGACGATGACTCGGTGGGCGAGGACTGGGGCGAGGGCTGCGGCGTCGGCGGTTGCGGCTTCTCCTGGTCGTGCGACGAGGCCCAGCCAGTCTCCCTCCTACTGGTGCTCGTGCCGATGTTGAGCCGGCGTCGGCGTCAGTCGGCCCCCAGCAGCGAAGAATAGGTCCCTCCCGCGATGAAGCCGTCGATCCAAGCCTCATACCCCTGCTCCTGGGAAGCCACGATCGACGCAGGATCCCGGCAGACGCGTGTGCTGTCGTCGAGCGTCTGCCCCTCGTCGACGTTGTGCCCGTGAATGCCGAAGTTGGTGCTCGCGTAGAAGCTGTCGGTTCGCCCAACTCCGCCGTAGACCGCGTACTCAAGCTCATCGGGCAGGCCGCCGCCGACGTGCGGAGGACGATTGGGCGCGCCATAGCTGCCCAGATGCCCTCGCATGGTCGGAGTGAGTCGCCCCCCAGGCGCTTCTCACCAGGAAGTCCCGAGCTCCGGTCGGACTCGTGCAAGAGGGGAACGTGCCCATCGGCGCGGGGGCGATGTCGCTCGGGTCGCAGGCTCCGTCTGCGGGCGATTCCCTGTCGTAGGGATACCGCCAATTCTCGGGTCCGGCCGCGGCCAGCAGGAGTTCGCCCACGGTGCAGAGGCGGCGCCCGTGGTTGTCGAGGGTCTGGTCCAGCTCAGCGGCCTGGGGGTAGCTCAACCCGTCCGAGGGCCACGACGCCCCGTGTCGCCCGGGGAAGGGATAGACGTCAACGCAGAACGCGGCCGTCTCGACCTGGGACCGGCGGATCACGGCGTTGGACTGATTTGGCTGGTGCTCGGGGTCGTCGCCCTCGCCCAATTCGAAGCTGCCGCCCTGGATGAGGAGCATCCCGGGGGGGCAGCTCGGGCTGGACTCGGCAGGGGCTGGGCTGACCGACCTGCAGCCGCCTGCTCCAATCAGGAGCATCATGACCATCACGAGATCCGGCCGGGGATTCCGGGGCAGTTCATTCATCGAATGGGGGTAGAGCAGACCGTCCGGGATTGTCCGGGTGCCGGACAACTCCGCCGGACGATCCCGGACACCTGCGTCCGGGCTACTCGTCGGGGCCGCAGCGCCAGTGCACGGCGGTGTAGGTGCGCTCCTCGACGGGCACCGTCGTGGGGCCGCTGCAGCTCCAGCCCGAAGGCGCGCGCACCGTCAGCGTGTGACTCCCGATGGCGACGTTGGGAAAGACCACCTCGTTGGCGGAGGCGTCCGACCGGATCGCGTCGGCCTTCGTCAGCGCATCCTTGGCGTCGTAGACCCACGCCTCCGCACCCGGGGCGCTGAGGGAGACCGACAGCCCCGCGACGGGCTTCGGGCCCGCATCGAGGTGTACGTAGACCGTGCCGTGCGCGGCCTTCATGCCCGTGCCGAACGACTCCGAGAACGCCGCCTTCGCGGACGCCTTCGACTCCACCTCGACTCGAACTTCCCGGGCCTCGCCCTCGGGGCCCGCGCCCACCGACAGGGAGGGCTGGTAGCCCGTCGCCGTCACCCGCAGCGTGGGCAGGCCGACCGCCGGAGCGGGGAGGCGGAACAGGCCGGTCTCGTCCGAATCGTCGCTGGCGTCGGAGCCGACGAGCTCCACCTTCGCGCCCGCGACGTCCTTGCCATCGCCATCGACGACCTTGCCCAGGAGCGTGCCCGTGGGGTCCTCGCCCTCGGCGAGGCCGGGGAGCTTGGGTTCGCCCTTGGGGGCGCCCTCGAACGGAGGCCCGCCGGGTTCGCCGAACTGAGGCCCCTTGGGCTCGTCGCCCTTGTCCTCTTCGCCGGGGGGCGGTCCGCCCTCCTCGCCCTCGGGAGGTTCGTCGCGTTGCCGCTCGCCGGGCCCATCGACCGGGCGCTCGCCCTCGACCCCGTCGCGGATCTCGACGTCCTCCTCGGCGGTGGGCTCCGCGGCCGCGGCCTCCTCCAGGGGGTTGTCGGGACCGCCGCAGCCGAACGCGAGCAGCGCCAGCGCCAGGACGAACCATCTCTGCGTCATCGTGGGTCTCGTCGTCACCGCCGCATCCTACCTGCCTGCTCGGTCGCGATCCCGCGCCCGGCACACGCCCCACGTGGAGCCTGTCCCGCAGGTCCGAGAGGCGAACACCGGCCCCACCGAGCTGACGCCATCGGCCACCGACCCCGATTCCCTTTAGAATCCCGCGATGCGTCGCGTGCTGCCTGCCCTCCTGGGCGCCGGATTCCTCGTCCTCCCGAGCCTGGGCATCGGGCAGGGGACCGAGGAGGCATCGCCGACGCCGGAGGCCGCCACGCCGGGCTACGGCGAGAGCAGTGGGTACGAGCCTCCCCAGCAGACAGGTTCCGAGCGGGGCAAGCGTGGCTGCGGCGGACGCGAAGAACCCCAGCTGCAGGGTCCCGGAGGACCAGGCGGGCCCGACGGTCCCGGCGGTTCCGGCGGACCGGGAGGCGGACCCGGCGGCGGCCCCGGCGGCCCGGGAGGCGGGCCCGGCGGACCGCGCGGAGGCCCCGGCGGTCCCGGTGGGGGACCCGGTCCCGACGGCGGCGGGCAGGGCGCCAACCCGATTCCCCGGGGCGAGCCCTCGGGCTACGACACCCTCGACTGGGGCGAGTCCGGCGCCGGCGGGGGCGGGCCCGCGCAGACCGAGGTCGTCATCCCCGAGAACCCGAACCTGCCCAAGACGGAGCGTGCGCTCCTGTTCGACGGCAACGCCGAGACGCGCAACGTGGCGTCCGCGCCCCTCTTCCTGGACGGCTACCTCGCCGTCCAGGTGGACGACGTGGGCCTCCCCCAGGAAGGCGCGATCCCAACGTGGCGGTGGACGGCCCCGGGTACCGATCGCGTCTGGCCGGAGCCGAGCACCGTCGAGGTCCCTGCCGATGGCAGCACCATGGTGGTTCCCTGGCTCGACGTGAACCTCAGCGGCCGCCTCGACACCGGGGATCGGATCGGCAAGGCGGTGGGGCCGCTTCCAGCAGCGGAGGTCCCCTCCGGCGAAGAGCCGATCACGCTTCGCATCGATCGCATCCACGTCTCGCTGGGTGCGCCGGCCCCCGCCGTCACCCCGGCCCCGGTCCAGCTGGGGACGACGTACAGCTTCGAGGTCACGGCGGTCACCGAGGAGGTGGCCGCCGTGGGCGAGGCGGGGTTCATCCTGCTCGGCTTCCGCCCCGAAGGGGTCAACCCGATCGGCTTCCCGACGCGCGGCGAGCGGCCTCGATTCGAGTGGAAGCAGGCTCCCCAGGCGCTGACGTGGCCGCTGAAGCTGGAGATCGAGATCCCCGACGGGGCCGCGCTCTGGCTGTTCGCGGTGGTCGACGTCAACGGTGACGGTGCGCTGGGCCCCGGAGACCACGTGGGGCCCGCCAAGGCGGCGTTTGAGCCGCCGGCCGAGGGCGAGCCCGTACCCCTGACCATCGATCGGCTCATGCCTGGCGGCGACCCTGAAGGCGGCGCCCCCGCCGAGCAGGCCTCGTCGGCGGCCCCAGAGCAAACCCGCGGCTGCGGCGGGTAGGCTGCGTCCCGTGCCGACCTGGGCCAAGACCGAGATTGCCGTCCTGAGGGGCGTTGGTGCAAGGATCGAATCGGCACATGAAGAGCCGCCCTGGCCCCCGGTTTTCAAGCCGTCGCGATCCGCTCTGACCTCGGCATCCCGAGCTCAGACATCCGGTTCAGGATGTTGCAAGCCGTGAGGGCTTCGTT
>JAAESI010000221.1 GCA_024229515.1 Pseudomonadota bacterium | reverse complement strand
TCTCGACTCCCAGGCCCCGTCACTGTCTGACGGGTAGCTCGCTCTTTGGAATGTCGACTCCGCGAGTCGCCGATTCGGGCGACATCGGGGGAGTGACGGCGCACGCCGCCGCGACGGGGGCTATTTCCGCAGCCTGCTAGGCGTAGAGCCCCCCCTGGGACCCGCCGCGGTGGACGCCCCAAACGCCTGAGTCCGGGTCGAACGAGGGGGACTGATGGGGATCTTGTGGTCTAGTGGAATCGAAAGAGACGGAGCAAGATGCGGATCTGGAAGATCGTGGCGGGAATCACCGTACTGTTGGGCTCCATGGGCTGCCCCGATACCCGGTCGGGCGAGGGCGACGAGGACGACGACGACTCGGCGCTCGCGCAGGACGACGACGACTCGACGGCGGGCGACGACGACGACTCCGCTCCGGCGAACCGACCCCCGGAGATCACCTCGGACCCGCCCACTCCCTTCGAGCTGACGCTGGCGTTGCCGAGCAACTTCACGCCGGACCAGATGTTCCTGTCGTCCTCCCGCACCGACGAGGTCCGGGTGTACGAGACTTCGGACTTGGCGTTCGTCCAGTCGTTCACCCACGCGCTGTTCAGCGACGTGAACAACACCCTCTTCACCTACGGACCCAACGGCGTCGCGTTCAACGAGCGAGGCAACCTCGTGGTCGCCGCGTACAGCGCGTTCGTCGAGTTCAGCGACTACGGAGTGGAGTACGCGACCTACCCGAAGGTCACCGACGAGGCGACGGAGAACCTGCTCTTCGATCGGCTCGGGAACCTGTACACGACGACCGCGACCGGAGGCTCGGATCTGCTCAACCAATACCGGGCGGTCGACTACGCGTTCGAGCAGACGATCATGCTGCCCGCCGGGGCCGGTCAGTTCACCGGCATCACGTTCGACGACGGGAACCGCTTGTACGTAGCTTCGCAGAGCGACGACACGATCCACGTCGCCGAGGCCGACGCGACGTTCTCGACGTTCACGTGGGTGGACACCATCTCCGGCGGAAACCCACGCCCCCTGGAAGGACTCCAGTTCAACGGGAACGGAGACCTGATCGTGGCGGCCGGAGACATGGCCGTCTACGACGTCTCCACCGGCCTGCGAACCAACTCCTTCGACTCGCCGGACGACGCCTGGCCGGTCCCGGTGAGGGTCGACAACGAGGGTGCGATCTACACCGCCGACTACGAGAACGGGACAGGCACGGCCCCCGCCGACATCTTCAAGTTCGCGCCCGACGGCTCGTCCTGGATCACGAGGAACGACCCCGATCTGTTCGGCCCGTTCGGCGGCGCCATCTCCGGCACGGTCCTCGCCGGCGATCCGCCCGTGGAGTACGTCTATGCCCCCACGGCGGTCGATCCGGACGGCGATACGCTCACTTGGACGCTGCTCGCCGGACCGGTCGGGATGACCCTGAGCCCCACTACGGGCGCGCTCTCCTGGTGGGTCACGAGCGCCCAGCTCGGCTCTTGGCCGGTCTCGATTCAGGCCGCCGACGGCCGCGGCGGCACCGACGTGCAGGACTACAGTCTCGAGATCTCGGGGAGCTGAATCGACGGAAGAGCGCGCACCCGGAGAGAGGCGTGTAGGCGGGACAAGATGGCTTTTCGTGAACGCGAACTGGCCGAGCCGCCGATGCCTCCTTCAGCCTGGGAAGGCCTCTCGACCGACCCCACGGGCGCTGGAAATGGCTTCTCCCGGGTTGTCCGTGGCGGTAGCTGGGGTGATGACGCCAGCGACTGCCGGGCCGCCGCGCGCGCCGCCCGGCCACCTCGGGAGCGGTTCCACACCATCGGCTTTCGTCTCTTGAGGACGACCCCTTGACCCTCAGCACCGCCCCAACCCCTGCGTCACCACCGCCCTGCTGACCCCTCCAGGGACCACACAGGGACCACACCGCCTTGCACACCCCCCTGGTAACTGAACTGCCCCGGAATCCCCGGCGGCCTGTTTTCTTGAGTCAGGCCACCCAGGATTGGGCGGCTTGATGCTCGTACCAAGCCTTCTCGAACTCCGCTGGAGGAACGTACCCCAGCGGCTCCAAAAGGCGCTTCTTGT
>JAAESI010000220.1 GCA_024229515.1 Pseudomonadota bacterium | reverse complement strand
GGTTTACACCATGAAAGGTGACCAAAAGTACTTCCCTGTTTACGACGAAAACAAGAAGCTACTTCCTAACTTTATCTTCGTATCAAACATCGAGTCTAAAGAGCCTCGTCACGTTATCGAAGGTAACGAGAAAGTGGTACGTCCACGTCTTGCTGATGCTGAGTTCTTCTTCAACACAGACCGTAAGCGTCCGCTGATCGACCGTCTTCCCGAGCTAGACCAAGCTATCTTCCAGAAGCAGCTTGGTACTATCAAAGACAAAACAGACCGCATCACAGAACTTGCTGGCTACATCGCTGAGCAAATCGATGCTGACGTTGAGAAGTCTAAGCGCGCAGGCCTACTGGCTAAATGTGACCTAATGACCTCTATGGTATTCGAATTCACGGATACTCAAGGTGTAATGGGCATGCACTACGCGACTCACGATGGTGAAGACGAGCAAGTTGCACTAGCACTTTACGAGCAGTACATGCCTCGTTTCGCAGGTGATGACCTACCAAGCACTGGTAT
>JAAESI010000219.1 GCA_024229515.1 Pseudomonadota bacterium | reverse complement strand
CTATCGTGCTGCGGGGCATCCGTCGTGGCCTTTCTCAATGCTTCGTAACATCGAGATTCTCACGCGGCGGGTGCCCCGTCCATCCGGACCCTGGGCCTTAAGATCTCACCTATGAGCGAGGGCTACGGCAGGCCGACGGCGGTCCGGAACTCCGAGTCCTTCAGGTCCCCCGCCAGCCGCTCCAGCGCGAACTGGAACATCCGGGCGTAGCCCTCCGAGAACTCCTTGGGCACGCCAAGCACCGCCGTGACGCCTCCCTTGCCGACCACGTCGCCGGTCCAGGTGGGTTCGTCGGCACCCGGGGGGAAGTACTGCAGCGTGGCGTTGAGGCGCATCTCGTAGCGGGTATGGCCGTCGCACCAGAGGTTGTCCAGCCGGACGTGCACGCGGGCGCCGTCGCCGGCCGCTCCCGGCTTCGCCTTGAGGCCCGCGGCCCGCAGCGCGTCCGCCACCAGCGCGGAGACGACCTCCTTGACCGAGCCGCGCTTGATGTAGAGCCCCCACGGGATTCCCACCGTGGAGCGGTAGTTGCCGATGAGCGACGGGTCCTCCCCGCCCTTGTCCGGATCGCGGGCGTCTTCGAAGGTGACCGTCACGGAGCCCACCAGCTCATCGGCGGGGGCGGGCCGGTCGAAGCCGAGTTCGATCTTCATCCCCGCCTGCGCCGCGGCAGGGACGAGCAGGGCGGCGGCGAGGATCAAGAGCGCGAGTCGCGGCAGGGACATGAGGACCTCCTCGGGCCCCTCTGTACCGCGAGCCGGCGGGGCGCACACCCCGCGATCGGGGACGTCACGCGACTTCGATCGGGAGGGACCCCCGCTTCGCCCTTGCGGGAGTCGGCCTCGTGGCGGACCGTGTGCCCATGATGCACCGACTGCGACTCTTCCTGGCCCTCCTCACCGCCACCGCCCTGCTGGCCGGCTGCCCCTCGACCGACGACGACGACAGCGTCACGGACGACGACGACGCGGCCGATGACGACGACGCGGCGGACGACGACGACGCCACCGACGACGATGACGCCACCGACGACGACGACGCGACGGATGATGACGACGCCACCGACGACGACGACAGCGCCGGGGACGACGACGACAGCGCCGCCGCCTGCGAGGGCGAGATCTCGGCGATCTCGTCGGAGATGTACGCGTTGATCGGGGCCTGCACGGCCGCGGTCCGGCTCGACTACAACACGCTCGCGCTCCTGTCCTGGGACCTGCTGTGCGGTTCGTACGACACCCCGTCGGAGAGCGACGCGCGTGCCGCCGCAAACGCCGACTCCGGCTGGGGGGACGGGACGGCGCTCGACGCTGCGCCGGAGGATCAGTGGGTCTTCTACAGCTCCCCCGGTGACTTCGGTGGTACGAGCGCGGTCGACGCTCGGACCGGGCTGACCACGTTCGGCGCGCGCATCGTCTGGGGCGGGACCGGAGATGTCGTCTACCCGACCGCGTGGCGCTCCGCCGCCCTGCTCGGTTCCAGCTGCCCGGCCTCGGGGGGCGTGAGCGTCGCCCGCGGGTGGGACCTGCGCAGCGGCAGCACCCTGGGCACGCCCGAGGTCGAAGCGGCCCTGGACGTGGTTCGGGACACCGCCCTGCCCGCCGCCTTCTGGGACGGCGGCTCCGTGTTCGACGCGGTCGTGCTGCTGTACCCCCGCAGCGTCGGCATCTTCGACCCCAACACCGCCGAGTGGATCGTCCTGCTCGCCGGCGGCTATCTCGACTAGGCGCCTCGGCCGGACCGACAAGCGGATCGCCGGCCCCACCTCTGTCGACCCCAATTCCTCACCCCCCATCATCCTCGTCGTCGCCCACTGTGGTCGATGTGGGAAACCCTTGGTTTTCCAACGGGTTGTGGGGAACTCGCAGAGTTCTCCGGGGCCCGCGAAGGGGGCCCTCCGACCCGGCCATCGTCCAGCGGCGGCGACGCTTCAACCCCACCCGGTGAGGCGACGCCCCCGCGGCGCGCCACCATCCCCAGCGCGATCGCCCGCGCCCTCCGAATCCGCGACCGGGGCTGCCGATTCCCCGGCTGCCCCTGCTCACGGTTCGTCGATGCGCACCACGTCGTGCACTGGGCCCACGGCGGGGAGACGAAGCTGAACAACCTGGTGCTCCTGTGCCGATTCCACCACCGGCTCGTCCACGACGGCGGCTACGAGGTCCGCATCGGGGGAGACGGAGCCGTCGAGTTCGTCGGCCCCGATCGCCGGCTCCTCCCGGCCTCGCCGCCGCCTCCCGCGGTCGTCGAACTGAGCGCCCCCGCCGCGCGGCTGCCTCAGCCCGGTCATGTGGGCCCCTGGGACCTCGGGTGGGCCGTGCACGGGCCCCTCCTGGACGACGGCCTCGTCGCGTAGCCGGAGGCCCACGACGACGACGACGCTTTGGATCTCACCGAAGACACCCCTTGGCGGGGGCTGAGCGAGCCGATCAGCGCGGCCCCTCCGCAGGCGCGATATCGTCCGCGCCGGAGAGCACGATGTACGGCGGAATCGTTCACGACACCTACCCGGTAGTGAAGCTCGAGAGCAGGCCCGGGCTGACCACTTTGACCCTGCAGCTGGCCGACGAGCTGCTGGAGGGCCTCGACCTGGGCGCCAGCGTCGGGGTCAACGGCGTGTGCCTCACGGTCACCGGGGTCGACGGCCCCCGGGTCTCGTTCGACGTCATGGGACAGACCCTCGCGCTGACCAGCCTCGGCACGCTCGACCAGGGCGACCAGGTCAACGTGGAGCGCTCGCTCAAGCAGGGCGACGAGGTCGGCGGACACCCCGTCTCGGGACACGTCGACGGCACCGCCGAGATCGTCGAGATCCTCCGACCGGAGAACAACTGCGTGGTCACGCTGCGGCTCCCCCCCGCCTGCCTGCCGTACGTGTTCGAGCGCGGCTTCGTGGCGCTGGACGGCTGCAGCCTCACGGTCGCGACCCTGGACCGTGAGGCCGGGACCGCGACGGTGCACCTCATCCCCGAGACGCTCCGGCGCACGACCTTCGGAATCCGTGGGGTCGGCAGCAAGGTGAACGTCGAGGTCGACCGAAACACCCAGGTGATCGTCGACACCGTGCGCCGCGTGCTCGCCGACATGGCGCGACAGGCCGGCGGGGTCGGGGCGGGGCTCGCCGAACTCTCGAAGTGGGGAGCGGGCGAGTAGCGCTATCCGCGGGGCAGACGCGCGAGCAGATCGTCGACCCCCGAGCCCACCAGCAGCACCGTGAAGCGGCGGCGGCAGCAGCTCGGATCGGTGGTCGCCAGCGCCCCTCCATCGAGCCGCCGACTGCCGCCCGTGCGCACGATCTGGAGCGGCATCGAGGCCCGCAGTTCGGCCTCCAGCGCCTCGAACCCATCCAGCCCCGCGCGCCGGACGGCGTCGAGGTCGGCGTGCAGCCAGAGCGCGGCCCGCCCCGGCCTGAGCAGCCGCCCCAGGCGTGCGGTGGCCTGCCCCCACGTTCGGTGCGGCACCAGCCGCACCAGCTGCCAGGTCCAGCCCTGCTCCGGCCCCCCGCAGACCTGGAACTCCAGGGACGCAGGGCCCACGTAGCCGGCCTCGGCGAGCCGCGCGCGCGCCCGATCGGCGGCTCGGCGCATGCCCACCGCGGGCGCGGGACCGACGGCCCCCGGCTCGTTGAGCCATCGCCGCAGCCCCTTGGACAAGCCCCCCCACGGCGCCCCCACGACGAACGCGTCGCCGAGCGGGGTGTCGGTGAGGCGGACCACCGCGGGGCTCCGCTCGGGCCGCTCGGTGTGCACCTGAAGCGAGACCGACAGCTCCCGGGGCGGATCTGGGGCCGGCTCGGCCGCCCCCAGATCCGCCACCAGCGCCCGGGCAAACGCGGCGCCGCCGAGTTCACCGAGCAAGCCGGCCTCCGGCGGAGACGGCCCGAGCAGCCGCGGACGCAGCTCCTCATCCAGCGCCCGGGCGTCCGCATCCCACCGCCACGGACGCACGCCGTCCAGGTGCCGGCGGCCCGCGAGCACCTGGGGCAGATCGACCGCGTCGACCATCTGCGGGAGCCGCAGGCCGGCCCCTTGGAGCTGCTCGAGGCGCTCCAGCCCCAGGGGCCGCCCGACGAGGAGATCCTCACGCCCCCCGAGCACGCCGAAGGCGGGGGCGAGGTCGGCGCGCAGCTCGTCGGCGGCGGGGCCGGAGGCCACGTCTTCGCCCAGCTCGCCCGGCTCCGGGTTGAACAGCAGCACGCACGACGGCCGCCCCTTGCTGTGGGAGCAGGTCCGAACCTGGCGGATGAAGCGGTCGGGCAGGCCGGCCCGTCGGCGCGCCCCCGCGCTGAACCCGACCAGGTCGATGCCGCGTCCCCAGGCCGGCCCCAGCGGCGCCGGCAGCGCGTCGGTCCACGCCTCCCACAGGTCCTGCGAGGGATCCCGCCACCGCTCGAACCAGTGCAGCCCGAACGCCAGGTGCCGGACCTCGTCCTCGTGCACGGTGTCCAACACGTCGCGCGACGATCCGTCCCCGAACTCCTCGAAGAGGTCCCGGTAGAACGCGGCGTAGTCGAGGTTGGCCTGCTCGAAGGTCATCGCCAGCTGCGTGACGTACTCGACCGGCGTGCTCATGCCCGACAGGGCGTCCCAGAAGAACGAGTTGAGGCCGTGCTCGCCGAACCCGACCCCCAGCTCCGCCGACCGGTCGCGGTACAGCCGGAAGTGCGTCTGTTCGTCGAGCATGATCCGGGCGATCCCGTGGCGGAACCCGGGGTCGGCGTCGGGGAAGCGCAGCAGGGCCAGCGCCATCAGCTCGAGGGCGAGCAACTCGTGGTTGGCGAAGAAGTGCAGCGCGACCGCCCGCTTGGTCTCATCGGCCAGGGACAGCGCGTTCGGGAAGGGCGTCCGGTCCTCCGCCGGCGCGAAGCCGAGCCCCTTGGGCCGGGCGGGGCGATCCGGAATCCGACCGACCTGGTCCGGCCGGAGGTCGGTGAAGCCAGCCGGTTGCACCAGCTTGTCCTCGAGGTGCGGGCTGCACAGCACGGTGCGCGCGAACTCGCTGATCTCCATCGGTGCTGCTTCAGGCATGGGACTCGGGGGGCGCGCTCAACGGTCGAGCCAGCGCCGGAGGGTCCCCATGAAGTACGCGGGGGCCGCCTCGTTCTCGTGGAACACGAAGTCCCCCTCGGGATACGCGGCAGCTCCCTTGGTGATCAGGTCCAGGACCGCCAGGTCCTCCCGGAGGATGAGGCGGGAAGCCATCCAGGTGCCGACGCCCCGGACCGCTTCCAGGGGCCGCACGCCCCGGCGGAGATGGAACGAGTAGTGGAACCGGCACCGGTGAGCGTCGATGGGCCAGGTCTGGAAGATCGTGAGGTGGTACGGCAGCACGTTGAGCATCAGGTTCGGGAACACCACGTACTTGTGCAGGCAGCGAAGCTGCTCATCGGTGTAGGGACCGCCGCGGGCGCACCGCCGGTCGAGCCAGCTGCGCCACCGGTAGGGGGCGACGTCGGCGACCATCCGGTGGTGATCGCCGTACCCCTCGACTTGGGGCTGCGAGAAGAGGTGGGGACCGATGCTCCGGGGATGGACCGCGGGCACGTGGTAGGTCTCCTGCGAGATGTCGAGGATCGCCTTCCAGTTGCTCTGGAGCGTGTCCACCCGCTGGTGGAGCGGGCGCATCTGCTCGAGGTTGTAGGGCTCCAGCTCCTCGTCCACGCCGTGAAGGGTCTCGCGCAGTTCGGGGGCGTCGTCGTCCAGGCAGATCCAGACGAGCCCGATCCACGTCTCGCAGCGAACCGGCACCAGCCCCTTGTCCGCCGGATCGAAGTCCTCGAAGCCGTCGACAGCGGGGGGTGGCCGGAGGCTCCCGTCCAGCTCGTAGGTCCAGTTGTGGATCCGGCAGGTCAGGCTCCTGGCCCGGCCGGATCCCTCGGCGACGCACGCTCCCCGATGGCGGCAGGAGTTCCGGAAAGCCCGGACGACCCCGTCGTGGCCCCGCACCAACAGGACCGACGGGCCGACCTCCTCGAAGGTCCGGTAGTCGCCCGGCCGCGCAATCTCGTGCTCGGCGCAGGCCGCCAGCCAGGCGCGATGGAAGACGCGCTTCCGCTCGAGATCGAACGCGGCGTCGTCGGTGAACAGGGCGGCGTCTGAGAGCCTCGTGGGCTGCGCCATCAGGGGCTCCTTCGCTTCGGGCGGCAAGGATGCACCGAGTCAGCCCCGCGAGAGCCGCAACCGTCAGGAAGCGACCCCGCGCCCGCCATTCAGCGGACTTCGTCCAGCGGCACGTACTCCCGGCAGGGCTGCCCCCGCAGGGCATGGCACGGCGGGCGCTCGGTGGGCACCTCGACGTCGGGGATGACGGACAGCGCGATGCTGGAGGGGTGCTCGGCGTCGTGCCCGAGGGTGTAGGTCGGCGGCGTGTCGAAGTCGCTCAAGAGGAACCGCCAGCGGGCCATGCTGTCTCCCGGGGTGTCCACCACCAGGCGCAGCCGCGAACCGGCCCGGAGGACGTGGCCGTGGGGCATCACCTCGACCCGGACTTCGGTCCAGAGGTTCGGTTCCAGGGGGGCGATGTCGGCTTCGTAGTGGGACTTGACCGGCCGCAGCTCGGTGGCGTCGTCCCGCAGGGCGCGGTGGCTTGCCCGCAGCCAGCCGCTCTGGATGATCGACTCCATCCCGTCCGGTCGGACCTCGGTGATGGTCACCTCGAGGTCTGCGTCGGCCGCCGTGGACTGAAGCCAGAGATCGACGCTGCCGTGCCCCACCAGCACCAGGTCCTCGGCCAGGGGCTCCGTGAGGAAGCTCAGCGCGGATCCCGGCAGCGGCTGGGCATAGGCCCAATCGGGCTGCGGGGGGTTGACGGAGCCGCTGGCGAGGGTGCCCCGCTCACCCGCCTCGGGGTCGTGTTCGAACGCCGACGAGCCGCCCGCGGCGGGGGGGAGAGCCGACGCCAGACCGCCCTCGGGCTGGAGGTACCACCGGGTCGCCACGGTGCTCGGCAGCGGCCACCGGTCGAAGGTCGCCTCGAAGGCCCCCTCGGGCGCGCCCGGCACGATCCCTTCGGCGGCCCCGGACTCGAAGATGATCCTCACGTCGCCCTCGGCTTCGTACGCGGCGGCGGCCTCCTCCCAGGTCCCGTAGTCCTCGTAGCGGCCGGGCGGCAGGGACAGGTCGTCGCCGAACACCTCCTCGATGAAGATGGGGGCGAGCAGGTCGAACGCCGCTCCGATGCGGGGGACGCGGCGGGCGACGTACAGATCCAGGAAGGTGCTCCACTCGGTGAGCACCTGGGGCGCGAAGCCGTCGGGGTGCACGCCGTTGGCCGCCGTGAAGCGCGTGACGGGGGACGAGGTGAACTTGTCGAAGAGCGCTGGGAAGTGGGGCCCGGTCTGCTCGTCCTGCCACTGGCCCGTGAGGAACACGGGCACCTCGATCTCGTGCACGAAGCTGGTGGGATCGACCGGCCGCGCGACCTCGTCCGTGTAGTACGGGTTGTCCAGCGCCTTGGCGATGGCGTCGAGCTTCTGGCTGTGCAGCAGTTGGTGTTCTTCGCAGACCGTATCGCCCGCGTCGACGACGTCCTGGATCCAGCCGTGGCCGTAGGGCTCGGCCTTGTTCAGCACGTGCTCGATCCACTGCAGCGCGAAGCCGTTGTTGTAGATCCCGCCGGGCACCAAGGTCGACGAGCCGGTGTCCGCGATGACCGAGAACGGCGCGATGGCGGCGAGCCCCGGGGGCCGGGTCCGGGCGACGAACAGCTGGGTGATGCCGGGGTAGGACAGCCCGACCATGCCGACCTGGTTGTGGAGCACCCAGTCCTGCCGCGAGACGACCTCGATGACGTCGTACCCGTCCAGCAGCTGCAGCGGCTCGAAGTAGTCGTAGGCGCCGCCCGAGCAGCCGGTGCCGCGCAGGTTCACTCCGATCACGGCGTAGCCCATGAGCCCCCCGATGAGCCCGGACGCGAAGTCGGGAGCGTCGCAGAGGATCGGGTAGATGCCGCAGAAGTCCGCAGCGGCGCCCCCGATCTCCCGGCCGGGGCGGCCGGGGCTGTAGCCCGAGTAGTTCACCAGCGTCGGGTAGGGGCCGTCCTCGATCGGACCGGGCAGCGACAGGAAGTACGACAGCTGCGTGCCGTCACGCGTCGTCAGGTAGCCGTTGCCCACCTGCAGCGTCTGGTCCTCGTAGAAGGAGGCGTCGGGCAGGCTCCCCTCGATGGACATGACCTCGAGCATGTCGGTCAGATCCTCGGGATCGTCGGCCAGCCGGAGCGTGTAGTCGCTCCCAGGGGTCAACTCGCGGAACACCAGGCTCCCCTGGTAGTCCGAGCGCCCCTCCGCGACGACCTCGCCCGTGCCGTCCAGCACCTCGTAGTCCACCTCCAGGGGGCCGTTCCAGATGTGCAGCTGCTCGACGCTCGCCCGCACGTCGAACGTGTCCGACACGGTGGGCTCCGACGGCCCGCACCCTGCCGCGGCGAGGGAGAGGACAAGAAGCAGCGGGGTCGGAGTTCGGGCCATGGCAGGACCCTACACCCGACGGCCCGGCGACCTTATGAGCGACGCCCGCCCGGAGCTCCGCGCCCTCAGCCCCGTCCCGCCGCTTCCGCTACAACGCGGCCGTGAACACACCCCTGCACGGACTGCTCGCCACCGCCCTGTTGGATCGCCGCGCCGACGCGACGGTCGGATGGGCTGCGTTTGCGGGCGGGATCGCGCCGGACGTGCCCGCGGCGCTCTTCTACGGCTGGTACTGCCTCCTCGGCGGGCACACCGGGACCGCGATCTGGGAGGCGAAGTACAGCGATCAGGCCTGGGAGCTGGCCGCCGACCTGTCGCATTCGCTGGTGCTCGCGGGGGTCCTGCTCGCCGTCGCGCTGTGGCGCAGTTGGGCCCCCGCAGCCGCCTTCGCCGGGGGCGCGGTGCTGCACAGCCTCGTCGATCTGGCGACCCACGCCGACCGGGCCCACCGCCACCTGCTGCCCCTGAGCCAGTGGAAGCTGCACGGCCCCTGGAGCACCTGGGACCGCGCCCACGGCGCCGAAGTGGTGCTGGCCGTCGAGGGGGCCCTGCTGCTGGTCTGCGCGGCGGTCGTGTGGCGTCGCTACCCCCACGCCGTGCCCCGGGGCGGAGTCGTGATCCTCCTCCTCTGGTCGATCTACTGGGCGGCGAGCGGTCGAGCGTTCTTCGAGACCTGATCGACTCGATCCCCGATTCGGTCTTGTATAGGTGAAGCCTGCATCTATTAATGTCTGCACACATTATTGGAGGCCCCCATGCAGACCGACCCCAAGACCATCCACGACGCTGTCCGCGACGCCTACGGCAAGACCGCGAGGGACGAAGGCAACTCCTGCTGCGCGCCGTCCTGCTGCAGCCCCGAAGCGGGACCGGACCGAACCGCCCACGCGCTCGGCCTCGGCTACTCGGCCGAACAGCTCGAGTGGATCCCCCAGGACGCCAACCTCGGGCTCGGCTGCGGGAACCCGACCGCCATCGCCGGACTCACCGCGGGCGAGACGGTGCTCGACCTCGGCAGCGGCGCCGGAATGGACGCCTTCGCCGCCGCCGCCCAGGTCGGCCCCACCGGGCGGGTCATCGGCGTCGACATGACCCCGGACATGCTCGCCCGCGCCCGCCGGATCGCCGTCGAGCGCGACCTCGCCGACCGGGTGGAGTTCCGCGAGGGGCTGATCGAAGCGCTCCCCGTCACCGACGCGAGCGTCGACATCGTCCTGTCCAACTGCGTGATCAACCTGAGCCCGGACAAGCCGCAGGTCTTCCGCGAGGCGTTCCGCGCGCTCAAGCCGGGGGGGCGGCTGGCTGTCTCGGACATCGTGCTGACCGCCCCGCTCCCCGAGGCGACCGCGGGGGCCGTCTCGGCGGGGGTCGGCTGCGTGGCCGGCGCCGACCTCGCCGACGACTACCTCGCCGCGATCGAAGCTGCCGGGTTCGTCGACGTCACGTGGACCCGCACCCCCGCCGCGGGCCTGCTCGCCGACCTCACCAGCGACCCCACGGTGGCGGCGATCGCGGCGGCGATCGGACCCGACGCGGTGCAGCGGGCCGCGGAGTCGGTCTGGAGCTACAAGGTCCAGGCGCGGAAGCCGTCGGCGTGAGCGACGCCGCCTCCTTCACCTCGGAGCTGATCGCGATCTGCCGGCTGGTGGGGGCGTTCGAGCGGGACTCCATCTGCTGCGGCACGGTGACCGTTCCCCAGTGCGTCGCCCTGCAGGATCTGCTCGACGGACCGCGGACCGTGCAGGAGCTCGCAGCGGTGGCGGGGGTGACGTCGTCGGCCACGACGCGGCTCGTCGACGGGCTTGCCAAGCGGGGCTGGGCGGAGCGCCGACGGGACACCGACGACCGCCGGAAGGTGTTCATCGCGCTGACCCAGTCGGGGAACGAGGAGGCGGAGCGGCTCCGCGACCTGACCGCAGACGCCGCAAGCGCGATCCTCGCCCGGATTCCCCGGGGGCGGCACGCCGAGGTCTTGCGGGCGCTCGCCGAGGTCCGGGCCGCGGTCGCGGAGGCGCGGTTGGCGGGATCGGTCTCCTGCTGCTGACAGAACTCGCTCAGTACAGATCCGGCACGAACCGTTGGCTGGCGATCGGCGGCCGCACGTACCCGCGGTCCTCTTGCCGCGGCGGCAGATCGATGACTCGGGGCGTCACCTCCTCGTAGGGGATCTGCGACAGCAGGTGCTGGATGCAGTTGAGCCGCGCCCGCCGCTTATCGTCCGCCTCGACGACCCACCACGGCGCCTCGGGGATGTCGGTGTTCTCGAACATCACGTCCTTGGCCCGGCTGTACTCGACCCAGCGCTTGCGGGACTCCAGGTCCATGGGGCTGAGCTTCCAGCGCTTGGTGCGGTCGCTGATCCGATCCTGGAACCGCCGCTCCTGCACGGCGTCGCTGACGCTGAACCAGTACTTGATGAGGATCAGCCCGGAGCGGACCAGCATGCACTCGAACTGCGGGCAGGAGCGGAGGAACTCGTGGTACTGCTCGTCCGTGCAGAACCCCATCACGTGCTCAACGCCGGCCCGGTTGTACCAGGAGCGATCGAATAGAATCATCTCGCCGGCGGACGGCAGGTGGCGGGCGTAGCGCTGGAAGTACCACTGGCTGCGCTCGCGCTCCGTGGGGGTCCCCAGCGCGACGATCCGACAGGTGCGCGGGTTGGTGCGCTCCGTGATCCGCTTGATCGCGCCGCCTCTGCCGGCGGCATCGCGCCCCTCGAAGATGACGGCGATCCGCAGCCCCTGTGACTGGACCCAGGCCTGCAGCTTCACCAGCTCGATCTGCAGACGGCGAAGTTCGTTCTCGTAGGCGTCGCGGCTGAGCCTCTTGCGCTTGTCGACCATGGACCCTCCGTCGGTGACTGTTCCACAGCCGCGCCCCCAAGGGGGTGCTCGATGCCCGGATGGGTTCTACTCTGAGGCTGATGCTCTCCTGCCCGCACCTCCTGGGACTCGTGCTGCTCGGCCTCACGATGGTCGCGCCCGTCCAAGCGGGGACCCCGCTCGCCCCGGGCCACTACGGCGGCCCCGCGACCGCCACCTGGGCGGTCTCCAGCGAGCCTTCGTGGCTCGTGGGCGCAGCGCTCAAGGTGCTCGCCAAGAAGGAAGGGCTCGACCGGCTCCCCGCCGAAGGCTCCTGCGAAGGCGTCATCGGCCTGGATGTGCCCGACGCCGGCGACATCACGGGCAAAGCGCGCTGTGAATTCCCCGGTGAGCTGGCCCTCTACAACGACCGCGTGCTCAGGCTGGACGCGGTCGAGGCCGGCGCCGGGCTCGAAGGCTCCGCCACCTGCTGCGGCCTCGGTCGAGACCTCCCCTGGAAGGCGCGACGGGTTGGCGACGGCTTCGCCGGCACGGCGAAAGGCTCCGAGTCCGTCGAGGCAGTGTCGGTCGAGACGCGCCTCGGCAGCGTCGAGGTGTCGCTCCGGGTGGACTGGAGCGTGCGGTTCGCCGCCCAGAAGGCCGCCGACTAGGCCCGACTCGCCCGCATGCGCGCGGCGATCCCGAGCACTTCCCGCCGGCGGATGTCCATCCAGCGGAGGGCGGAGCCGTCGTAGTGGACCTGGAACAGGGTGCCGTACAGCTCGTCCAGCGGCCGCTCGATGAGGAGCGGGGTGAGCATGCCGATCGGGCGGACGTCGATCGCGAGGGGGAGGAGGCGGCGGAGCCGCTCGACCGGGTCGGGGAGCGGGGCGTCGTCGTCTCGCACCGCGATGGCGAACGCGTGCTGCGGCTTCAGCCGGCGGTTGAGGTGGAGGAGCTTCAGCGCCGTCTCGGTGGTCTCCCCCGGCAGCCCGAGGAAGCCGACGGTCTGCAGCGTGATCCCCGCGGCCTGGAGGGCGCCGGCCGCGGCCTCGATCGTCCGGTCCGGCAGCGGGGCCCCCACCACCGCCTCCCGCAGAGCCTCGTCCCCCGACTCGACCCCGAGGCGGAGGAGGTCGCAGCCCGCGGCGGCGAGGTCCCGGATCCGCTCCGGGGGGAGCAGATCGGCGCGTCCGGAGCAGGAGAACGGGAGCCCCACGCGCCGGCGGTACCGGGCGAGGAAGTCGGGGAGCCAGCCGTCGTCCGGGCCGCCGGCCAGCAGCGTCTCGTCGAGGAACGCCACCCGCCCCGTCTGCAGCGATCCGGCGAGGCGATCCGCGATCCGATCGACCGCCACCGCGGGGGAGAGGCGGCGCGCAGGGGCGAAGCGGTGGGCGAGCTCGTGCGACGTCGTGGTGCTGTCGGCGTGCAGGTTCTCGAGCTGGCCGCGTCCGACCGCGAACCGGAGCGTGCGCAGTGTCCCCACCCAGGGGTACCGGTAGTAGACGCCCGGATCGGCGGCCGGCAGCTGGTCCACGTCGTCGGCCTCGGGGGGAGCGTCGGCGACGTCGGCGATGGGGGTGCCGGACTCCAACGCTTCGACCAGGGCGGGGAGGGTGAGCTCGGGGTCGCCGCCCCGCCTCAGGTCCACCCCCGCCGACGCCGCATGCCCATCGACGTGGGGCCCGAAGAACACCGTCGGGAGCCCGACGGCCTCCTTGAGCCGGGCCGCTTCGGCGCAGCACCACGCCTCGAAGCCCGAGTGGGGCGCGAACGCGAGCAGCCCGGGCGCAGCCATCTGGAGCGCTTCGATCAGGTCCGCTTCCGCCCCGGGCACGAACACCTCGGCGGTGTGACCGGCGGCGGCCAGCCCCGCCCCGCCGCGCATGACGATGGGATCGGGGAGGGGGTCTTTGACGATGAACGCGACGTGCATGGGCTCGCTCTCGGCGCGGGGTGCTCGGACAGCCTACAGGCCGAAGGCGGGCCTCAGCCGTCGTCCCCCGCGGTGACCCGCCCCAGCGCGGCCACGAGCTCGTCCACCTGGTACGGCTTGCCCAACAGCATCGTCGGACCGGTGTGCTGGAGCGGCTCGATGCCCTCCCGACCGGTGTAGCCGGAGCTGATGATCACGGGGAGTCCGGGCCACTGCTCGCGGAGCACGCTGGCCGCCTCCACGCCGTCGACCACCGGCATCATCATGTCCATGACGACCACGTCGATCGGCTGGGGGGCCCCATCCTGGGCCTGCGCCCACTCGATTGCGGCGCGGCCGTCGACCATCGTCTCGACCTCCATGCCGCGACGCTGCAACGCGCCCCCGAGGTATGTGCGGAGCGCCGGTTCGTCGTCCACCAGCAGCACCCGGAGGCCGTCCGGGGGGGCGATGTCGGCGGGCAGGTCGTCTCTGCGGATCGAGTCCCCGTCCGAGTCCACGTGGATCGGCAGCAGCAGGGTGACGGTGGTGCCGTCGCGGGGGTTGGTGTGGACCACGAGGTCCCCTCCCCGACCGGTCACGATGCCGTAGACCAACGCCAGCCCCAAGCCGGTGCCGGCGCCGCTGCCCTTGGTCGTCACGAACGGCTCGAACACGTGCTCGAGGATCTCGTCGGGGATGCCGGGCCCATCGTCGTGCACCGTGAGGCCGACGTACTGCACGCCATCGTCGCCCTCCAGCAGCGCCGCCTCCACGCCGATGGTGCCGCCGACGGACTCCATCGCGTCGCGCGCGTTCACGCACAGGTTCACCAGCACCTGCTCCAGCTCGGCCTCGTCCAGGCTCACCCACGGCAGGTCGGGCTCGATGTCGATGCGCCACTCCACCCGCTTGCCCAGGGTCCGCCCCAGCATGTCGACCAGGTCCGGCAGCATGGACTCCAGATCGACCCCGACGGGCAGCTCCTGCCGCCCCCGCGCGAACTGCAGCAGCCGCTGCGTCAGCGCCCCACCCCGCCGGGCCGACTCCACGATGGCGCCTACGCGCTTGCTCCGGTCGTCAGCTGACAGCTCCGAATCCGGCTCCAGGTCAGGGGCGCTGGCGAGGATGCCGGCGAGCAGGTTGTTGAAGTCGTGGGCGATCCCGCCGGCGAGCATGCCCAGCGAGTCCAGCCGCTGCGCCTGGGCGACCCGCCGCTCCAGATCCTGGCGTTCGGTCACGTCGCGGAAGCTCATCAGCACCCGCTCAGCGTCCAGCGGGGTCACGAACACCTCGGCCGACACCAGCCGGCCCACCGCCTCGACGATCACCTCGTGACGCTCCACCGCCGCTTCCGCCCCCGCCTCGAACGCCCGGGCGATGGCGGCCCGCAACTCGAACGCCGCTTCCTTGGGGAGGAACGGCCACACGCCGTCGTTGCGGAGCTGCACTCCGGTCCGCCCCAGCAGCGCCTGCATGGCTGGGTTCGACAGCTCGACCCCACGGTCCCGCTTGAGCACCACGATGCCGTCGCGCGAGGCCGAAACCACCCGGGCGGCGCGCAGGTGGGCCAGCCCCGCCCCCATCGCGACCGTGCCCACGAGGGCGAACGCCAGGGGGAGCGAACCCAGCTCGAAGGCGCCTGGTCCGGGGAGCTCGTAGATGCCCGCGAAGACCTCGTAGAACAAGGCCAGCATCGAGCCCACCAACCCCGCACGCACGCCGCTGGCGATCAGCGGCGAGCTGGTGGGGAGCCCCTGCGCGAGATCCAGGGCGTACAGCAGGGTCATCACGGTGAAGAGCCAGGACAGTCGGAACAGGTCCGCGGCGACCACGAACGGGAACGCCAGCGACGCCAGCACGCCCGCCAGCGCGGTCCACGCGAGCACCCGCGCGGGTCGCGCCACCTCCGCGGCGATCGACTCCGCGAAGAACAGAACACCGAAGCCATGGACTCCGAATCGAGCCGCCCACCTCAGCCGGAGCTTCAACTCCGTGGAGTCCCCCAGGAGGTAGAAGTGGTCGTTGTTCGCGAACGCCTGGATCGCCACGCACCCCATCGTGAGAGCAAACAGGAGTGACTGACGGTCGCTCCGACTGACCGTCCACACCGCGAGGTGGAAGAGCATCAGCACGCCGAAGACGAGCAGCAACCCGCTGCTGAGCAGCACCCGGCGCCCCAGCCGTCGGTCGATCGCCCCCTCGGTCCCGAACGTGAAGGCCCCCAGCACGCCGGCGTGGCCCTCGGCGGAGGCGACCCGCAGCGCGAGCACGTTGTGCCCCCCGCGCAGGTTGCGGCGCGGCAGCACGACCTTGGTGAACGCCTCCCGCCCCGCTCCGCTCAGGCCCGCGTTGAGCCCGCCGGAGCGGGCCACGATGCGGCCACCGGCGTACAGCTCCCAGCTCGCGAAGGTCGGAGGGACCAGCACCGCGAGCCCCTCGGGGGGATGCTCGGGGAGCCGGAGGTGGATCCGGTACCAGGCGGTCCGATCGTCCTTGGACATGCCCCGGCTGTGCCACCACGCGGGCACCGGCATGGAGCCCCAGGTGGAATCGTCGAGGCGGGGGTCGGCGTAGCCGGGGTCGTCGCCGACGAGGAACGGAACCCTCTGCGACATCGAGTAGGTGGCGCCGTCGGTGGGGACGAGGATGGGCTCTCGGGCGGACTGGGCGAACAGGTCCCCAGACGCCAGCAACACCAGAAGGCACGCCGCGAGGAACACCAGTCCCCGCGGCCGACGGCTGCACCGATCAAGTCGGCTCCTCATGTCCCTGACTCTACCGGCGGCGCAACCCCAACAAAAGCGGGAGTAGGGCCAAGCTCAGCGAGCCGGTCCCAAGGGCGGCCTGTCCATCGATCGATTGATCGAGGCAACAGCCCCCTTCGCCGGGGATGTAGGTGTCAGCACCCGGATCGATGTCATCCGGCACGCCGTCGCCGTCGCGATCCTCGTCCTCGCCGTCCGGGATGCCGTCGTCGTCGCTGTCGGTGTCGGCGTAGTCGGGGGTGCCGTCGCCGTCGCTGTCAACGTCGCCCTCCTCGGAGTCCGGGACCCCGTCGCCATCGCTGTCGTGGTCGCGGTAGTCGGGGAGTCCGTCGCCGTCGGTGTCGGCGGGATCGGAGCAGTCGGGGCCCACCTCGACGCTGTCGGGGATGCCGTCGTTGTCGCTGTCGGTGTCCAGGTAGTCGACCACCGAGTCGCTGTCGGTGTTGACCGCCGTGTCCGCGGACGGCCCCCACTCCAGGGCGTCGCCCATGCAGTCGCCGTCGCTGTCGACGTCGAGGAAGTCGGGCTGGCCGTCGCCGTCGGTGTCGCCGGTCCCCTCGTCCCCGTCCGGGATGCCGTCGTTGTCGCTGTCGGGGTCCTCGTAGTTGGGGATGCCGTCGTGGTCGTAGTCGCCGTCCCCCTCGTCGGCGTCGTCCACGCCGTCGTTGTCCGAATCCGAGTCCAGCCAGTCCAGGAAGCCGTCGCCGTCGGTGTCCTCGTTGCCTTCGATGTAGTCGGGGATGCCGTCGCCGTCGGTGTCCTGGTCCGGGGGCGGGTTCCACCAGTCGCCCCAGTCCTCGGGGTCGTTGGGCGAGCCGTCGATGCAGGCGCCGGACTCGTACTCGCAGGTGCCCGTGAGGCAGCCGACGTCCTCGCAGTCCGCGGCGCAGGTCGACTCGTAGCAGGTCAGGGTGCCGCCGCAGTCATTCGGCAGACCGCACGCATCGCCCAGGGCGCCGCCGCCGGTGGGGCCCACGTAGGTGAAGCGGAGCGCGTCCCACGGGAGGTTCCCCTCGGCGATGCCGATGTTCCACATCGTCACCCGGTTCCGCTCGCCCTGGATGAACTTGAACGGCTGGTCGGGGAAGATCGGCACCCAGTCGCCTTCGCCGCCGCTCATGTCGACGACGTCGATGGCGTGCCCCCCCATGAACGCGATATTGAACGCGGTCGACGGGTTCAGGCCGGAGACCGCGGGCACGTAGGCGTCCAGCTGGTACAGCCCGGTCTGCGGGATCTCGGGCCGCCACTCAGCCTCGACCACGGGCGTGCCGAAGGACGACGGCTCCAAGAAGTAGAAGTGACCGTCGTACCCGGCGGAGGAGGCTTCCTCGGCGTCGTTCGGGTTGGTCTCGTTGATCCAGGCGAACCCGGGCTCCTGATCGTCGACGATGATCGGCTCGAGCGCGGCCGAGGTGCAGGTCACCGCGGGGATGCCGCCGTGGCTCCCCTGGGCGTTCCACAGCGACGTCGGCTGGGAGCAGGAGCCGCTGAAGGGGTCGACCGCGGAGCCGCCGATGCGGGGCTCGAAGTGCAGGTGGGGGCCGGTGGAGTTGCCGGAGCTGCCGACCTGGCCCAGCAGCGTGCCGCAGGTGACCTCGTCCCCCGTGGCGACCGGGATCGACCACTGCTTGAGGTGGCCGTAGTAGGTGGAGCTTCCGTCGGCGTGGTCGAGCTTGACGTAGTTGCCGAAGCCGCCGCCGCCGGAGCAGCCGCCCGTGGTGCAGCGGTCGAAGAAGCCGTCGACCATGTACGCCACGGTGCCGTCCGCGGCGGCGACGATGTCCTGGCCCGCGTCCATGCCGGGGAAGCCGCCGACGCCGATGTCGGTGCCGTTGTGGCCCGAGTAGTAGATCGACCCGCAGGCCCAGTCCTGGCCCCCCTGGTCCTTGTAGGCGGTGGGGTAGAAGCTCGGGGCGTCCTCGGCCGTGGTCGGCATCGAGTACTGGGCCGAAGCGGGGGCCGACAGCAGCAGGCTGAGGGCGGTGGCCGCGACGACGGCTCTCATCGAGGCACGCTCGCGGTGTACTCGAGGCCCGCGGCGGTCCAGGCGACGGTGCGATCGTCCAGCCAGCGCACGGGCCCGCGATCCGGCGGCGGCACGAAGCCCAGGGGCGCCTTGCCGGGGGTGCGGGCCACGTGTTCCAGGCCGACGTTGGTCAACTGCACGGGCTCGGCGCGTACCCCGTCGTCCCCCGGGAGGGCGACGGCGTAGACCGAAGCGATGCCGGTGGCGCCGCCCACGAACGCGATCCAGGCGCCGTCGGGGGAGAGCGCTTCGCCGTCCTCGGCGCCGACCAGATCGGTGACCTGTACGCCGTCGACGTGGAGGTCGCGGTCGGGGTCCATGGTGGCGTGAGCGTCGGACTCGGGCAGGGGGCCCGGCCCCGCGGGGGCACAGGCGGCAAGAAGCACGATCAGGGTCAGCGGAAGCGCACGCACGGCTGAATCGTAGCTCAGAAGTCTAGAAACGAACGCCCAGTCCTGCGTTGACGCCGACGGTGCCGCGCAGTTTGTACATCCCCCCCTGCACGTCGAAGCCGAACAGGAAGTTCCCCTCGGGCACGATGTCGAACCCGACCCGGCCGGCCCACCCGCCGCCGGGTCGGATGGTCTCGCCGTCGGTGGCGGAGTCGTCCAGGGCGAGGCGTCCGAGGACCCCGATTCGGGGCTGGAACACGGGCGTGCCGAAGCGGTAGGAGAAGCCGATCGTGCCCGACGGGAGGATCACGGTGCCGTGGTCGCTGGGGCCCGCGATGGACGCTTCGAGGCCGACATCGAGGAACAGCCCGCCGACGAGGCGCACGCCGAAGTCCAGCGGGATCTGGGCGTACGGGAACGGGTGGATCCAGGCGAAGCCTCCGGAGATGCGGAGGCGGATGCGGTCCTCCACCGCAGCCGGGGCGGTGGGGCCGATCGAGGTGGTGCCGCCGGTCCGGGGCTTGCTCGTGCCCCCTCCCCCGGTCCGGGGCGGCTTGCCCCCGGTGGCGACCTTGCCGCCCGTGCTGGGGGGCGTGAGCCAGGCTTCTTCGAAGGAGAAGGCGTCGTCGGCGGCCCGGTAGAGCCAGCGCACCTCGTCCTCGGCGCTGGTCAGATCCACGAGCGCGGCGACTTCAACGCCGGCGTCCATGGCGGCCAGTCCCAGGGTCGCCGAGACGTAGGCCCGCGCCGCGGGGTCGAGCACACAGTCGCGCAGCGCCCGCTCCTGATCGCCGGCGTAGATGGCGACCGGCTCGGCCCCCTCCGCGATCTCGACCATGGACGTCCACAGGAACCGGCCGCGCCGGTACTGGAGGATGTGGAGCCCCGGCTGGACCTCCTGACCGCCCGTGCGCACGTCCCAGGAGACGCCGTCGAGGCGCACCTCGGTGCTGCCGGGCGCGAACGCTTCGATGGTGACGGGGGCGCGGGCGGCGGCCTTGACGCGCACGGCCTCGAACGCCTCGCCCACCTCGGGGGGGAAGTTGGGGTCGCCGGGGTAGTCCGGCTGGATGGCGAGGGTGCGGTCGAAGTCGCGATCGGCCGCATCGGCGTCCCCCGCCTGCAGGTTCGCGACGCCCCGGTAGTAGAAGAGGTTCTGGGCCATCCGCCGGGGCAGCGGCGTGCTCATGCAGGGGAGCGCCGCGATGGCCACGTCGAGGACACGCAGCGCGCGCTTGGGATCCAGGTTGATCAGCGCGTCCAGCGCCTCATCGACGGCGGCGCCGAGCACCGGCGGCGGGCCCTGCATCTCGCAGCGCCACTCGACCTTGGCGTCCAGCACCTTGAGGCGGTCCTCCGACTCCCCCTCCAGCAGCTCGCTGGTGTGCAGCACCTCCTCGGGGGCGATCCCCTCGACGGCGGCGAGGTCGCGGGCGGCGACCATGGCGGTGAGGTCCGGCTGAGGGCTCAAGTAGATGACGAGGCCGGGCTCCTTGCGGGCGGCGTCGGCGGTGGCCGGGGCGAGGGCGAACGCGGCGAGCAGGAGGGGCGCCGCGTTGTGCATTGTGCAGGGTCTGACCCCGTGGCGGCGGCGGCGGGCGAGGGGGACCAGCAGGAGGAGGACCAGCAGCGAGGCGGGGGCGGGGCCGGCGGTGGTGCAGGCGATGCCGTAGGGGCGGGGGCCGAGCTCGGGCGGGGGCTCGACGGGGCAGTCGGGGTCGTCCACGTCGGGCAGGCCGTCGCAGTCGTCGTCGATCGTGTCGTTGCAGGTCGCTTCGGACGGCCGGGGGAAGCGATCCGATGCGCCGTCGGCGCAGTCGCCGAGGCAGTCCGCCCAGGTGTCCTCGTCCAGATCGAACGGGTCGTCCAGGGTGCCGTCGCAGTCGTTGTCGACGCGATCGCACCAGTCCATCGCGGTGGGGGCGATCCCTTCGTCGGTGTCGTCGCAGTCGCCGCTGCAGGCGGTGAAGCCGTCGCCGTCGCCGTCGGCGAGGTCGTCGAGGTCGTCGCAGTTGCTGTCCAGGCCGGGCTCGCAGACGGCGACCGCGCCCGGGTGGATCACCGGATCGTGGTTGTCGCAGTCGCCCTGGCAGGGGCTGAACCCATCCCCGTCGAAGTCGCGGCCGTCGTCGATGATGTTGTTGCAGTTGTTGTCGAGCCCGTCGCACTCCTCGCCGGCGCCCGGGAACACGTCCGCGTTGCCGTCGTCGCAGTCCCCCTGGCAGGTGGAGACGCCGTCCAGATCGTCGTCCTGGGCCTCGTCGACCAGTCCGTTGCAGTCGTCGTCCAGGCTGTTGGTGCAGTCCTCGAAGCGGAACGGGTGCACGAGGGCGTCGCGGTCGTCGCAGTCCGTCAGCGCGCCGTCCACGCTGCAGGCCCGCCAGCCGTCGCGGTCGATGTCCTGCTCGTCGACGGGGAGCGAGCCGTCGCAGTCGGTGTCGAGGCCGTCGCAGATCTCCTCCGCGCCGGGGTACAGGTCGGCGTTCCAGGGCTGGCAGTCCTCGCAGTTGCGGGCGCCGTCGCCGTCGGTGTCGGCGATGGGGTCGAGGCCGTCGCAGTCCAGATCGCCGGGGGAGGTGCAGGTCTCGTTGGCGCCGGGGAAGCGGGCGGGGTCGTCGTCGTCGCAGTCGCCATCGCAGCCGAGCCAGCCGTCGCCGTCGGCGTCCGTCTGGCCGTCATCGCCGTCGCAGTTGTGGTCGATGGCGTCGCACTGCTCGGTGAAGGTGGGCGCGACCTGGGGATCGGTGTCGTCGCAGTCCCCCGCGCACGCGCTCAGGCCGTCGCCGTCCTTGTCGCCGCAGAGGATCAGCCAGGCGCCCGCGCAGGCCTCCGGCGAGCAGGCGTCGTCGTCGCCGAAGCCGCTGAGGATGAGGAGATCGGGCACGCCGTCGCCGTCCGCGTCGCCCGGCCCGCCGAGGGAGAAGCGCCAGTCGAAGAAGGGGTCGTCGCCGCCGGGGGGGGTGAACGACGCGAGCACCGGGGGGGTGTCACTGCTGGCCCAGATCGACGGGTCGACGTCCGCGAGCAGCCCGACCCGGGAGTCCGCGCCGATGCCGCTGCGCAGCCACACCGCCGGCGTCTCCTGCCCCGGGAACATGCCCGCCGCGGTCAGCTGCACGCCCTGCCCGCTGGGGTACTCGTCCCCGGGGAAGAACGGCAGGTTCGCGGTCAGGTTGTCGATGTCGGCAAACGGTCCCGGTCCACCCGCGAGCACCCGCGCCGAGACGCTGCCGGCGGAACTGAGGTAGGCCACGATGCCGAACTCGTCGAAGCCGTCGCCGTCCAGATCGCCCAGCGCCGGGAAGTCGTTGGGCTGGGGGATCCGGGTCAGCCCCGCGGTCCAGCCGAAGTTGCGCGCGGCGAACGCCAGGGATCCGGGGGCGGCGGCCGCGAGGGTGCTGCCGGTGAAGACGCTGAAGCCCAATTCGAGCTCGTTGTCTTCGCTCGGGTCCAGCGGGTTGGGAGCCGGCTGCAGCGGGCAGCCGATGCCGAGCTCGGGGAGCAGGTCGCCGTCCAGATCCCCCAGCCCCATCGGCTCCAGCGGCTCGAGGCAGCGCAGGGTCTCGCTGCCCGCGATGGTCCAGGTGGCGTCGTCGACCGAGCTGAAGGTGTCCGCCAGATCGGCTGCGCCGTGCACGACCCAGGCGACGGGGATCTGGGCGTTGGGCGAGCGCGCGCCGGAGAACACGAAGTCGTCGAAGCCGTCGCCGTCCAGATCCCCCACGCCCGCGACCCGGGCGCCCGGGAAGGCGGTGTCGCCGTCGACGAACTCGATCATCAGATCGGGATCGGAGACGTTGCCGCCCCAGGGCTGGGGGTGCCCGAAGTACAGCAGCAGGGCGCTGCCGGCGGGGGGGTCGAAGCAGGCCACGCCGAGGTCGTCGAAGCCGTCTCCGTCGATGTCTCCGAGGGCGGCGTAGTGGATCCGCAGGTCGGGCCCGAGGCAGAGGTCCGGCAGCACCAGGGTCGAGTCCCCGGTGGCGCTGTCGTCGTCCTGACCCTCGCTGCCCCAGGTGGGGTCCCCGAACCAGATCTCGAGTTCGGCGTCGACCGCCGCCATCAACACCAGGTCGTCGGCGCCGTCGCCGTCGAGGTCGCCGCCGAAGCGGCCGCCGTCAGCGAAGTGCTGAAGCCCCGCCCCGGGCGCCTCGTCGCGGATCACGAAGTGGGCGACGTCGTCGGGATCGAGGGCGGGAAGCGAAGACGGCACGAGGCCCCCCGCGAGCGCGACCGAAGCGCTCGCGAGCATCCCCACAACGACTGCCAGTACCGGGGACGTCCGCATTGCGGGGGATCGTATCAAGGAGGGACGTGCTGCTACCATCGGCGGCCATGCCTCGGCCCCTCCTCTTCGCCTTTGTCCTGCTCGTGGGCTGCTACGGGAGCCCCACCCTCGAGGGCGTTCAGACGGAGCCGGAGGCGGCCTCCGACCCCGAGGCGACAACCCCCATGTCCACCGAAAACCGAGGCGGAGCGCCCGTCATCGGGGAGCCTTCGGCGACCGCTCAGGGGGACCGCAGCGCCGAGCTGGCGGGCGTGCTCGAGCGGCTCGAATCCATCGATCCCAGCACCCCCAAGAACGAGCGTCCGGGCGAAGGTCTGTGGCGAACCGCCGAGCTGGAGAAGCTGGCGGAGCTGGTGGGCGCGGCTTGCGGGGTGGGCGCGGGAGCCTGCCGGGCGATGCTCGAGCCGATCGCGGCGGCGCACCTCCCGGCCGACGAGATCTGGCCGCTGTACAGCCTGTTCCTGAGCGACTTGAGGCCCCGGGGGGAAGAGGGCGCGGCCACCCTCGGCAAGGAGCTGCTGCTCCGCCCCGAGGCGGTGGTGCGGGATCGTGCCTACCGGTTGGCCGTGGGCGCGGGCGCGGCGGTGCGCGGCCAGCCCGACGAAGAAGGGCGGCGCGCCTCCATCCTCCCCACCCACCCGGGTCTGGGGGAGCCGGTGCTGTTCGTGATCGAGCAGCCGGCGGCCTGCAACACGCTCACGGCCGGTCTCAAGGGGCCGGCGGACAGCTCGGGGCGGCTGGATGTGGAGTTCGCCGTGGACTGCCCCGACATGGAGCCGCTGGAGCCCGAGGGGGGCATGACGCCGCGGGCGCCGCGCATCGTATGGGCGTTCGACGCGGGGCCGCTGCCGGCCTCCGGATTCGCGCTCTGGATGGCCGGCGCGGACGAGCCGATCCTAGCGGTGGCGCCGTCGGCCCCGGCCAAGAAGTAGCAGCAGCAGCAGGCCCGCGAGGGTGGCCTCGTCGGCTCCGGCGATGTTGCTCTCGCAGGTGCAGTCACCCGTAGACGGAAGCTCCGAATCCGTGGGCGCGCCGCAGTCGGTGTCAGCCCGGTCCACGTCTCCATCGCAGTCGTCGTCGTAGGTGTCGTCGCACTCGGTCTCAGCGGCCTGGGGGAAGACCCAGCCGTTGGCGTCGTCGCAGTCGCCCTCGTCCTCGGAGAAGCCGTCGCCGTCGTCGTCGAAGGCGTCGGTGCCCTCGTCGATCAGGCCGTCGCAGTCGTTGTCGATGCCGTCGGCGATCTCCTCGGCGCCGGGGTGCACCGTGTCGTCGCCATCGTCGCAGTCGCCGCCCTCTTCGGAGAAGCCGTCGCCGTCGTCGTCGAACCGGTCGCTGCCTTCGTCCACGAGGCCGTCGCAGTCGTCGTCGATGCCGTTGTCGGGCTCCTCGTCCTCGTCCGGCGAGATGGCGGGGTCGCCGTCGTGGCAGTCGCCGTCGTCCTCGGAGACGCCGTCGCCGTCGTCGTCGAAGCAGTCGGTCTCCTCGTCGATGATCTCGTCGCAGTCCTGATCGATGCCGTCGCAGACCTCGACCGCGGCGGGGTGTACGGCGTCGTTGGCGTCGTCGCAGTCGCCGGCCAGCTCGGTCCAGCCGTCGCCGTCGCTGTCGTCGTCCACGTAGCCCGGGTCGAGCTCGCCGTCGCAGTTGTTGTCGATGCCGTCGGGCGGGTCGTCGGCGTCGGGGTTCATCGTGGCGTCGGCGTCGTTGCAGTCGCCCTCTTCCTCGGTGAAGCCGTCGCCGTCGTCGTCGAAGCAGTCGGTGTCGTTGTCGATGACTCCGTCGCAGTCCTGGTCGACGTTGTCGCAGATCTCCTCGGCGCCGGGGAAGACGGCGGGATCGGCGTCGTCGCAGTCGCCGCCGATCTCGGCGAAGCCGTCGCCGTCGTCGTCGGTGGCGTCGCCGCCCTCGTCCACGAGCCCGTCGCAGTCGTCGTCGACGCCGTTGCCGATCACCTCGGTGGCGCCCGGGTTCATCGTGGCGTCGGCGTCGTTGCAGTCGCCCGTCGCCTCGGAGAAGCCGTCGCCGTCGTCGTCGAAGCAGTCGGTGCCGTCATCGACCACGCCGTCGCAGTCCTGATCCACGCCGTCGCAGACCTCGATCGCCGACGGGTTGATGGTGACGTCGTCGTCGTCGCAGTCGCCGCCGACCTCGGTGTAGCCGTCACCGTCGTCGTCGTAGTTGATGGTGCCCTCGTCGATAATCCCGTCGCAGTCGTTGTCGATGAAGTCCGGGATCTCGGGCGCGCCGGGGTAGACGTTCGGGTCGTTGTCGTTGCAGTCGGGGCCGCCGGCGAAGCTGGCGTCGTAGCCGTCGCCATCCCCGTCGGCGTCGTCGCTGCCGTCGCAGTCCTCGTCGATGCCGTTGAGCGGGATCTCGGTGGCGCCGGGGTTGATGTTCGGGTCGGCGTCGTTGCAATCGGGGCCGCCGCAGGGACCGGCGAGGTAGCCGTCACCGTCGAAGTCCTGATCATCGATGAAGCCGTCGCAGTCGTCGTCGAGGCTGTTGCAGATCTCGATCCCGGCGGGGTTGATCAACGCGTTGGTGTCGTTGCAGTCATCGCCCCCGGCGGCGGTGGCGACGTAGCCGTCCCCGTCGACGTCGACCAGGTCGGCGCCGTCGCAGTCCTGGTCCTGGCCGTCGTAGGGGATCTCTGGCGCGCCCGGGTAGACCAGCGGGTTGAGGTCGTTGCAGTCGGGGCCGCCGACGCAGACGCAGTCGTAGCCGTCGAAGTCCAGATCGACGAGATCGGAGCCGGAGCAGTCCTGGTCGATCGCGTCGTAGGGGATCTCGGGCGCGCCCGGGTAGATGGTCGGGTCGGCGTCGTTGCAGTCGCCCGAGCAGGCGCTGATGCCGTCGAAGTCGGTGTCGCTGTCCTCGTCGATCAACCCGTCGCAGTCGTTGTCGAGGCCGTCGCAGTACTCGGGAGCGCCCGGGTAGATGAACACCAGCGTGTCGTCGCAGTCGCTGCAGAGCGTGAAGCCATCGCCGTCGGCATCGACGAACAGCGGACCGACGCCGTCGTCGATGATGCCGTTGCAGTCGTTGTCGATGCCGTCGCAGAGCTCCTCGGCGCCCGGGTAGACCAACGGGTCGTTGTCATCGCAGTCGCCGTCGTCCTCGGTGAAGCCGTCCTCGTCCTCATCGAAGATGCAGCCGTTGGGGTCGGTGCCGCAGAACTCCAGCACGGTGTTGTTCAGGTCCCAGCTGCCGATCGTGAACACCTGGTAGACGGAGTTGTAGGTGGTGTTGTTGACGATCGGCTGCGGTTCGCTGGACAGGTCCACCTGGGGCGCGCCGCTGCTGGAGCTGCCGCAGCTGTAGCCGACGATGGCGTTGGGCTGGGGGCCGTTGCCGACCTGGGCGTTGGTGATGGTGATGGTGAACGCGCCGGTGTCGAAGAGCTCGACCGAGTAGGTGTTGAAGCCGCCCGACCAGTAGTTGGGCACGTTGGTGAACACCATCTCCAGCGAGTCGGAGTTGACGAAGTACTCCTCGGAGCCGCCCGAGAGCACCTGGGTGTCGTTCCACGGGATGCCGATGCGAGCGGGGTTCTGGTGGAACTCGCCCAGGCTCGGGGACCAGTCGTTGTTCTGGCCGCCGAAGGTGACCTGTCCGTTGCTGCTGAGGTGCACCTGGTTCCAGTTGGTGCCGCAGAACGGGAACGTGAAGGGCAGGTTCACCGTGGTGGAGCAGTCATCGCAAAACGACATCGCGGTGGCGGACGCCGACGACGGCACGGCCGCCAGGGCGAAGGTCAAGCAGGCGAGCCGTGCACCGATTCGAGACATAGGGAGCGCTCCGATTGACCTACCTTACTCTGGTACCGTGGCCGTCATGAAGGACTCCTGGATCTGGATGCTGGCGCTGCTGCTGGGGTGTTCGTCCCCCGCGCCGGCCGATGACGACGACGACGACAGCCAATCGGACGACGACGACGACGGCGGCGGGTCGTGGGCCAGCTCGGCGATCGACCCCCAGCCGATGGCGTTCCACTTCGGGAGCACGGCGGGCATGACCGCCGAGGACTTCGCCGACGAGACGATCGTGGTCCTGGGGGAGGGCCCCGACGCGACGTTTGCGGGGGATCTGCAAGCCGCAGGCAAGGAGGTCTTCGGCTGGGTCGACGCGGGCGCACCCCGGGCCCCCAGCGAGATCGACGGGCTCATCGGCGGCTTCGGCAGCATGGGGCTGGACGGCGTCGTGCTCGCCAACGTCGGCCTCGACGTGGTCGGGAACAACCAGGGCCGGCCGATCTTGTTCGCCAACACGGCGCGTGGCGCCGGCCTCAAGGTGATGCAGAGCGCCACGGATCCGGCCGACGTGGTGCACGAGATCGACGGTTTCGGGCAATCGCTGCAGGCGGGCGACCGGGTGCTCCTGTCCGGCTTCGGCTACGGCGGCGGCAGCTACCAGGATGCGGCCACGTGGCGCGCCCAGGTCGACGCCGCCATCGCGGGGGCGGCGCTGTGGGACGCCACGGTGGTGGCGACGACTCACGGAGGCGACGCCGCGGCGGGCGAGTACGCCTGGTGGTGCGCCTGGCTGGACGGCCTCGAGGCGGTCGCCTGGAGCAGCGAAGACTTCGGCACCGCGCAGGAGCTCACCTTCCCCGGTCCGTCCGACGGCGGCAACGCGTTCGCGGGCGCCGTGACCGAAGCGGGCGGCGGCTCGTGGAGCCGGGACACCGACACCGGGACGGTCATCGTCGACACTACCAGCCACACCGGCGCGTTCCAGTAGCCTCCTTCGAGTGAGGCGCCGCACCCTCGTCTTCCTGCTCGTACTGGCGGCGTTTCACGTCGTCGGCGACATGCGGTGGAACGGGCTGGACGACAGCATCCAGACGACGGACGCGAGCTACCACTACTCGCAGATCGCGGAGCGCGCCGCCGCCATCCAGCAGGGGCCCGCCGCCTTCGCCGAGCTGATGGCGCACGAGGAACGCCAGCGCTACGGGCAGGTCTGGTACGCGGTCGCGACCGTCATGGCGCTGATCGTCGATGCGCCGAACGTGGGGCACCTGCTGAACCTGCAGTCGATGCTGCTGTGGCCGCTGCTGCTGCTGCTGACCTACCTGCTCGCCGCGGAGTTGGCCCCCGAGGGACGCAAGGAGACCGCCGGCGTGCTGGCGGCGCTGGTGGCGCACGGACTCCCGGGGCTCACCAACTACGCGCGGGTGATCGTGCTGGACCTGCCGTTGACCGTCGCTGTCGCAGCGGCGGCGTGGCTCCTGCTTCGGCTGCTTCGGCTCGAGCCGGGGAGCGTGGCCTACCGGCGGGGGGCGTGGTTCGCGGCCGGCGCCTCGGTGCTCGCGATCGGGATCAAGGTCAACGCCGCCGCGTTCCTCGTGGGGCCCGCCTGGGTCGCGGTCCGGCCTCACGCTCAGGCGGCGTGGCGGGAGGATCGACGGAGGCTGCTGCTGGGGATCGGCGGCGCGGGGGCGGCGGGGCTCGCGGTGCTGCTCCTGGGGAGCCGCGGAGACGCCCTGATGGTGACGTTCCGGGACGCGACGTGGCCGGGCAAGGCGCTGGACTACGCCGACGCGGGGGCGCTGGGGTCGTGGCCCGCGGACTGGGCCGCGGGGGCGTGGAGTCACAGCTGGGAAGCGGCCTACTTCACCGTCCTGCAGACGTTCACCCCGGCGCTCCTGGTGGTGACGATCGCCGCCTACGCCTGGTTCTTCGGCCGGCGACGGGGCTGTGAGGACACCCTCGCACGAGCCCAGCGGGACGCGATCTTCTGGTGGTGGGCGATCCCGGTGATCGGCCTGCTGCTTCTGCTGCGCGGGCTGTACGACGAGCGGTACGCCCTCCCCTTGCTGCCCCAGGCGGCGGCCCTGATCGGGGTCGCGCTGGTCGAGTTGCCGGGCAAGCCGGTGGTGCGTCGGGCAGCCGCCGGCGCGGTGGTGCTGGGGGTGCTCGCGACACACCATCTGGTGAGCTTCGGTTCGCCGCCGGGGATTGCGTCGCGGGCGTGCGTGACGGTGCCGGGGTGGGCCGACAACGAGCGCATCGGGCGGTCGCTGTGGCTGTGCCCGATCTACCCCGCCTACGAGTTCATGGATCGGCCGAGCACGCCGCGCCAGCACCGGCAGCCGTTCGATGCGCTGGAGCGGGCCCTGGCCCCGACCCGTCGGGCGGTCGGACGGCCGCTGGGGGCGGTGTTCCTGGACGACCTGTACGAGCTCTTCTACGGCACGTTCCAGCGCAACCTGTTCGGGTGGGACGTGTTCCGCCACGAGGACCTGCTGCTGCTGACCCACTGCGCCGACGAGGGCTGGATGACGGCGAACCACGGCGGTCCCGAGGCGTTGGCGCGGCACATCCAGGAGTCGGCGGACGTGGTGCTGGCGCGCTGGGGATCGGCCCGCCCGGGCGAGCCGGTGCAGGGGCTGCGGTGCCGGATCCCGTGGGACGATGGGAGCTTCCGGATGGGCGGGTCGATCCCGCTGGAGGACGGCACCCAGATCCGGTGGTGGACGCGGAGCCCGCCCCGTGAGTGAGGAGCTGATCGGCCTGATCGCGTGTGCGGGGGCGGCGGCTGCCGTGGGGCTGCGTTGGCACCTGGCGCGGGTCGGGAAGCCGACGAAGCCGGCGACGATCCTGCTGATCGTGCTCGCCGCGGTGGTCTACATCAGCCACCTCCACCCGCGGCTCGCGGCCCACGCGGTGGGGGCGGCGCGGGCGCCCTACCACTACGTGCTGGGGGCCAAGTACTACGACGAGCTGGGGCACTTCGGGCTGTACCGGATGACTCTGCTGGCGGGCGAGGAGACGGGCGCCTTCAACGTGGGGGCGATCCCCCGGATCCGGCACCTCGAGGACTACACGTTCGTGTCCTCGGACGAGGCGCTGGAGCAAGCGTTGCAGGAGCGCCCCGAGCGCTTCACAGAGGCGCGGTGGGCGTCGTTCAAGGCGGACGTCGTGAGCCTCGCGGCGGAGCGGGACACGACGAACTGGAACAAGTACCTCCAGGACCACGGCTACAACCCGCCGCCGGTCCGGAACCTGCTGCCGGGGCTGCTGCTGCGGTTCCTCGATCTGGACAGCGACGGGCAGGTGCTGGCGATGCTGCTGCTGGACCTGCTGTTGTTCCTGGCGGTGCTGGGGGTGATCGGGCTGGTGTGCGGGGCGGACCCTCCCCTGCTGGTCTTCATTTTCGTGATGACGGCGTGGTTCAGCGAGAGCCAGCTGGTGGGCAACTTCCTGAACTACCTCTGGCTGGCGGCGCTGCTGGGGGCGATGGCGGCGCTGCGAGCGGAGCGGTTCCGAACGGCCGGCGCGCTGTTGGGGGTCGCGGCGGCGTTCCGGGTGTTCCCGTTGTTGTTGATGGCGGGGCCGCTGCTGCTGCTGGCGGGCGGGCTGGTGCGGCACCGCTCGGTCTCGCGCGACGTGGCGGGGGTGGTGCTCGGCTTCTTCGGGGTGGTGGCGGCGCTGGGGGCGGTGGGGCTGACCCAGGGCGGCGGCCCGGAGGCGACGGGCGAGTTCATCGCCAACATCGGCCTGCACTCGGACGGGATCCGCTGGGACAACAACAAGCTGGGGTTGCGGAGGGCGGTGGCGGACCTGCCGTGGGACCACGCGGGGGGGCGGCACGCGCGGCAGAAGCGGGTGGAGGACCATCGGTGGATCCACGGCGGCCTGCTGATCGTGCTGCTGTGGCTGATGGCGGCGGCGGTGAGCACGTCGGAGCGAGGCCGGCGGTGGGCGATCCCGCTGGGCCTCGCGACGGTGTTCGGGCTGCTGACGCTGTCCCGCTACTACTACCTCGCGCTGGCGGTGCTCCTGGTCGCAGGCCCAAAGGAGCGCGACGAAGGCTTCACCGCGGCGGCCGCGATCGGGTTGATGCTGGTGAACGTTGCGTGGCTGCTCCCGGGGCTCCTGGGCGGGGGGCGGACGGCGACGTTCTCGATCGGCGCGAAGGCGATCGGGCTGTTGCTGGTGGTGCTGCCGATGGTGCTGTTGCAAGGCGCCTCAGCGCCGCGCGCTGCGCGACGCTGATGCGTCTTGCTAGCTACAACAACCCTCGACCACCTCCACCAATTGATCCCGCTCGACCTCCGTCATCACATCCACGATCCCACTCGGCCACAGGATCTCCAGCGTCTCGATCCGCTCGATCTCCCCCAGCCCGAAGTGCATCACCAGCTCGTCCTGGCTGTGGGCCGAGCTGCCCCCCTTGACCTGCCGCATACGCATCACGCCGTCGTCCGTCGTCGCGCGGATCAGCGTGCCGATGGCGGAGCCGTTGCTGGTCGTCGCGGACAGCTTCACCGACAGCCAGGCGCGCGTGTTCGCCGAGTCGTTCCGGTACAGCTTCAGGCTCCCGCCGTTGTTCACGAACAGCAGGTCCACGTCCCCGTCGCGGTCGTAGTCCGCCGTCGCGGAGCCCCGTGAGCTGTTGGCGCCACGCAGCCCCGCCGCCGCCGCGATGTCCACGAACGTGCCGTCGCCCTGGTTGTGGAACAGGTGGTTGACGCCGCCCTGCACCGCCACGAACAGGTCCTCGTAGCCGTCACGATCCAGGTCGAAGAAGCTCACGCCCCAGCTGAACGATCCCTCGACCCCCGACTCGGGCGCCGTGTTGTCATCGAATCGGCCGTCGCCCTGGTTCAGGTACAGCACGTTGCCCAGCGGCTGCGCGTCGAACTCCGTCCGGTAGATGTCCGAGATGTAGAGGTCCCAGTCCCCGTCCAGGTCGATGTCGGCCGTGTCGATCCCCATGCCGCCGCCGCTGTCGTCCCCGATCCCGGGCATCGAGCCGTCGCGGTCGATCTCCTCGGCGAAGTTGCTCTGGGTCGTGTTCCGGAACAGGAAGTCCTCGTGCCACGGAGTCGGCTCGTGCACGTTCACCACGTACATGTCGGGCCACTGGTCGTCGTTCAGGTCGGCCCCCAGCCACGCCAGCGCGGGCCGGTTCAGCAGCGGGTCCCCCTCGACCGACGAGTTGATCCGAGCCGTGATCGTCACGTCCTCGAAGGTCCCGTCGCACAGGTTCCGGTACAGCGACGAGCGGTTCCCCGGATGCCCCGCCGCCTGCAGCGCCATGTTGCCCACGAACAGGTCCACGCAGCCGTCCCGGTCGTAGTCGAACCAGCCCCCCGTCATGCCCCGGCGGCCCGAGTACGAGTTCGCCAGCGGCTCGGCCGGCTCATCCGCCACGCCGGCGTGCGCCGCCACCTCCTCGAAGCTCACCTCCCCGTCCTCGACGAAGCGGTTGCGCAGCAGCAGGTTCGGCGGCCCGTCGACCTCGTTGGCGGTGAACAGGTCGAACTGCTCGTTGGTCACCTGCACGTACAGGTCCTCGTCGCCGTCGTTGTCGTAGTCGGCGAACACGGCGCCGGCCTGCTCGTGCTGAGCCAGCTCCGGAAGCAGACCGTCGACCCGCTCGAAGCTGCCGTCACCGAGGTTTCGGTACAGGTGGGCGTCCCGGTTGTGGCCGTTCACCGCGAACACGTCGGGCCAGCCGTCGCGGTCGAAGTCGATCCAGGCGACGCCCAGGTTGTGCAGGGTCGACCCGCTGTAGGTCTCGCCGCTGAGGCCGGCGTCCTTGCCCACCTCGACCAACGCGATCTCGGGGTGGGGGGCCGCGCAGCCCGCGACCGCCAGCGACAGGAGCAGCGCGGACCGACTCAACGTCAGCCTTGTTCCGCCGAGTCGCTCTCACCGTTGTCGGTCAGGTTCTCCAGGATGTGCCGGGAGATGCCGAGCGCCATGAGCACGGTGTTGGCGACGTTGCGGACGGACGCTTCGACGTCGAGGGCACCATCGCCGCCGTATTCGGGCTGGTGCGCGTCGATGAGCGCGATCTTGTTGCTGCCGAGCTTGGCCTTGAGCAGCTCGACGCTGGGCTGGACGTGGTCCACGTAGAAGTTGTAGCGCCGCTCCAGCATCTCCGGCGTGTCGTCGACCCGCTTGCGGCCGAGGGCGCGCCGGTGCATCTCCGTCTTGCTGACGGACAGGTGCACCACCTTGATGATCGGAATGCCCAGCCGCCGCGTCATGTCGAGCACGTGCTGGGCCGCGACCTCGGTTCGGGGGTAGCCGTCCAGGAGCAACACCGCTTCGTGGCGGGTGGCGCGCTCGGAGATGACCCCCTCGATGATGTGCTCGGACCAGGCATCGGGGACGAGCAGGCCGCACTCGACGCAGTACTCGAGCCAGTCCAGCTCGGTCGGCTTCTTGCCGTACTTCTCCGTCAGCTCGGCGTAGCTCTTGGCCTTGACGACGACCGCCTCGTCCTCGTGGTCGAAGATGCAGCGGTCGGGCCAGATGCCGTACGCCTCGCCCAGGGCCGATCGGAAGGGCGCCTCCGACCGGGCGCGGGTGATCGTCTCACGCAGCGCGTCGCCCATCGAGATGTGGTGGCTGCTGGGCAGGTGCAGCGTGCGCCGGAGCGCCTTGGCGACCTCCCCCTTCCCGCAGGACGAGGGGCCGGAGAGGATGACGATGCCGCGGCCCTTGGCCCGGACCGAGACCACGAGGCCCAACGCGGTGGAAGGACGGGACGGAGCGGGATCGATGTAGCGCACGGCGGCGTACTAACAGATCAACCGCCCTCACTCCACTCCATCCGTCAGGTCGGCCCGCAGGCGCGCGAGCAGATCGGGGGCTGCGCCGTCGTCCGCCAGCTGCAGCGGGCCGTCGACGACGATGTCGGCGCCGAGCTCGAACACCGCCAGCGACACGTTCCGCTTGAGCTCCAGGCCCCCGCCGATCTTCTCCAACTCGGGCAGGCTCACCTGCTGCAACGCGGCGTTGTCCTGCATCCAGATCGGCCCCCCCACCTCCCGCAGCCGGGGCGCGTCGATCCGGTCCAGGCGGGGGTTCTCCCGCAGCTCGAAGTCGCCGCGCACCGAGGTCAGGGCGGGCAGCTCGACTTGGGCGATGGCGCCGTTGGCCTCGAAGTCGAAGAAGCCGCCAGCGGTCTGGAGCGCGGGAAGCTCCACGGACGCGAGGCGGGCGTTGCTGTCGATGAAGAAGCCGCCGCCGACCTCGGTCAGCGCAGGCAGCGCGACGTGCTCCAGCGCGTCGTTGCCTTCGATCCCGAACCACGACACGACGCGGTTCAGCGAGCTCAGATCGACCGACGTCAGCGCGGCATTGGGGTAGATCTCGACGAAGTGCCCGACCTCGGCGAGGGCCGGCGCCGACAGCGTCTCCAGCGCCTCGTGATCGGCGACGACGAACGCGCTGTCGACCTGCACGAGCGCGGGAAGCTGCAGCACCCGGAGCGACTCGTTGCCCCGCACCTCCAGCGTGTCCCCCACCCGCGTGAGGGCGGGGAGCACGACCTCGGTCAGGTCGGCGCTGGTCCGGATGCGGAGCGTGCCGCCGACCTCGGTCAGGCAGGAGAGCCGAATCGGTCCTTCGATCTCGGCGCCCTCGATCAGCAGGTCCCCGGGAACCACGCCCCCGGCCTCGCACACCCCAGCGAAGTCCGCGTGAGCCGTCACCACCACCGCGTCGGGCACGCCGCCCCCGACCGAGGGCGGCGCAGGAGCGGGCACGAGGGCGCCGTGGAGGAACCACCCCCCGACCAACCCGACGGCTGCGCACACGGCGCCGATGGCGGCTTCGTTCTTCACCGTGGCAACCTACCGGGCGATGGGCGACGCCACCAAACTCGCGCTCCTGATCATCCTGGTCGGCTGCCAGCCAAACCCCGTGCCTGATGAACAGACCCCCGATCCGGAATCCACAGACCCCGCCGCCCCCACCCTCGGCCACGGCGACCCCCTCCTCGGCATCCCCGACGGCGCCGAAGAATTCGTCACCGGCCCCCGCATGCGCGGCACGGTCGTCAACGGCGCCGATGTCCGCCCCCTGGGCGGCTTCACCCTCATCGAACACGGCGTCCACGCCCCGAACCCCGCCCAGGTCACCGGCGAGGACGGCGTCTTCCTCGTCGACCTGACCGACGAAGCGACCCCCGCCTTCGCCGTCACCCGCGAGGGCTGGGTGCCGACCATCATGCTGACGTCGGACCAGGGCCGGCTCTACTTCAAAGGCGAGTTCAAGATCGAGATGTTCGAGCGCGCCGACGAAGAGGCCGCGTACCTCGAAGAGACCGGGGCCACCCGCGACTGGAGCCAGGGCCGGGTGGTGCTGAACTTCCAGCCGCTGGGCTCCGCCACCCGGGTCCGAGGCGAGCTCCAGGCGCCCGGCGTGATCGCCTTCCGGTACAACGCCGACGACACCCTGCTCGCCGGCGACACCTTCGACGAGGACCCCCTCATCGGCGAGATCGTCTACCCCGACGTGCCCCCCGGCGAGTGGCCCGTCGTCATCACCGCACCGGACGGGCTGGACTGCCGCGGCCCCACCACGGTGCCGGTGGAAGCGGGGACCTACACGCGGGTCTACTTCTTCTGCCGCTCGGACGCCCTGTGGAAGTCCGACCCCGGCGGCCAGGGCGACGGCTCATGAGCGCAGCGCTGTTCGTGCTCGGGGCGCTCGCCCTCAGCCTCGCGGTGTTCGTGCTCCCGGGCGTGATCGCGGCCCGGCTGGCGCTCCCCGAAGGGGGCTACGACAACGACGAATCCGCGGCTCTGCTGGCGACCGCGTGGGGCTTTGGGATCGTGCCGTCGATCGCGTTCTGGCTGCACCTGGTGGGCGGACCGAGCTACTCCCTGGGGCTCGTGGGAGCGGCCGCGGGGGCGCACGTGCTGGTCGCGATCGGGGTGGAGGTCAAGCGACGTCGGGCCAAGCTCGCGGCCGGCCCGACGTGGTGGACGGCGCCGCTGCGGGGGGCGCTCCCGGTCGTCGGCGCGGGGCTGCTCCTGGGGGCGTTCCTGTTCGTTCGATTCGACGCCTCGGCCCTCGCCCCGGAGAACTCCTGCATCGTCAGCGCGGCCCTGACCGCGACCGGGTTCAAGGGGGACGAGGTCAACCTCCTGACCGACAACGTGGAGGACGCGCGGCTGGGTAACACGGGCGTGATCGCAGGCCTCCTCACGGTCTGGCAGCAGCCCGCCTACCGAGCGCTCCACGCGATCTGCGGGCTGCTCCTGGTGCTCGCCGGGTTCGTGCTCGGACGCCGCACCGGGGGCACCCGGGCGGCCGGCTGGATCGGGGCCGTCGTGCTGGCCGCAAACCCGTGGGTGCTGGGGCTTCCCCAACCGGACGAGAACCTGATCGCGCTGGCGTGGGCCTCGGCCGGGCTCGCGCTGTTCCTGGCCCGCCGTCCCCCCTGGTTTGCCGCTGCGATGCTGCTCGGGCTGGCGGCGACGATGCGCCACGTCTACGTGCTCGGCCTGCCCGCGATCGTACTGTACGCGGTGACGGATCGGGACGGCAAGAAGGCGATGGGGGCGCTGGTGGCGGGGGTCGGGCTGTCGACCCTGCTGGAGAACGTGCACCACGCCCTCGCCCTCGGATCCGTGTTCCGGTTCGAGAGCAACGCCCAGTTCCCCGCGTTCGACTACGCCTTCGGCCTGCGCTGGGAAGGGATGATGAACTGGCCGCTGTACAGCGAGATCGTGCGGACCCCGCACGTGCCCCTGCCGACGTTCGCGATGTGGCCGCTGTGGGTCGCCGACCACCTGGGGCTGCTCCTGTTCTCGACGCTGGCGCTGGGCTTCGCCGTGGGGTGGGCGCGGGACCGGCGGGAGTGGCTGTTCTGGTTCGGCCTGCTGGCGCCGTGCACGGGCATGCTCGCGCTCCAGGAGTCGTGGGACTTCCCCAACAAGATGGGCGTGCTGGTGATGCTCGCGACCCCGATGGCGGTGTGGGCGGCGGACGCCGTGGGGACCCTGCGCAAGGCCCCGAAGGTCTCGACCGCGGTGATCCTTGTGCTGGCAGCGGGCGGCTGGTTCGGGGCCCGAGCGGCCTCGGACGTCGCCATCCCCGCGGACGCCCGGTACTTCGAAGTCTTCCCCGAGACGGCCCCCGACACCGCCTCCTTGCTGAGCTTCGACCAGGCCGAAGCGACGGACGTCGGCCTGCTCCCCGATCTCCACCGGCTGGCGCGGTCGGCCCCGTTCCTGTCGATGCGGAACCTGCGCGCGATGGGGGCCGAGTTGAGCTCGCCCGCGGTGGTTCCCGACCAGCACCCCTGGGGCTGGTTCCCCGGCGAGCCGCCCCCGCGGGGCGAACCCGTCACCCTGGCGATCTCGTTGACCGACGACGTCGCGCGCACCCTCCCCACCGTCCGCGTCACCGACGAGCCGCCGCACTTCGAGGTGACGGCCGACGCCGACGGACAGCCGACGCTGCACCGGGCTGCGGGGTTGGAGGTCGGCTGGGCCGAGCGGGACCTCACAGTCTACGCCGTCGCCGGGCGGGAGGTGACGACGATCGCCCTGGCGCTGGAGCGGCCCGGCGAAGCGGCGGGGGGCGAGCCCTGCGCCTGCGAGCGCGGCGACGGCGGCTACCTGGCCCCCTGCGACGGCCGCTGCTCGCTGCTCTTCGACAGCACGGGGATCTTCGTCGACCCGGACGCGCCGGGCCCGCACGCTCCTCCGCCGGTGCCGATCGACGGTCCGGAGCTGCGCGTGCGTCTGCCCTCGGGCGGGGTGAGCCTGGAGCTGTGGCAGATCCCGTACGCGAACCGGTTCCGGCTGTGGAAGGTCGTGACCGACCCGGCGGGCCCCCAGATCGACGGTCCCTGGCTGCCCTGGCACTCGTAGGGCCCGCCCCCGGTAGGCTGGCCGCCGGAGGACCGATGTCGACCCACTACGACCCCCAGGTGATCAAGGACCACGCGGACCACCTCTACCTCGAGGCGACCCGCGCCCCGGTGCTGTACTGCGTCGCCTCGGCGGTGATCGGAATCACGGCCGGCCTCGGTTTCGGCCTGGGGCTCGACAGCGCGCCCGCGGGCGCGGTCATCGGCACCGTCCTGGGCCTGATCTCGGGTTGGGTCGGCTTCTCCACCGGCCGATCGGTCGGCGCGCGGATGAAGTTGAGCGCGCAGCAGGCGCTTTGTCAGGTCGCGATCGAGCGACGCCTGGGCGATCTAAACGACCGGCCAGCTTGAAGGGTTGGGCTGCCGAAGGAGACCCGCCGGGACAAGCGTCCCGGCATCACCGCGGGCCGCGCCCAGCAAGCCGGTGGAGCTGTTCACGTTCGACGAACTCGGCCTCGGCCGCCGGCCCCGCCCCAGGGTCATGGAGCAGCCGGTCTTCATCGGCATTGGCAGCAGGTAGGCTCTGCCGATGGAGACATTCGCCCACCCGATCTGCCGCCAACTCCGCGACGTCGCGATGGCGTTTCCCGAGGTCAGCGAAGGGCCGTCCTGCGTCAACCGCGCCTTCAAGGTGCGCAAAAAGGCGTTCCTGTACGTCGGCGAGAAGGCCGATCAGATCAAGGTGATGGTGCACCTCAAGGACTCCGCCCTCGACGGCTGATTACTCCCAGAACTCCCGCAGTGGCCGGGCTCAGCGCGCGAGCAGCTTCGCGGCCACGCCGACGATGTCCAACACGCTCAGGATGCCCACCAGCTTCCCGTCCTCGACGACCGGCAGCGCTCCGACCTTCAGATCCAGGAACTCGGCGCAGGCCTCGCCCAGATTTGCGTCCGGCCCGATCGAGCGGATGTTTCGGCTCATGAACCACTCCACGGAGCCGGAGGCGGCGCGGGGGTCCACCTAGTCCAGGTCCAAGTGGGCAGCGTCCGGCCCGAGGGCCATCTTGACGTCGCGGTCGGTGATGATGCCGACCACCACGCCGCCATCCACCACCGGGAGGTGACGAATTCCATGGCGGAGCATCGAGACGATCGCGTCGCCGAGCTGCTCGGAGAGGTCCAGAGTGGCGGGGTCGGGGGTCATCGCGTCACGAACGAGCATGGGATCTCCAAAAGGGGCCCGGAGGATAGTATCTTCGGACTCGGCTGCACCAGCCCCAGAGGGGGTGTTCCGGACTCAGATGGGGGATCGGCCGTCTAGAACCGGGGAAAGTGGCCGAAGACGCCCAGGTAGCTGCGGTTCGCCCCCTCCGGGATGCCTCCCTCGTAGCTCGCCCCCGTCCACACGTTCACGCTGTACGGGTTCTGCACGACGACGGTGAGGTAGCCCCAGCCGCCCACGTCCGGGAACCAGTTGATCCCCGCCACCTCCGCCCCCAGCGGCGTGGTCATCAGCCGGGTCAACGTCGGCGCCCCGCCCGCCTCATCCAGCTGCGCGGCCCACAGCACGTTGCTGTCGTGCTTGCCGGTGTCCTCGGCGATCAGCAGGACCTTCGCTCGGGGGATCCACCCCACATTGTCGGGGTTGGCCATGGCGTCGAGCGCGCACCGCTTCCCCTCGGGCACGCCGCTGACAAAGGGGCGCAGCCCCTGGAGCACCAACTTGCTGTCGATCGCGGCCCCGTCCGTGTCCCTCGTTCGAGGGCCGACATCGCCTCCATAGATCACCCCGCACTTGTTCTTGGGGAGCTGGATGTGATCGCCCGAGTCCCGGCCGGCGTCCCATTTGTCGTGGTCCGCGGTCATCCCCCGCCCGATGGCGCTGACGGCTAGGTACATCCGCCCGTGGTCCGGGTCCCAGGCCAGCCCCTCCGCCTTGCGCAGCTCGGTCGTAGCCCCCCGAATCGCCGCGTAGCGCCGGGTCTCCAGTCGGGACGCGAGCACCTCCTGGCCGGGGACGACCGCGAGGCACTCGTGCTTCGCGGACGTGTTGATCCCCACCAGCCCCTCGGGGCAGGCGTCGCGCTTCGGCTTGGCCGCGCGAAACAGGCGCTCGAAGGGAACGCCGGCCGCCGAGGGCGCGATCTGGGCGTCCGGCGCATGCCCGAGCGAGATCCAGGACAGCGCGAAGGCATCCCCGCTCTGGGTGAACTTCGCCGCGTAGAGGGTCCCGGCGCTCAAGTCTCCGGCCTCATCGGCCACGAAGACGTCTCGACCGCCTCTTCGACGCCGCTGTAGGCCTTGTCACGGGCCAGATCGGGCTCGACCCGGCTGTAGATGGCGGGCCAGTCGATGCCCTTGTCGAGGTAGTAGAGGAGGTCGTCGTTGTCGGTGAGGAAGTTGCCCATCAGGGGGTCTCCGGGGGTGGGGAAGTGCGGACTCGGAAGAGGGATGTACGGACGACCCGGACGAGCTCGCCGAGGCGGCGCTGCTCCCACTCGGGGTCGTCGTGGCTGGCGGCCGCGGCGGTGCCCACGTCGCCCAGGGCGAAGTGGCTGACGAGCAGCACCACCATCTCGGTGATGAACGCCTCGGGGTCGAGGTCGGCGTGGATGCGCCCCCCCTCGCGGCCCCGCTCGATGAAGCCGGTCATGAGCCCCATCCAGGGACCCATCTGACTGCGCAACGCGGCCCGCATCTCCTGAGGTCGATCGAGGCACTCACGCAACAACAGGCGGGCGCGGTTGGGGTCCTCGTCGAAGAACCGAAGCACCTCGCCGAGCACGCTGTGGAGCCGGTCCTTGCCCGTCTGGCCCGCCAGCAGGAGGCGTGGGAGCACGTCCTTCCAGCCCGCCAGCAGCTCCACGAGCACCGCCTCGCGCAGCTGCTCCTTGGACTCGAAGTGGTACAGCAGCGACGCCTTGCGCAGCCCCGCCGCATCCGCGACCGCCTGCACCGACGTGCCGGCGACGCCCAGCTGGGCGAACAGTCGGGTCGCTTCGCGGAGGATGCGTTCGCGGCCGGTGGGGCGAGCGTCGGGCATGCAGGATCACCTACCAAATGGTCAGTTCGCGCCGACCGTATGGTAGGGAGTGGATTCGCGCAAGCCCCCCGGGGAAGAGGAGCGGTCTCGCGGACCGCGGCTACAATCGCTGCCCGTGCGCGTCCTCCTGATCCACCCCGCAGACTTCCCGGACCCTGACCGTCCGGCCCCGCTGCTGCCCCCGAACCAGGCGCCCCCGCTGGGGCTGGCGTACATCGCCGGCTACCTCCGCGAAGCCGGCCACGACGTCGCCATCATCGACATGAAGCACGGGGATCACACCCCCGAGCAGCTCATGGCCGAGGTCCGCGCCTTCGACCCCGCACTCGTCGGCCTCGGCCTCTACACCGTGACGGTGCCCGTGGCCGAGCAGATCTCGCAGCTCATCAAGGCGTGGAAGCCGACCGCTCAGATCGTGGTCGGCGGCCCCCACCCGGCCGGCGCCCCAGCCGAGTGCGCGCGCAACCCTCACTTCGACTTCGCCGCCATCGGCGAGGGCGAGGTCATGATGGTCGACCTCGCCGCGTGCCTCGAGTCCGGCGGGGACCTGGCCACGGTGGCCGGCCTCTGGTTTGTCGACCCCGACGGCGAAGTCATCACGAACGCCCCCCGCGGCTGGATCGACGACCTCGACAAGCTCCCCTACCCCGCCCGGGACCTGCTCCCGCCGCTGGACTCGTACGAAATGACGATGTTCCAGTACCGGCGCTGGCCCGCGACGACCATCTACACCTCCCGCGGCTGCCCCTACTCCTGCATCTTCTGCGAGCGCCGCGAGATCCTCGGCAACAAGTTCCGCGTGCACTCCCCGGCGTACGTCGCCGACGAGATCGAGCACCTCCAGGCCACCTACGGGATCCAGGAGATCTTCTTCTACGACGACACCTTCACGCTCGACCGACGGCGCGTCGTCGGCATCTGCGAGGAGATCCTCGACCGCGGCATCGACATCTCGTGGAACATCTCCACCCACGTCGAGACCGTCGACCGCGAAGTCCTCCGCATCATGCGCAAGGCCGGCTGCTGGCAGATCGCCTACGGCATCGAGACCGGCGACCCCCGCGTCATGCAGGACATCATGAAGGGGACCGACGTCTCCACCGTGCGCGAACGCATCGCCTGGACCACAGAGCTCGGCATCGAGGCCAAGGGGCTCTTCATGATCGGCCACCCCACCGACACCCCCGAGTCCATCGACCGCACCGTCGAGTTCGCCCGCTCCCTCCCCATCGCGTCGGCCAACTTCAAGATCACCACCCCCTTTGTCGGCACCCCCCTGCGCGACATGGCCGCGGACTACGGCGCCCTGGACGAGGACGACTACCGCAACTACATGGGCGACCCCCAGCACGCCGTGTTCGTCGCCAACGGGCTGACCCGCGACTACCTCATGGGCGTGCAGCGCCGCGCCTACTGGCGCTTCTACTCCCGCCCCGGCCGACTCATTCGGCTCGCGCAAGCCATGACCGGACGCAACAATTGGGGCAAGTTCGCCACCGGCGCCCGCCTCATGGGACGCCTCGCGCTGCACCAGGCGCGCGGACCCGAGGGCGCCCCCGGCGTCGTCCCCACCTTCCTGGAGTTCGAGCACTAGATGGCGAGGATCCTCCTGAGCGCGGCCCCCTGGACGTACCGGCAGATCCGGTTCGCCGACGGCCAGGATCCCAAGCGCCAGTTCCTGGGCACCCACCTGTTCAAGCGCGAGTCGACCATCAACGGGAAGATGCCGTTCTGGTCCCTGCTGTACCTCGCCTCCTGGCTCCGCCGCGAAGGCCACGAGGTCGCCTACGTCGAGTCCTACGGCACCCCCGTCGAAGCCTGGCTCCGCGAGGTCGAGGTGTTCGATCCCGACGTCATCGGACTCAACGCCGTCACCTGCACCTGGGGCCCCACCCGCGAGCTGCTCGCCACCCTCAAGCAGCGCTGGCCCGAGAAGCTCACGGTCCTCGGCGGCGCCCACACCAACGTAGCCCGTGCCGACGTCCTGACCGAGTGCCCCGACCTGGACGCCGCCGTCTTCGGCGAGGGCGAGCTGACGCTGTCGGAGATCGTCGCCCGCTTCGAGTCCGGCTCCCGCGACTTCTCCGGCGTGGCCGGCTGCGCCTGGCGGGACGAGCACGGGACCGTGCGCAAGGAGTGCAAGCGCGCGCTCATCGCCGACGTCGACGACCTCCCCTTCCCTGCCCGCGACCTGATGCGCACCCCAGAGGCCTACAACCCCCGCCTGAACATCTACAACCGGTCCAACAACACCATCCTGTTCACCGGCCGCGGCTGCCCCCTGACCTGCGCCTCGTGCCACCTCCCGGCGGTCGGCGCCCTGCAGTTCCGCATCCGCTCCCCCGAGCACGTCTTCGCCGAGATGGTCGAGTGCGAAGACAAGCTCGGCATCACCGACTTCGGCTTCTACGACCACTTCGGCATCTTCAGCTCCCGCGAAGAGGACGCCATCCGCCTCTGCGAGCTGATCCTGGAGTCCGGGCGGAAGTGGACCTGGACCGTCACCTTCTGGTCCTACGACTTCTCCACCGACCTGCTCGACATGATGAAGCGGGCCGGCTGCTGGCGGATCGACACCGTGCTCATCAGCGGCGTCGACAAGAACCTCCACGCCGCCACCATGGGCTCCCCCCTGACCGTCGCCGACTGCGAAGCCGGAGTGCACCGCATCGCCGACGCCGGCATCGAGGTCGCCGCCCGCTTCTCCCTCGGCATCGAAGGGGAGACCGAAGACGAGGCGCGCAAGACCATCGACTACGCCTGCTCGCTCCCCCTGGAGTGGGCCTTCTTCACGCCCGTGAACCCCGTGTTCGGCTCGCGGCTGTGGAAGCGCCTCCACAAGGACGACCGCTTCGTCCAGGACGAGCGCTCCATGAACATCTTCAACGTCTTCTACAGCCCCACCGGCATGTCCCGCGACACCCTCAAGGGGCTGCAGAAGGAGGCCTACAAGCGCTTCTACGGCCGCCCGGACCTCATCGCCCGGAAGGTCCTGAGCCTTCGCGACCCCAGCGCAACCCGCCGCAACCTCACCCTCGCATCGCACCTCGGCAGGCACTTGGCCGGCTTCTGACTGATAGGATCAAGGGGTGAATCCAGCGACCCTCGGCACCCCGTGCCTGGTCCCGGTACAGGTGGAGGTCGAGGGGGGGAGCCAATGCCGGGGCTTCATCACCCGACTTGCCCCCGACTCGGCGACCGTCAGCTCCGATCCGCCCTTGCAGGTGGGCGCAACCGTGCGTCTGCAGTTCCGCTCCCCCGTCACGGGCGAGTCCGTCACCTCCCGCGGGGAGGTCCGCGAGGCGCTGGATGAAGGGGGACTGTGGCGCGGCCGCAGCGCCGCCCTCGTCATGCTCGAATCCTCGCTCGAAGAGGACGTGCTCGGACCCGGCGGCGTCGACAGCCGGACCGCCCCCCAGCGCCGAGGCTCCGAAGGCCCCGCGTCGTTGAACCCACCGCCGGGCGCGGGCCTCAGCGGCACCCTCAAGGCCGGCCTCGGCCGACGCCACCGCACCTCCGCCAACCCCCTCCCCCTGACGGCCACGAAGCCTTCCGCCGCGCCGGTCGCCCCCGAGTCGGACCAGTGGCAGGTGCCCGACCACCTCAGCGACGAACACACCGCGCCTCCGCGCGGCGCCTGGCTGACCGAGCCCGAGGTCGACCCCGTCGGCGCCTTCGGCTTCACCGGCGAAGAGGAAGTGCCGCCCGTCCGCGCCACCGACCCCGAGCTTCCCCGGGTGGCCACGCCTCAGGCCGGCGCCCCGCCCCGCAACGACGAGAGCGACGACGACTTCTTCGGCAAGTTCGGTCAGGTCGAAGGCATCCCCGAGTTCATGCTTCCGCAGGGCGCCGAGGACAGCGGCCAGCTCGGCGTGCACCCCGACATGGTCTCGTACGCCGACGAGGAGGCCGCCAAGCCCGATCCCGACGCCACGTCCGAGCACATCGACGACGACGGCTACTTCGACCCCGCCCGGTCCGGGAAGATCGAGGTCGCCACCCGCTCGGGCATGCCCAGCGTCGGCGGCTTCGGCGCGGTCGCGCCCGGCGGCGAAGACCTCCCGTCCGCCGCGCAGATGGACAGCCAGCCCGGGTACGACGCGATCCTCAACACGGCGGAGCACGAGCCCGACCCGTCGCTGCTCAGCGACGCCCCGCCCGTGCGCAATACGATGTCCATCGGCGACGGGATGGCCCCCGGGGGTGGCCTGCCCCCCTGGGAGGCCGAGGGTCCCCGCCAGGTCGACGAGTCGCTGATTCCGCGCAACGCGCGGATCGCCTCCAGCCTCCCGGTCAGCTTCTGGGCCCGAGGGCGCAGCAACAAGGCGGTCGCTCAGAACTTCTCCAAGGAGGGGCTCTACCTCGCCTACAAGGACACGCCGCCGGTCCGCGGCGCGATCGTCCGCATCGAGTTCCCGGTCGAGGGCGACGGCGACTCGGTGCCGATCCGGTTCAACGCCGAGGTACGCTGGCAGAGTTCGGACCGACCCGGCTCGGGGCGGCCCGAAGGCTTCGGCGTGCAGATCCTGACGTTCGAGAGCCCGAAGGATCGTCGCCGCTACGACGAACTGCTGATGCTGATCCTGTCGCTGCACGAGAATCAGTCCAAGCGTGAGAACGAGCAGGAGGGGAACAAGTGGTCCTGGGAGACCGGCTCGCGCTCCTGACCGAGGTCGCGCGGAGAATCAACAACGGCATCGAGCTCGAGGACCTGCTGGCGTACGTCCAGGAGCAGGTTGAGGCTCCGATCGCCGAGGCCGACAAGACCGAGTTGATGGTCGTGCTCGGCAGCCTGCTGTCGATGGTCGCCCAGAACGAGGCGCTGTTCGCCCAGGTGCTGCGCACCAACGCCGCCCTCGCCCGGCTCGACGATCTCAGCCGCGAGATCAACCAGGCTCACAACGTCGAAGACATCGTGCGCGTCGCCGCCGCCGGCCTCAGCGAGTTGGTCGGCGCCGACGCCTTCGCCTTGTACATCCTCGCCGAAGGCCTGCCCGCCCTCCTGGGCTGGGACGCCCCCCCCGATGCCTTCCCCCAGACCGTCTCGGTCCTCAGCGCCGGCGGCGCTCGCCTGCTTGGCAAAGAGGGCGCCGACGAGGTCACCCTCGGGGTCGGCTCGCTGGCCGGACGGCCCACCCTGGTGGAGCTGCTGCGAGGCGGCGAAGGCGCGGCCCTGGGCCTCATGATCATCCGGCGTCCCCTCGGCGCCGAGGACATCGCCCCGGAGGTTCGGCCCGTCGTCAGCGCGCTCGCGGGGCACCTCGCGGTCTCGATCCACAACGCTCGCCTCCTCGCCGAGATGCGACGGCATGCGACCTTCGACGACCTCACGGGGCTCAGCGGACGACGCCACTTCTTCACCGAGATGCGCCGAGAGATCGCCCGCGCGCGGCGCGACAAGCGGCCCCTGTCCCTGCTCATGCTGGACGCCGATCACTTCAAGGCGATCAACGACACCTACGGCCACCCCGCCGGTGACGCCGTGCTCGTGGCCATGGCCGAGGCGTTGGTCGAGGGCACTCGGACCGTCGACATCTGCGGTCGGCTCGGAGGCGAGGAGATGGGCGTGCTCCTGCCCCAAGCGGGCAAGGACCACGCGCTGATGGTGGCCGAGCGGCTTCGGGTGGCGATCCGTGACACGGTCGTCGCCTGGAAGGAGCTCGAGATCGGCATCACGGTGTCGATCGGCGTGGCCACCTGGGACGAGCCCATGACCCCCGAAGACATGATGCAGGTCGCCGATCAGGCGCTGTACATGGCCAAGGCCGAGGGACGCGACCGGGTCATCTCCGAGTCCAGCCTCAACACCATCGAGATCGCCCCCCCCGGCTGACGAGTCTCCACGGAATCTCAACAAGTTCGCCACTGGTCACTGCTGTGATGCCCACGTGCGGCACGGACTCCTGATCATCGCAGCGACGCTCCTGGCGTCCTCCCCTGCCCTCGGGCAGACCATCGTCATCGACGACCAGGACGGGTCGGCGGCGGGCTTCACCACGACGGGCAACGACTGGACCACGTGGGGCATGCTCGGCTACGGCCTCGACGGGGGCGACACCGACTACCACTACCTGTCGCACACCGTCGGCGGGAACGACCGCGTCGGCACCGCCTCGTGGACTCCGGACATCCCCACCGCGGGCACGTGGGCCATCAGCACCTGGTTCCGGCGCACGGAGAACCGCACCGACGACGCCGACCACTTCATCTACGACGGCACCGGCGGCGTGGTCCACATCTCCATCGATCAGCAGGGCGAGGGGGCCAGCGGGTGGGTCGACCTCGGCCAGTACTGGTGCGGCGCCGGCGTCGGCGGCTGCTCCGTGACCCTGGACGGCACCGACGACAACCAGTCGGACGAAGCCAACGCGGTGCAGTACGTGCTCATCAGCGCCGACGGCGATCCCCCGGAGCCCGAGCCGGCCCCCGACTGCGCCGAGTTCCCCGGCCTCGGGCCCCACACCCAGGAGGTGTACGCCACCGCGATCGCGGCCGTGGACTGGGAGTCCTCGACCCTCGCTTCGGACGCGCCCGACGGGCTGGAGGCGACCACGCCCAACGTGGACGCCGGCGAATACCTGCACGCCAGTGGCTGGGAGCTGTGCGATCCGCCGGGTGAGGAGACCATCGACGCGGTGACGATCGAGGTCTTGGCGCGCACGCAGTACAGCAGCGGGCAGTACGCCCTGGACCTGCTCCTGCACGCCGGCGGCGCCGCGCAGACCGTGTTCACCGGCACCTCGCTGCAGTGGCACGGCGTCGACGTGACCGGCGATCTCGCGATCGTCTCGTGGATCGACGCGGCCGCCCTGACGGGCCAACTTCAGCTCTGGGACCACCCCGGCGGCGAGCGCGACAGCGACGCGTGGGTCGACAGCTGGCGCATGATCGTCGACTACACCTCGACGGCGGCCCCGGACGACGGTGGGGACGACGACGACGACGGCGACGATGAGCCGCCCGCCGACGACGACGACGACGCCACCCCCGAGTCCGACGACGACGACGCCGTCGAGGACGACGACGACGCCACCCCCGAGTCCGACGACGACGACACCGTCGAGGACGACTTCAGCGTGCTGGACGGCGGCGACTCCGCGGGCGACCCCGACGGCAGCGACTTCGGCGGCTGCTCCTGCGACCAGGATCTGGAGATGTCGGCGGCGCTGCTCCCCGGTCTGCTGCTCCTGCCCGGCCTCGCCCTGCGTCGACGCCGCCCCTAGAACGGGCCCCGGTCCTTCGTAGTTCCAGAAGCAACGGTCCGCCTGTGCCCTCCGCCACGGCCAAACGAGCCATCTCGCCCCGTTCTGGCGGACTCACACCGCCACATCCCGGCCAAACGAGCCATCTCGCCCCGTTCTGGCGGCGTCGCCCGCCCTAAGCGACACCCCCGCGCTCGATGTAGCCGACGATGCCGAGGCAGCGGAGCTTCCACGCATCCAACCGATCCCGCCGGGTGATCATCACCGGCTCCGTCGGATCCGCCTCCATGATCCCGCCGCCTCGGTTGGGCGCCGGGTGGCCCAGGCCGAGGGCGTGGCCAATCTCGTGCTTGATGACCCGTCCGGCGACGTGCTGCTCCAACGCCAGCTCGCTGATCTCCACGGTGCAGCGCCGCGGATCGCCGGGCCGGTAGCGCAGGTCCAGCACCTGCTGCCCCATCGTCGGCACGCGCCGGCTCGCCCCGCCGTGGCGGAAGCCGGCCATCAGGCTCGCCGGACGCCAGCGGATCCAGATGTCGGGGTCGGACTCGACCATCGCCACGAGCGCACCCCGCCGGTTCAGCGCCTTGACCGTCTTCCAGTTCCAATCGCCGGCGGCGGACGCGATGAGGTTCGCGCGGGGTCCCTCCGACTCGTCGGGGTGCAAAGCGATTCGGAGGGGCTTGCAGGCGCTCATCAGGGCGACGTTACGTTAGGAAAGAAACGGACCGATAGCTTGGGCTCAGGAGAACACACCATGACCCGCCTGCCCTGCCTCTTCGTCCTCGTCAGCATCCTCACCGTCGGCTGTCCGCCGGTCGACCCGGGCCCGTCGTCCGAGCCGCCGCCCGAGTCCCAGGCGATGGGGATCCTGACGTTCGACCCCATGGGTCCGCTGGAGGCGTGGAGCTGCTTCCCCGACTGCGGCGGTGACGTCGTCACCCTCGACCTCGTGGTCAGCGGCGAGGTCGAGGGTGTCCATCGACGACCTGTCCATCGAGTGGGTCTCCGGGCCCGTCGCCTGGGAGATCGTCGACGGCTGGGAAGGCGAGCTCCAGCCGGGCGAGGCCGCCACCATCGAGCTGGCCTTCGACCCCGACGACGAAGGCATGGCCGTGGCCGAGCTGGTCGTCGCCGCCGACGCGGACTACGAGGTCACCGTCTGGAGCGACGACGGCGAGGCCCGCATCGAGCTGCGCGGCGAAGGCTGGTTCGAGGATCTGGGCTGCCGCGACGAAGACGGCGACTGCCGCTGAGCCGCCTCAGGGCGTCAGCGTGACTGCGAAGGAGTTGCTGACGCTGAAGTCGACCCCATCGACCGTGCCCTCGGCGCTGACCACCCTTCTGATTCTGATCAGCGTCACAGACGCCGCCCTCGGGTAGGGTCGCGCGCCTCGTGCCTGGAGCCTCCATGAACCGCTCGATCTCGCTCGTCCTGACCGCCGCCCTCCTCTTCGTCGCCGGGTGCGCCGACCTCGCCGGCCTGGAGGTCTCGATCCAGCCCGAGCCCGGGCGGCTCGACGTCGACCTCGTCGCGACGGTGACCACCCCGGTGGAGGTGACCGAGGAGGACGGCCTGGAGTACGGCTACGAGTGGCGCGTCGACGGCGTCCTCCAGGACGATCTGACGACCGCGACCGTACCCTGGGACCGGACCTCGCCGGACGAGCTGTGGGCCGTGAAGGTGGTCCCCTGGGATGGCAGTCGATACGGGACCGCGGCCAAGGCGGAGGTCCTGATGCCGTCCAGCCCCGACCACGACGGCGACGGCTTCGAAGGCCCCGCCGGGGACGGCACCGACTGCGACGACGCCGACGCGGACGTCTCACCGGACGCCGACGAGGACGACTCCAACGGGATCGACGACGACTGCGACGACGCCATCGACGAGTTCACCTTCACGCGCATCCACACCGACATCATCCAGCTCGGCTGCAGCTGCCACGCCCCGATCAACGGACCGGCGCTGCTGGGGAACCTCGCCACCTACGACGGCGCCTACGACGCGCTCGTGGACGTCGTCGCCCACCAGGCCCCCTCGATGGACCTGGTCGAGCCCTACGACCCCGACTTCAGCTACCTGATGCACAAGCTGGACGGCACCCACTTCGACGTCCCCGGTGGCCACGGATCGCAGATGCCGCCGGACGTGCCGGGCGGGCTGAGCGACGAACTGAAGGACGGCATCCGCGCCTGGATCTGGTCCGGCGCGCCGAAGGACTGAGCGCTAGAAGCTCGTCTGGTTGAAGTAGTTCCTGTTGGACAGGATTTCCCCTGTAATTCCATACTTCTCTTAGGAGTTGTGCTCAAAGTTTGTGCGCAATACACTGGCCGTCCGTTCAGGGGAGAGCCCGATGCCGAAGAGTCGCGCCAGCCGGAAGCCTACGCCGATCAGACGCGGTAACGGCGTGGGCGGAGTGACCCTCCGGGTGGCTCGAGGGCCCGACGCGGAGGGACGCTGGTATTGGCGTGCGGCGATCTACCAGGGTGACGGTGTCCGCGAAGGGCTCGGGTCGGGGTGGTGGTCGCAGGAGGAGGCCGACCAGGAGGCGAGCCGGATCCACGCGGACGTCGAAGCCCGCCGGGCGGAGCGGGCGGAGCAAGTGCTTGAGGAGGCTCGACGGCGCGCGGAAGAGGGCCGCACGGTGGGCGAGTTGATGGCGGCGTGGGCCGACGTGATGGAGCGGGAGGCTCGGGAGACGCTGGACCGACCCGCCGCGGAGAGGATGAACGGGCGGTCCGCGGTCCGTCTGAGGCGCAAACACGCGCCCGAGGACGCCGATGGGAACAGCAGACGCGCGACGAAAGCGATCCGGTCGGAACGCACAATCGTCGTCAACCGGCGCACCGCGAACGCCATCACCCGCCTCGTCGGCGGTCACCCCGTGGCGGACGCGAAGGGCGCGGCCGAGTCGCTTGAGGCGGAATACATCGAGCACGTGCGCGGGGAACCGGCCGTGACGACCCTCCACCTGTATCTCTCGACGCTACGGCGTGCCTACGTCTGGGGCCGCGCCAACGGCCTGGTTCGACGGGTGCCCGAGATCGCCGGCTACGAGTTCGATCCCCAACGGGACACGAAGTACGAGAAGTGGACGCCGAACCGCGAGGATTTCGCACGGCTGCTGCAAGGGGTCGATGAGGTCGCGGGCCGGCGGCGGCGTTGGGCCCGCCCGGTCGTTTCCCTGCTCGCCGGCACCGGGCTGCGCGTCGGCGAAGTCTCCTCCTTGAGGGTCGGGGACTTTGACCTCGCGGATCGGACCCTGACGGTTCTTCGCAAGGGGGGCGAGGTGTCGACCCTGGCGCTCACGGACGAAGTCGTCGCCGCGATCGGTTCCCTTGTCGAGGGCCGTCCCCCGGACGAGCGTCTCGTCACCGCCCGATCCGACAGCCGTTCCGGTGTTCCATTGCTGTCCAACCGCGTCGCGAAGCTGCTGACCGCGGCGGCGAAGAAGGCGGGCATCCCCCACCGCGTCACGGCGCACAGCTTGCGGCGGTACGCGAGCACGCTGCTCTTCGGAGCACAGGACGGCGAGTACAAGGACATGATGGGGCACAGCAAGCGGGTGGCGGACGAGGCGTACCGCGCCGAACGGCTCGATGAGCAGCGGGCGGCACTGACCGAGGCGCGGCTGTTGCCGCGGCCGGACTCGCCTGGGCTCGACGGCGGCGGCAGTTGAGCTGAAATCGGCGGACGCTCGGGATCAACGCTTCGGCAGGAACCGCTCCCAAGGGTCCACGACGCCGGCGGAGTCCGCGCGGGCCCCGCGCGTACGGCCCGGCCGCGGGGGCGTGGTGGCCCTGGCGGCGAGGGCCTGCTGAAGCATTCCCCAGCGGACCCGTTCCCGACCCTCGACCCGGATGATGGTGCCGGACTCCCGGATCGCTCGGACCGCGTCGACGCGCCGCATGCGCAGGAGCCTGGCGGCCTCTGACAGGGTGAGCAGCGCCGAAGGATCCGGCCCCCAGCGCGAGTGCCCGGAACTCCCGTTGTCAGTGACCGTCGTGGCATTGGCGACCGCCCGGCGATCGTCCGCCAGAATTCGAAGTTCCGCCGCCCTGCGCTCCAGGGCGGCGGCTCGCGCTGTCGTCCGCCCTCCGCGGCCGGCCGCCCGGAGGCGAATGACCTCGAGCTGCAGGCTGGCCGCGAGTTGGCGGAGTTCGTCCGGGTCGGCGGTTTCAACTCTGGTGATGGAGATGCGCATGAAGCTCCTTCTCGGCCGGCAGCGCTCCGTCGGCCACCGAGGCTGGCGCGGCTCGGTCGAGAAGAGGCTAGTCCTGGTGTTGGAGCCGCGCTCGTCGAGGCGGGCATCGTCTGGATTTCGCGCGGAATGTGATGGGGCCGCGAGCGGCGTCAGAACCCATTTTCAGCAGGCCGAATCCCCCTTCATCGGGGGCTGGATCACACGATCGACGTGATCTTCAATGATTCTAGCCTCTTGCGGATGATCCAATGAGGCACTCTAGGACTGAGGGCAGAAGTTTCGTCATCCGGCGCACCCGTCGATTCGACCAGGACGCTCTGCGCGCGGCCGCGCCGCCGGTTCGATCGACCACACCGGAAGGGTGCCAATCCTCGAGATGGTCGTCGAAACGGCGACGATGCACCGCGCTGGAGGGATCTCCTGGTCCGCCCTGGACGGCCTCCCCGGGTCCCTCGCCGCCCGACCACACGCAGCGTGGGCCTAATTAAATCTAGCGAGGCGTGGATGGGCACTGCCCACACGATCCGGGGGTCCCTTCCAGCATCCTCGGCGACCGTCTACGCGGAGGGGGAACGGCATGGGTGTCGGTACGGTCCACCTAAGGAGGGTCGTGCCGGCAAGCGGCCCCTGCACTCGCTTTCCCTCGACGGACCGGCCCCCCGAAGCCTCCTGGAGCGCCTCCTGCTTCGGCGGAGCTCAACTGAGGCGCCATGGCGTCGGCTCGATCCGTAGACCACGCAGGACGCCGAAGCGTCGCAGGGGCCGCGCCGACATCCGGCTGCCTCCTGACCGGCCGTGGGTGCATCCGGGCGCGACGGCAGACTGGGGCGGTCGCGGCTCCCTCCGAGGGTCGCCCCACTCGCCGTCAACGAAGTGCGTGGCCCCGCTGCGGCTGCATCTGCTGAGTGCGTCTCGAGGGCGGAGGCGGGACGCAGGCCTTTGGAGGCACCTCCAGGGGCGCGTTGGACAGTTCTGTCCATGCCTTCGAGAAGCGCGACCAGCGGCGCCAGGTTGCAGCCCGGTCGGCCGTGTTCCACGCCTCCGGCGTCGGATGCCCGGCGATGAAGATTTCCGGGACCCCAGCGGCGCGAGCCGCCCGCACGAACACGCCCCGGAGGTCGGCCCACGTCAAAGGCGCGCGGTCAGCGAAGCCAGCGTCGATCTGAGCACGTCGAATCAACTCGAGGAGCTTCGGGAGCCGGGTCTCGGGGTGCGGGCCGAACATCGGATCGAGACAGCGCGCACCACGGTCTCGGTGCTTGGCCACATGCCTGCGGACGAAAGGCTGCGCCCACTCGGCGAGGGCTACTATGCGCCGCAGTCGTCCCGGCCGGGGTCCCGTCCGCAGGTATCGTGCCCCTCCGGCGCCCGTCGGCAGGGCCGCGAGTTCGTCCGGATACATCCCGCCGCCCACGATCAAGCCGAGCACAGCCTTGGCAGCGCGGGACCGGAGCAAGCTACCTATCTTGGCGATCTCCGACGCTGTCCAGGGAAGCCGGAGGCGGTGGCCCATGGCATGGCGGGCATCGACCCGAGAACGCTCGCCGGTCGCCAGCGACCAAACGCGGGCGGCCCGACGTAGCTCCGTTCGGACCCGGCCCATCACATCGCCTGAGTACCCTTCGGTCTCCAAGATGCTCGAGACTTCGACGAGCCAGTCCTCGGTGATCGCGTCGATTGGGGTCAGCCGGGCGACGCGGACAGCAAGGTGGCGAACCGCCCGGTCCCGCCGCCTAGACGCTGGCGCCCGCGTGTCGATGCGACGCGGTTCGATCAGGGAGATGAACGCGCCCAAGACGGTCGGCCGAAAGCCCGGGCATCGCACCAGCCATCCCGTCAGCCAGGGCTGTCCGTCAGGTCGGAGTTCGATCGGTCTCATCGAGGGGCCTCCGCACCAGGAAGGATTCCTGGTCATTTGCAGGCTAGGCGTCTGGCCGTCGCCGCGCCACAAAGTGGGACCTTCCCTGTCGCGTGAGGCCAGGCGGCGCCCCAAGAACCTCGGGAGCGCGGGTTTGCCACTCCCGGCCACCGTCGGGGTCAGGAGCCGGGTCCGCAGGCGAGATCAGCATGTTGCTCTGGGCCCTAAGGGCAAGCCCCAGCACGTGCAGAAGAAGGACCGGGACGCGCTCAAGACGGTGCTGCGGTCGATCCTGAATCAGGAGACGAAGGAACAGGCTCGGAGTCGGCTGCACGAGGCGGTTGCGGCGCTGGGCTCGTGGAGGAGGCCGAGGAGGATCTGTTGGCGCACATGAGCTTCCCGCCGCTGCACTGGAAAGCGCTGCGGTCGACCAACCCGCTGGAACGGGTCAACAAGGAGATCGCGCGTCGGACGAACGTGGTCGGGATCTTCCCGACGGACAAGTCGGTGATCCGGCTGGTGGGGTGCGTGCTGATCGAACAGGACGAGGAGTGGCAGCTGGGCTCGCGGTACATGAGCCTGCACTCGCTGGCGACGGTGATGGAGGCGGCGCCGGTGGGGCTGCTGACCGACGCGGCCTGACGTCGTCGCTTCGGGGGCGCCGCTCAGGTGAGCGCCCCGCTCAGCGACGACGACAGGCCTGGAGCGAAGGGATGAACTGAAGGAGAAGGAGCAACTGGAAGGGGTCGCGAACGAAAGCCCACCTCATTGACAGACTCAACTTCAGGCGATGCTGCCGGAACCTGCGTAGGTTCCGACACGAGGCTGGAAGTTCCCAGGAACCTGCAGGTCTGGCCCTAATGCGGCCCTACCCCACGAACATCGACTGACTCAAAGGCACGCTCTCTGGGCGGCACTGCGTGCCCGGCAGCCCGCCGGTAGGATCCCGGTGTGGCTGATCCCGACCCTGCTGATGATCTCGACTACGAAGCTCTGTCGGTGGCGCTGCCACCCGAGGTTCTGGAGGCGCTTGACGCCTTCCTCCGCGGCGATCTTGAAGCCCATCCGCCGGAGCTGGCCGCTGAGCAACTGGAGGCGTTCCTCGAAGGATCCTGGGTCGATTTCTCGTACCACCCCGATGACTTCCAGGGGGAGGACCGCAGCTGGTTTGTAACGCTCTCCAAGACCTTTCTGAAGGCCGTCAACCGCTTGGACCGCAAGATTGGGCGACGTGTGAAGAACGTCATCCCCCGAATCGCGGAGTCACCGATGACCCCAAGGGGCAATACCGTAAAGCCCCTGGGGAACGCTCTGCGAGGCCTTTGGCGTTATCGACTGGGCGGCTACCGCCTGATCTACCGTCCCGACCGGGAGTCGCGGAATGTCCTGATGATGGACATCGGGTCACGGGGCGGAATCTACGACCAAGCGTAGGTCGCCTCCAGGCGGGGCGTTAACCAGATCGCCTGGGTGCAGGTCCTGTCCGGGTCCCCAGTCCAGTCGCTGGGCTAACCGCTCCGAGCACACGCCTGACCGCCTGCCTGCCGCCCGAGCCTGCCCCTCTGCTGAAGCCGAAGCGGCTCGTCGGAGAGCGCGCCCGGTGCTGGGCGGAGATGCTGGCTGAGGGCGTCTACCCGACCAGGGCGGCGCTGGCGCGGGGGGAGGGCGTCAGCCGTGCGGCGGTGACTCAGGCCCTCCGGAAGCTGCCCTGAAGAGCGAAGCTGGGCTCACGGCGGTGGAGACGCATGGGCATGGGTCCGCGCAGGCTTCCTG
>JAAESI010000218.1 GCA_024229515.1 Pseudomonadota bacterium | reverse complement strand
TAGTCCCTGGCAGAACCCGTTCGTGGAGCGGCTGATCGGCAGCATCCGTCGCGAGTGCCTGGACCACGTCGTCGTGTTCAGCGCAGGACACCTGCGTCGGCTCCTCTCGGGCTACTTCGCCTACTACCACGGCTCGAGGACGCACCAGTCCCTCGAGATGGACTGCCCGGAGCCGCGACCTGTGCAGCGCGTGGAGTCGGGCAGGGTCGTCGTCGCGCTCCCCCAGGTCGGCGGTCTCTATCACCGCTACGAACGACGGGCAGCCTGATACCGAGAGCGGATGAGGCGAGTGGTGGTTGACCCGAGGCGTCGGCAATCGGCGAATCGGAAAGGGCCAAGCGGATCACCTTCGCATCTCACCACGCTTGGCCTGCCTTCCGATCTGGCCCGAGCAGGCCGGCGGCGCCCGGACAACCCGAAATCGCCGTGCTTCTCTCGATGATCGTCGGCCTTGAGGCCGCTCGACCCGCGACGATGGGGTTTTCGGGACGGACAGCCGATCCCGGCTCGACCGTGTCCACCCGGGCGAACTCAGCGGCTGCGAGGTCTTGTACTTCGGCTGCGACGCCAGGGGTGGAGGCCTGCATTGCGACCCACCGCGTCTGCGATCAGTCCCCCAACTCCCGCGGCCGAAGCAGCCCGGCGAGCCGCCACGGGCGCACGATCGCTTCGGACCACGTTGCGCCTTCGCCCTCCAGCATCGCCGCGTTCGCCGTCGTCATCCCCAGCGCTACACCGGTCAACCGCGACGCCGCCTCCGACCAACCGGGGTTGTGCCCCAGCGACAGGATCGTGCCCGCCGAACTCGGCCACTCGTCCGCTTCGCCCTGCAACGCGCCCAGCCCCGCGAGGTAGAGCACGTCCACGAACGTGGCCGGGATGTCGGCTTCGAACTGGGGCTCCATCAGCTCCCAGGTCTGGCGCGTGCGCTGCGCGTCGCTGCTCCAGCACAGCTCCGGAATCCACCCTCGGCGCACGAGCTCGTCGGCGATCCGGGGAGCATCCCCGCGGCCGCGCTTGTTCAGCGGACGCGCGTGGTCGGTGGAGGCTTCGGTGTCCCAGGCCGACTTGGCGTGGCGCATCAGGATCAAGCGTCGGGTCACCGGCGGAGGCTACCATTGAGCCATGGGTCCACACGCCGCGTCCGCCCGCCCGAACCTCCCCTGGCTTTTGCTCGCAGGATTCGTCTTCGTTGGATGCCCCCCCACCTCAGCATCTACGACGACGACGACGCCTCCGATGACGACGACGCCACCGACGACGACGACGCCACCGGCGACGATGACGACTTCGGCGACGACGACTTCGACGACGATGACGACATCGACGACGACGACGACGTGGATGACGACGACTCGTTCCCCACCGACCTGCTCGAGACCTGCCCCAAGACCGGCGTCCGCACCCTCCCCACCGAGGGCGAGTCCGAGTGCGTCGAGGTCGGCTTCAGCTGGAACTTCTACGTGCTCCCCGTCGTCCCCGGCGACTGCGTGCACATCGCCGCCGACAACGACGCCATCGGAGCGGCCGACGTCGTCGCCATCGCCTTCGACCCGGACGGCATCGGCTACTACGGCCTCGCCGACGACTACAGCCAACTCGACGACGAAGTGCCCTGCTCGACCGACCCCTGGAACGGCTTCGCCTGCCCCGATGCGGCCGTCACCGCCAACTCCGCCGGCGACATGACCGTCGGCATCGCCCAGTGGGGCGGCGGCTGCTCCCCCGCCGCCTACACCCTCTGGACCGCCATCGGTGGCGTCGACGTCATCCCCACGCTCGTCGCCGAAGGGCTGACCATCGAGGAGTACCTCGCCGGCGTCGGCGACGACGATGACTCCGGTGACGACGACGACTCCGGCGATGACGACGACTCCGACTCCGACGACGACTCGGCCGGCGATGACGACGACTCCGCGGGCGACGACGACGACTCGGCCGGTGACGACGATGACTCGGGAGATGACGATGACTCGGCCCCCTGATCTGCTCGGGGTCCTCGCGGCCCTCGCCCTCCTGAGCGGCTGCCCCGCCACCGGGGTGGACGACGACGACGACACCTCCGCGGACGACGACGACGGCAGCGACTTCGTCTGCGGCCTCCCCAGCAACGGCAGCGGTGGCCCCGACGGGCTGACCTGGCTCGAGGTCGACGGCTACTCCACCCCCGCCGACGCCGTCCCCGACTACGAGATCGCCGTCTACAAGCCCCCCGGCATCGACGACAGCGTCGCCCTCCCGCTGCTCCTCATCACCGCCCGCCGCATGCCCCTGGACCGGCCCACCAACGAGATGATCCTCTTCGGCGACCAACCCAACCTGTCCCTGGACACCTACGCCGACGAGCAGCAGTGGCTCGGCGCGATGCTCCTGCCCGGCCCCACCGGCGACGGCCTCAACTGGACCAGCAGCCCCGAGGACCTCACCTACTGGCACGCCGCCGTCGACCTGCTCGAGGCCAACTACAACGTCGATCGCGACCGCATCTGGCAGGCCGGCAGCTCCGCCGGGGGCAACGCCACCGTCTACCTCGGCCACGTCACCGCCGACCGCACCGCCGCCATCGCCGACCACGCCGGCAGCAACCCCTACCAGGGCAACTGGCCCGCGACCCCGTGGGACGACGACTGCGCCGGCGTCTTCATCCACGACATCAACGACACCATCGTCCCTCGCGCCTCCGTCGAGGACGCCGCCGCCATGTGGGAGGACGCCGGCCAGCACACCGAGCGGGAGTACGAGTACTCCGCCGGCCACGCCTGGGACTACGACCAGATCGGCGCCATCTTCGCCGACTTCTTCCCCCGGACCTGCAACCGCACGGAGTAGCCGGCTACCCTTCGCGTCATGCGTTGGTACCTCCTTGCCGCCTCCCTCTTCGTTCTGACCCTCCCTGAGCGGCTGCCCCGACGACGACGACGCCACCGATGACGACGACGCCACCGACGACGACGTCGCCACCGACGACGACGACGACGCCCCCGAGTGCACCGATCCGTTCGTGCCCGTGACGATCGAGATCGCTATCGACGCCGGCCTCGCCGATCCGTCCGGCCCCGCCGTCTCCGCGGCGTTCCTGTTCGCCGCCGGCGACGTCAGCCCCGAGGGGCTGCCCCAGGGTGAGCCCGTCAGTGAAGGGCTCGACCCGGACATCTCGGACTTCCCCCACACGCAGGAGATCTGCGCCCCGGTGGGAGACTGGACGGCCCTGGCGTTCATCGACTTCAACGACGGCCAGCTGTGCACCACGGGCGACTACCTCGGCACCGTGGAGGTCACCGTCGAGGCTGGCGGCAACGACGTCGGCACGCTGACCGTGGATACCGAGCTGACCGAAGACTGCGGCCACTGATCCCGCGGCGAGCTCCATTCCTGCTGCTTCTGGCAGCCCACGTCGTCCTGCTCGCCGTCATCGTCGGCCGGAGCAGCCCCTGGGCGACCGCGTCGATCGACTGCCTGGTCCCGACGCTCGCTGAAATCATGCTCTCGGAGCCCGGCTGGAGCCCGTGGGACGCGGTCGACTCCGCGGTCGGGGGGCAGGCGCTGTCCGCCACCGCGAAGATGGCGCCGGGCTCGGCCGGGTTCCCCGACGAATCGAGCCGCTGGACCGCGATCAGGACCTCGTCGTCGACGAAGCCGACCCGGCTGAGATCGGGGTCCCCATCGGCGTCGGCCTGGTCGGTCAGTTCGACGAACTGCGGCTCTGCGTTGGAGCCGAAGAGGCCGACCGCGCCCATCCCCCGCAGGGAGACCGCCTGACCGTCGGGGTGGAACACCGTGGACCACGGATCGGAGTTGGGCGGACCCGAGTGGCTGGAGCTCATCGGCTCTTCGGCGGGGGGCACGAACTGCATGCCGGAGAACTGCGTGGGGCCGTTGGAGCCGATGGTGTAGACGTTCACCGCCAGCCCCGTCTGGTCGCGGTTGAACTCGCCGGGGATGACCCGCACGAGCGGGTTCGAAGCGCCGTCGGGGTCGGGGAGGCTGATCTCGAGGGGGAGGGGCTCAGCGGCGCCGTCAGCGCCCTCGAAGCTGACGAACTCGACGGCCGCGGTCCCCCGCACGGCGACCACCACCCGGGGGCCCAGCCCCGTCGTCCCGCCGACGTCGTCGGGGTTCGGATCGGGATCGCCCCAGGGGGGCTCGCCCGGATCGTCCATGGCCGTGCAGCCGACGATCAGGCCCAGGCAGATCCCCCTCAGAATCGCCAGGAAGCTCGACATCGCAGCCACCGACTATACGCCGGGGTTGCTCGATGGACGAGATTTGGGACTTCGCTGCAGCAACCCGGGGTCGCGCAGGTAGCGGTGATCGCGAAGGCGATCAGAAGCAACCAGATTCGCTGCATGGCGCTGAGGATAGCCGTTGCTTGACCGCCCCGCGCGACCCTGTATCCTCCGGCCGCCTCACACCCATCGAGGGGTTCCCTGAATGAAGCACGACGGCAAGGTCGCCCTGGTTACGGGCGGAACTCGCGGCATCGGCAAGGCCATCAGCATGCGGCTGGCCTCCGAGGGCGCAGACATCATCTTGAACTACAAGACGGACTCGGCCACGGCCGAGGAGACCGCTGAAGAGATCCGCGCGCTGGGCCGCAAGGTCTGGGTCATGCAGGCGGACGTGCGGGATGACAAGAACATCCGCGCCCTCGGCAAGCGCATCAAGACGGACGTCGGCCAACTCGACATCTTCGTGCACAACGCGGCTTTCGGGACCATGGGTCCGATCTTGCGCATGGGGATGTTCTCCTGGCGCGCCGCGATGGACATCAACGTCAACGCCCTCCTGCTCATGACGCAGCAGCTGGCCCCCCTCCTCAAGGAGAACGGCGGCTGGGTCATCGGCCTCAGCTCGATCGGTGCGGAGATGGCGTTCAGCGAGTACGCCTGCATCGGCGTGAGCAAGGCGGCGATGGAGGCCCTGTGCCGCTACCTCGCATTCGAACTGGCGCCCCTGGGCATCCGCTGCAACGCGGTCAGCGCCGGTCCGATCAAGACGCGCGCGCTGGACTGGTTCGCCTACCCGCACGCGGTCGACAACTACGCGGAGACGAAGTCCCCGTTGCACCGCATGGGCAAGCCGCAGGACCTCACGGGCGTCGTCTCGTTCCTGTGCACCCCGGACGCAGACTGGATCGTCGGTCAGGTCATCAAGGCCGACGGCGGCATCTCCCTCGGTGAGAACTTCATGGACTGGCTCAGCCCGGAAGAGAAGGCACTCGAGGAGGCCAAGAAGGCCAAGAAGCGGGCTTAGGAGATCGTCATGAAGAAGTTGTTCATGACCGGCGCGACCGGTTTCGTTGGCGGCGAGGTCATCAAGCGGTACCTCGACCGCTCCGACATCCACATCGTGGCGATGATCCGCGCGGTGGACGAGGCCCGGCTCGAGAAGCGGCTCGGCAAGCTCCTCAAGGCTCACTGGGGCGACAAGGCGGACACGGTCCGCGATCGCTTCACCTTCGTGCGCGGCGACCTCCTCAAGGAGGGGTTCGGCCTGTCGGACGAGGACCGGGAGATGATCGTCACCACGTGCGACTCGGTGCTGCACTGCGCCGCGTCCGTGGACTTCGGCGCGACCCTGGAGTTCAGCCGCGAGTACAACGTCGACGGCACCCGCCGCATGCTCGAGATCTGCGAGGCGATGGGCGATGGCCTGGAGCGGCTCGACTACATCTCGACCGCGTACGTCTCCGGCAACCGGAGCGACGTCTGCAAGGAGGACGAGCTCAGCAACCGCGGCATCGGCTGGGCCAACTTCTACGAGCAGAGCAAGTTCGAGGCCGAGGCGCTCGTCCGCTCGTTCCGCGAGCAGGGCCACCCCGTCAGCATCTACCGCCCCAGCACCGTCGTGGGCGACTCCAACACCGGTGAGACCCCCAACTTCAACGTTCTGTACTGGCCGTTGCGGGTGTTCGCGCGCGGCTGGTGGAACCTGATGATCGGCTACGAGACGACCCCCGTGGACGTCGTGCCGGTCAACTACGTGGCCGACTGCATCGTGAACCTGAGCCTCAAGGGCGACAGCACGATCGGCCGGAACTACCACCTGGCTGCCGGGCCGGACAAGATCTGCCACATCAAGGACCTGGCGACGCACGCGTCGAAGTGGTTCAACCAGCCCTACCCGACGTTCGTGACGCCGGAGGACTTCGACAAGAACATCCGCCCGCAGATGGACGCCGAGGCGACCCCCGCGCTGCGCATGCTCATCAGTCAGGGCAAGGTCTACATGCCCTACTTCGTGCGTTCGCCGCTGTTCGACGTGAGCAACGTCGTGGCGGACCTGGAGGGCACCGACACCGAGCCCTGCATGCCGATCGCGGAGTACTTCGACACCCTGTTTGCGTACTGCGTCGAGACCGACTGGGGACGCAAGCGCCCGAAGCCCCCGGGCGGTGAGGGAGCCGCTGACACGCTGGACACGCCCGCGCCTGCGTGATACGAATCCCCACCTCACGCGGGTGAGCGCCCATTCATCCCGTGTAAGTAGTTGAGACTACAGGACTTTTTCGCACCGATTATGGCTGGACGAATCGTCATCACCGGGACCGGCATGGTCACCGCCGCAGGCATCGGAGTTGATGCCTGCTGGGCGACGCTGTGCTCGGGCCAGAGCGCCATCGGCCCGGTGACCCTCTGGGACCCCTCCGGAATGGCCTCGCACATCGCCGGCCAGGTGCCCGGCGACGTCGACGTACCGGAGTCCCTCGGTCCGTACCCGATCGAGGGCCGTCCGCTGACGTTCGCGACCTTCGCGGCGCTGGAGGCGATCGCCCAGGCCGGCACCGACACGCTGGACGTGCCCCCCTCGCGGCGGGCGGTGCTCGTGGCCGGCGGCTTCGACGACCAGATGCTCGACATCCTCGGCCGTGCGGCGGACGCCGCCACCGAGCCGGGCGTCGCCGACTTCTCCGAGCGTGTGCCCAGCGACCTTCTCCCCCACCTGGACGCCGACGGCGGGATGGTGGAGATGGAGCGATACTCCCAGGTCCAGCTGATGCAGGCCCTGGCCCACCGGTTCGAGGCCCGCCAGGCCGCCACGGTCTCCACCGCCTGCGCCGGGGGCAACACCGCCATCGGCGACGCGATGGGCATGCTCCGCCGGGGCGAGGCCGACGTCGTGCTCTGCGTCGGGGTCGACACCCTGATCACGCGCGAGATGATGGGCGGCTTCTGCAACCTCACCGCGCTGAGCACCCGCAACGACGAGCCGCACCGCGCCTCCCGCCCCTTCGACACGGACCGCGACGGCTTCGTGATGGGGGAAGGCGCCGCCGCCATCGTGCTGGAGCGCGAGGAGCTGGCGCTGGCCCGGGGCGCGACCCCGCTCGCGGAGATGGCCGGCTTCGGCTACAGCAGCGACGCCTACCGATTGACGGACCCCGAGCCCGAGGGCGACGGCATGGTCCTGTCGATGCAGCGAGCGATGGACGATGGGCGGCTCAGATGTGCCGACGTCGGCTCCATCAACGCCCACGGAACCTCCACCGCCGCGAACGACAAGGCGGAGACGAAGGCGCTTCGGCGCATCTTCGGAGAGCAGCTCGACACCCTTCCGGTGTCGGGTACGAAGTCGGTCATCGGCCACCTCATCCACGGCGCTGGCGCGGTGGGTGCGGTCGTGGCGGTCAAGACCATCACCGAGCAGACGGTCCATCCGACTGCCAATTACGAGACCCCCGACCCGATGTGTGATCTAGACATCGTCGCTGGCGAGCCGCGTGCGGCCGACGTTGACGGTGTGTTGGTGAACGCGTTCGGGTTCGGCGGTCAAAACGCAACGCTCGCGATTCGGCGGTTCGCCGCTGAAGCGCAGGCGTAGAGCAAGAGCGAGCACAGGAGCTGAGCATGGAGCGCGGAAACATCATTGAGGAGCTGAGGACCATCATCGTCGAGACCCGCGGTGTCGATGAGGAGGAGGTCACGGAGAAGGCGACCCTGTTCGAGGACCTCGGACTGGAGTCGATCGACTTCCTGGAGATCAGCTTCCGCATGGAGGAGTCCTTCGGCTTCCCCTTCCCGACGGACGACCTCGGCGAGATCATGAACTCCGTGGGCGAGAACAGCACCACGGACGACGTGACGGGCGCCCTCGACAAGCTCGAGGGTGACTTTCACATGAAGTTCGAGCGGGCGAACATCGCCGGCGTGAACCCCTTCGACGCGGACAAGCTCCGCGACAGCGTCCTGAAGCTGTTCACGGTCGGCGCGCTCGTCGACTTCGTGGCGGCCAACGGCGAAGCCGAGGCCTAGAGGCTCTTGGCCGGCGGCGATCGCAGGGTCGTCGTCACCGCCCTCGGGGTGGCGTCGGCGTTCGGTGTCGGTTGGCAGTCCCTCGCTGAGGGACTGTCTGCGGGCCGATCCGCCTTTGCCCCGCTTGAGGGTCTGCTGGGGGAGGTGCCGCCGGGAAGCGGTGCCCTCCTCGACCTGCCTCGCAAGCAGTACAAGGAGTGGTTCGACACGCGCGTCTTGCGCACCTCGACCATGACCCGTCAGACCACCCTGGGCTGCGTCGCGTGCGGCGCGTTGCTCAAGGATGCCGGCCAGGAGCCGGACGGCACGGTGCACCCCGCCAAGGGTGCGTACCTGGGCTCCTTCATCGTCCCGCCCCCGTTCAAGAAGCAGTTCATCGCGATGCAGCTTCTGTCCCGCCGTCCCGACGGCGAGGCCACGGGCCACGTGCTGGACGATTCGGGGCTCGCGAAGGCGATGAAGAAGGCCTCGGCCTTCGACTTCCTGCGCGCGCTGCCGAACATGCCGAGCAGCCACCTGAGCATTCAGACCGGCTTCCAGGGCCCCGCCTGCACGTACCTCGGCAGCGATGCCTCGGGCATGCAGGCGATGGTCTTTGCGGTCGGCGCCATCCGCTCCGGCATCGCCGACGCGATGGTCGCGGGCGGCGCCTTCTGCCCGTTCCAGGCGGTGCACCTGGCGTGGCAGCAGGAGCGCGGGCTGTGGGGGGACGGCACCGTCGCCCCCTACGCGGCTGGACGCACGGGCACGCTCCCGGGCGAGGGCGCGGGGCTGCTGTACTTCGAGGAGTACGAGTCGGCGAAGGCGCGCAGCGCGACGATCCTCGCGGAGGTGGTGGGCGCTTCGCAGCGCATCGCGACCCCCGGCACCGAGGACGTGGACGTTCGCGTCGACACCCTGCGCGCGGCGCTGGGCACCGGCACCCCGGACTGGATCGGCGTCGACGGCCTCGGCCACGGCGATCTCGATCGACTCGAAGCGGAGGCCTACGTCGAGGCGTTCGGCGCGGACGCGCTGGGTTCGACGGCGGCGGTCTCCACGGTCCCGCAGGTCGGCCTCGCCGGTCCCGCCACGGGCCCCCTGAACCTGGTCGCGGCGCTGCTCGCGGCTCGCGGTGACAGCACCCCCGCCCGCACGGCGGTGGACGCTGGCAGCGACGCCGCGTGCGCCACGCTCGCCGGCGCGATGGGCCGCACCGCCACCACCGGCGACGGCACGACCGTGCTCGGTTCGACCTTCTCGTTGGACGGCGTCCACGCAGCAATGGCCCTGAAGGTCACCTCCGCGTGACCCGAGTCGTCGTCACCGGGCTGGGCATGGTCTCAGCTGCTGGAACCGGTGTTCCCGCAGCCTGGAGCAAGCTCGCCGACGGCACGACGGCGCTCAACCCCATCAGCAAGTTCGACGGCGCGCTGTACGACCGCACCGTCGCGGGCGAAGCCAACCACCTCGCCCGCACCGACGGCGGCGACCGCTGCGAGCAGCTGCTCGAGCTGGCCGCGGACGAGCTCATCGCCGATTCGGGCTGGGACGACGCCCTGATGGTGGACGCCGGCGTCGTGCTCGGCACCTGCCAGGGCTCGATCGCTCGGGCCGAGCAAATCCACCGCAAGTACGCGCGTCGGCCCCAGGAGGCCGCGACCGACGACGACAAGGCCCGCTTCGCCGCCTACCGCCCCGGCGCGGGGACGACGTGGCTGGCCGAGCACCTCGGCGCGGGAGGCCCCCGGGCCACCGTCGGCATGGTCTGCGTCAGCTCGTCGGTGGCGCTCTGCCACGCCGTCGACCTCGTCCAGCGGGGCGCCTGCCGCCGCGTCGTCGCGGGCGGCTTCGAAGAGTTCAGCCAGTTCGTCTTCACCGGCTTCCACTGCATCGGCGCTACCGCCACCGGCGGGCTGCGGCCCTTCGATGAGGAGCGCGACGGCACCGTCCTGGGGGAGGGCGCCGTGCTCATGACCCTGGAGACGCTGGAGGACGCGCAGGCGCGCGGGGCGACGATCTACGCGGAGATCGCGGGCGGCGGGTTCGCCGCGGACGCGTTCCACATGACCGCTCCCGACCCGGAGGGCGGGGGTCTCGAGCGGGCCATCCGCCAGGCCTTCAGCGAGGCCGGCGTCGGCCCCGCCGACATCGACGCCATCTCCGCCCACGGCACCGGCACCGCGTTCAACGACGGCATGGAGTGCAAGGCGTTCGCCCGCATCTTCAAGGAGGTCGCCGACGCGGATCGCATGCCCCCCATCTCCGGGGTCAAGTCGGTCTTCGGCCACACCCTCGGCGCCGCCGGCGCACTGGACGCGACGATGTCGATCCTTGCCCTGCGGGACCAGCTGTTCCCGCCGACGGTCGCCCTCGAGACTTCGATCCAGCCGACCTGGGACTTCGTGCCCGGCGGAAGCAAGCCGGCCGACCGCCCCATCGACGTCGTGCTCAGCACCAACTCCGCCTTCGGGGGGAACAACTCGGCCCTCATCCTGCGTCGCGTGGACGCCTCGTGACCCGGCTCTTCCTCACCGGCGCGGGCGCTGTGACGCATGCGGGGCTCGGCCTCGATGCGCTCGCTTCCGCCATGGGCGGCGAGGCCTCGTTCGCTTCGGAGACGCCGATCCCCGACGGTCCGGCCCACGCGGTCGGCCGCATCGGTCGCCTCGACGACCCCGATTGCGCCTCCTCCTACAAGCGGTGGGGCCAGCTGGACACCTACAGCCGCTACGGCTTCGTCGCCGCCCGCCTCGCGATGGAGGACGCCGGCATCGACGCGGACACCGCCGGTCGCGACCGCATCGGCGTGATGCTCGGCACCGCGTTCGGCTGCATGGAGGAGAACCAACGGTTCGACCGCTACGGCGTCGCCGCCGACGGCACGCTCAAGGGCGCCTCCCCGCTGCTGTTCAAGGGCACCGTCGACAACGCCCCCGCCGGCTGGATCGCGGTGGCGTGGAAGCTCAAGGGGCCCAACGCCACCTACGTCAGCGGCGCCGGCTCCGGCCTCGAGGCCCTCTGGGGTGCCGAGGGTGTGCTCCGCAAGAACCGCGCGCCTGCGCTGCTGGTCGGCGGAGTCGAGCGGATCGTCGATCTGCACCTGCTGCTGCGCGAGGCCGACCCCGCGCGGCACGGCGCGACGATGTCGGAGGGCGCCGGCCTCGTGCTCGTGGAGCGCGAGGACTCGCTTACCCGTCGCGGGGGCCGCGCCCGCGCCGAACTCCTCGGAGTCGCGCGCACCCGGGGCACCTACGCCGACGCCCGCGCCGCCGCGCTGACCCAGTTCGGTCTCGAGCCGGAGTCGGTCAGCGACCGGTTCCACGGCCTCCCCGAGGGGGGGCTGAAGAGCACCCTGGGCGAGAGCCACGGCGCGTGGGGCGGCATTGCCCTGTGCGCGGCGCTCGCGTATCTGAACCACGACGGCTCCTGGGAGGGCCGTCATCACGCGCTCGTGCATGCCTTCGGAGAAGGCGACGAGCATTTCTTTGCAGCCCTCAAGACTGTCGAGGAGTAGGACATGAACAGCGGACGCCGAGTCGTCGTGACCGGAATGGGGGTCGTCGTGCCCCACGGGGACGACATCGACGACGTGTACGAGCAGATCGCAGCGGGCAAGAACGCCTGCGGTCGCATCACCAAATTCGATCCGACGGGCTTCCTGTGCCAGGTCGGTTCCGAGGTGAAGTACACCCCCGAGGGCCCCCGCGAGGTCGGCCCCTACCTCGTCGAGGACAACGAGGCGCTGCTGTTCACCGCCGCTGCCGCCCAGCGCGCCTTGCGCTACGCCGGCCTCGAAGCAGCCGTTGGCGCTGACGCCATGGACCGCCGCGCGGTCGTGCTGTCCACGGGCGTGGGACCCGCGAACATCGACTACCTCGGCCCCATCGCGATGCGCGTGCACGGGCGTGACGCGGACCCGTGGAAGGCCGATCTGGCCAGCTTCTACGCCGCCGCTCCGAGCGAGCCGGAGGCCGTCGGGCTGGACCACTTCCACCTCGACACCGCCGCCCCCATCTGCGCCGTTCAGCTGGGCGCCGCCCACGTCTACAACACCGCTTCGGCCTGCGCGTCGGGCTCCCACACCGTCGCCGACGCCGGCAACCTCATCCGCCGCGGCGAGGCCGACGTGGTGCTCGCGGGCGGCATCTGCACCCCGGTCACCCGGGTGCTCGTCCCCGGCTTCGCGATGCTGAAGGCGCTGACCGGTCGCAACGACGACCCCGCGCACGCTTCCCGGCCGTTCGATGCGGGCCGCGACGGCTTCGTCATGGGCGAAGGCGCGGCGATGCTGGTCCTCGAGTCCGAGGAGCACGCGAAGGCCCGCGGCGCGACCATCTACGCCGAGCTGGCGGGCTGGGGCTACAGCTGCGACAGCTACCGCCTGACGGATCCTCAGCCCGAGGGCATCGGCATGGCCCTGTGCATGACGCGGGCCCTGGAGTCGGCCGGCATGGCGCCGACCGACATCGACCACGTCAACGCCCACGGCACGTCCACCCCGCTGAACGACGCGGCCGAGACGCTGGCCATCAAGAAGGCGCTGGGCGACCACGCGTTCCGCATTCCGGTCTCGTCGAACAAGTCGATGTTCGGTCACCTCATCCACGCCGCTGGCGCGTTGGAGGGCTGCCTGTCGGTCAAGACGATCCTGGAAGGGGTCGTGCCGCCGACCATCAACTACGAGACGCCGGACCCCCGCTGCGATCTCGACTACGTGCCCAACGAGGGTCGCACCGCGAAGGTCGACACGATCTTGAAGAACTCCTTCGGCTTCGGCGGCATGAACGTCTCGGTCGTCTACAAGCGGTACGAGGGCTAGGGCGATGACCGACGATCGCATCTTCGTTACTGGCGTCGGCGCCGGCACCCCCTTCGGCCTGGGCGTGGACGCCCTCCTGGACGGCATGCTCGCGGGCGAGTCCCGCGTGGTCGCGCTGGCTGAGCCCCACGGCAGCCTCGCTCCCGGCTACGGCGGCGAGGTCACCCTCAAGGCGAGGGACCTCCGCAGCCTCCCCAACAGCCGCGACATGCGTCCGGGCACCATGACCCGGTACACGTTCCTGTCGACCCTGGCGCTGGGCAGCGCGATGGCCGAGGGCGAGATCCCCTGGGACGACGGCGACGGCGCGCTGCGGCGCGGCTTCTACGTGGCGAGCTACACGAACTCGGACCGCTTCGACAAGTACGTCCGATTCGCCCACCACGTCATCGACAAGGACGCCGACGGCAAGCCGGTCATCGTCGATGAGCGGGTGCCCACGGCGATCCGGAAGTTCAGCGGCTTCGAGTTCCTCAAGCTGATGAACAACATGCCCACCGCCCACGGTGGCATCCAGGGCCGCTGCCAGGGCCCCTGCAACACGTTCCTGGGTTCCCCCAGCGGCGGGCTGCAGGCGATCGGACGCGCGAAGCTGGCGATTCAGGACGGCCTCGCCGACACCATGTACGCCGGCGGCGTGGGCAGTTCGATCCACCCCCAGATGATGATGGTGCGGGCGACCCGCAAGCTGGAGAGCAGCTCGGACGTGGCCCCCGATCAGGCGGGCCGTCCGTTCGACCAGGACGCCACCGGCATCGTCCCCGGCGAGGCCGGCGGCTGCATCGTGCTGGAGCGTGCCTCCACCGCCACAGCCCGAGGCGCCAACGCGCGGGCCGAGCTGGCCGGGTACGGCGAGTGGTTCACCCCCCCGTCGGTCAACCGCGGCGTGCCCCCGACCCCGGCCGGCCCCGTGCGGGCGATGCGTCGGGCGCTGGAGCGCGCGGGCCTCGAGGCCAAGGACGTGGACGTGGTGTTCGCCCACGGCGAGAGCAACAACGACCTGGACCGCATCGAGGCGTTGGCGCTGGCGGAGACGCTCGGACCGCGTTCCGCGGACGTGCCGGTGGTCTCCATGACCGCTCACGTCGGCTCGACGGAGGCCGCGGTCGGTCCGCTCAACGCGGCCCTCGCGGTGCGGGTGCTGGAGACCGGCAAGGTCCCCGGCGCGCTCAACCGCGGCAACCCGCTGCCCGAGTACAAGGGCCCCAACGGCGCCGCGCCGATGGACATCGACGCGAAGGTGGCGCTCGTCAGCGTGACCACCCGCGAAGGCATCGCCGCCGCGGTCGTCCTCCGCAAGATTGAGTAGGGCCTGCCCCGCAACAACTCCTGCATTCGGCCACCGAGTCATCGCCCCTGGCGGCGTTGGTTCAGAGGTCACATGCCTCGGCATGCTCCCTCTTCCCGCCTGGCCCGGGTCGCGCCTCGTCGCCCTCGGTGCGACGGATTTGTGGCGTGACCGGCCCTGACGCTCCCGAGCCCAAGACCGTCCGGCCGGCGCTGATCGGCTTCGTTCTCGTCTGCGCCGCGATCGCCTTTTGGATCCGCGGCCCCGCGCCGCTGCCCGAGTCCGTCGAAGAGACGCCCGGAGAGGTGACGCCGCCCGCGGAATCGGGGGGCTACAAGGACGGACGTCCCCCCGTCGCGACCGCGCCGCCGGCCCGCGCTCCCACCGTGCCCCCGGGCGCGATGGTGGATGGGTCGATCCGGCTGATGGTGCTCGGCGACGAGCAGGCGGCGCAGTGGGCGCCCGCGGCGCGTGAGGTCCTGGAGAGCCGCACGGCGAAGCTGCCCAGCGGGGTGTTTGCGGGCGCGACCATCGACCTGGTGGTCCGCGCCGAGCCCGGCTGGACCGCTGAGAACGCGCTGCACCACCTGCAGGACGGCGGCTGGGAGGCGGACAAGCCCGAGCTGATCGTGGTCGCGCTGGGCTGGCACGACGGTGCCCCGCCCGCGACCCGCGTGCCGATCACGGCCACGACCCGAGTGCAGGCGGCCGGCACCTGGTTGGAGGACCTGGCGGCTCAGTCGGTGGTCGGCCTGCCGGTCGAGGAGGCCCGCTTCTTCCTCCAGAGCCCCGACGCGGAGATGAGCTCGACCCGCCACCTGGAGCTGCTCGACAGCCTCGCGGTGGAGGCGGCGGAGCATGGGGCGGCGCTGGTCTACCTGGAGCAGCCGGTCCGCCACACGGCGGGGGAGCGGCGCATCCTCCCGTCGACGGCGATGCGACCGCAGCCCTGGATCAACACGGTCTTCGGGTTGGAGTCGCAGCCCGATCCGGCAGCGCTGTTCGCCGGAGAGGCCGGTCCCGAGCTCACCGATGCGGGGGCGGCCCTGCTCGGCCGGTTCGTCGGCCTCGGGCTCGTCCAGGTGCTCGCCGACTAGTCGAAGCTCATAGGTGATCACTTAGGCGCCGACCGGCTCGAGTCCCATGGACAGGCGACCTCGTCGCCGCTCCTTCTTCGGTGCGGCCCTGGCCGCGTTGACGGTGATGTAGTCGACGAGGCGGCGCAGCCGCAGACGCATCGGTC
>JAAESI010000217.1 GCA_024229515.1 Pseudomonadota bacterium | reverse complement strand
TCGATTCAAACAGATCCTCGGCCCCCGACTCCGCTCACGGTCCGAAGAAGGGCAGAGGAGGGAGGCGATGATCGGTGTGAACATCCTCAATCGCATGACCGAGCTCGGGATGCCGGAATCGCGGGCTGTCCGAAGCTGAAACTCCGAGAGAGCCGCTCAGTGGCCCGATCCGGCCTCGCTCGGAGCCGTGCAACAACGCCCCGCAACGCCCCCGTCAACGGAACCCCCTCCGCGCCTCCGCCCCTCCGCGAACTCCGCGCGAGCTCCCCAGCCCCCGCCTACTCCCGCCGAACCGTCGCCCCCGCCGTTACCAAGGCCCCATTCAGCATCGCCCACGATCCCTGAATCGACGTCCCCTGCGGCGTGCCGGTGACGCTCCACCCGGCGTCCGTCCGCTCGTACCGCAGCACCTCCCGGTTGCCGCCGGCCACGAGCTCCCGCCCGACCAGGCCGATCCGCTCGACCGCGTACTGGTCCGCGCGCTCCTGGACGAGCTCGACGGTCCACCCGCTGGCGTCCGCGTACCGCGCGATGCTCGGACGGAACCGTGCCTTCTTGCCGTATGCCTTGTGCCAGCCGTCGCCAAACAGCAGCTCCGGCGTCCCGTCCCCGTCGACGTCGCCGCTGGCGACCGTGCGCACCCCCCGCAGCGTCGGGATCATCGCGACCGTGCCGTCGTCATCGAGCACCCGGAGGTCTCCGTCGGTGTCGGGGCCGTCGCCGTACAGCCGCCCGATCGCCACCTCCAGCTTGCCGTCGTCATCGAAGTCCGCGACCGCGCGGGCCAGGCCCATGCGCAGCCGGTGCCCCTCCAGCCACGTCGGCTCGCCCCCGTCGATGTTCAGCAGGCCTCCGCGCAGGTGGAATCGGCCGTCGAACGCCGTCAGGTAGATCTGCGGCGGCGCCCCTTCGCGCGGCCACGGCACCATCGACGTCACCTGGTTGCGCTCGCCGTCGGCGCGGTAGATGGGGATCGCCACCGTCGACCTGGCATCGGCGGCCACCAGCACCACGCTCAGCGGCGCATCGGCGAACCCCCGTCCCATGCCGAACGCGGCCACGACCTCTTCGCGACCGTCCCCGTCGAAGTCGCCCGCGATCCACGACTGCAGCACCCCGGTCCCCTCGTACCGGCCGCTCCAGCTCGGTGAGCTCGTGCCCGCGGGCCAGCTGCCCCACCGAATCGCGCTTCCGGCGCTGGCGAACAGCTCCTGCACGCCGTCGCCGTCCAGGTCGGCCGCGAGTACGTGGGCGATGGGTCCGAAGGACGGCTCCGGCGCGGGCGTGGGCTCGGGCTCGGGCTCCGGCGCCGCCGCCGCTTCCTCGGGCTCCGGCGGGAGCACATCGCTCGCGTCGACCTGCGACAAGTCCAGCTCGACGCGTTCCCGCTCCGGCGCCTCGCCGCAGCCGATGAGCAGGCACAGCCCCAGCAGGAGCGGCCAGCGGCTCACAGCGGCCGCTTCGCGGGCTCGCCGGGGATGTCTCGCACCCACGTCGGCATGGCGATTCCAGAGACGCGCACGCGCAGCGCCTCCACGAGCGCCCGCCCCTCCTCCTCCGGCACCTCGAAGTGCGACACGCCGGTCACCCGGTCGAGTTGGTGGAGGTAGTAGGGCTTGACCCCGAGGTCGACGAGCCCCTCATGGAGGGCCTCCAGCACATTCACGTCGTCGTTCACCCCTCGCAGCAAAACCCCCTGATTCAAGACGGGAATCCCTGCTTCGATGAGCCTGCGGCAGGCGACCGCCGCGGGGCGCGCGAGCTCACGCGGATGGTTGAAGTGAGCGACCACCCAGGGCCGCAGGCGGGTGGACCGAAGCAGCGCCACCAGCGCACCGTCGATCCGGTCGGGGAGCACCACCGGCACGCGCGTGTGGATGCGCAGCCGCTTGATGTGCGGGATCGACGCGAGCCGCTCGATCAACGGCCGCAGCGCCCCGTCGGGAGCCGTCAGCGGATCGCCGCCGGACAGGATGATCTCGCTGAGGCTGTCGTCGCCTTCGATCACCTCGAGCGCCGCGGCCAGCCCCTCACGCGTCTCCTCGTAGGGGAACGCCCGGCGGAAGCAGAAGCGGCAGTTCACCGCACAGAGCCCCGTCGTCACGAGCAACGCCCGCCCCGCGTACTTGCGCACCAGCCCCGCGGCGGGGTGGGCGTCCGCGTCGAGGTCGCCGACGGCGTCGTCCCGGTAGCCCTCGGGGCTCGGCGCCAGCTCGTCCGCCGACGGGAGCACCTGGCGGAGGATCGGGTCGTTGGGATCGGTGGGATCGGCCAGCGAGAGGTAGTACGACGTTGCCCGGAAGACGAACTCCCCCGCGGCGTCGGCCACGGCGGCGAGGCTCCCGCCCTGGGGCAGGATCGCGGCGATGGCCACGGGATCTCCGGCGGCCGCGGCCAATTGGCGCTGCCACTCCGCCCGCCGCGAGCTGCCCTTGTGGGTGGCCCCCGTGGGTGCGAGCATGCGCGCCATGCGCCCTGGAGCTGTTGTCCTGCTCGCCTCGCTCATGGTCTCGATTCCGGTTTCGTCCCGGGCCGACACCATCGTCGTCGACCCTTCGGGGGCCGGCGACCATACCACCATCACCGCGGGCATCGACGCCGCCTCAACGGGTGACATCGTGGCTGTGGCGGCGGGCACCTACACCGAGGATCTCGACTTCCTCGGCAAGGCGATCACCGTCCAGGGGACCAGCGGCGCGGCCGCCACCTTCCTGGTGGGGTCGGGCGAAGGTCCGGCGGTGGTGTTCGACAGCGGCGAGACGTCGGACGCCGAGTTGATCGGGTTCGACATCTCCGGCGGTGACGGCACCTTCGACGACGGCTACCTCGGCGGCTGCATCTCCATCGCCGGCAGCTCCCCCACCCTGCAGGCCCTCGTGCTCCACGACTGCACCGCCCACCTCGGCGGCGGCCTGCTCCTGGGCGAGTCCGGGTCCGAGCTCGTCGACATCACGATCTACGAGAACAACGCGATCATCGATTCGGGCGACAACTGGGGCTACGGCGGCGGGCTTTACGCCTACGACAGCGACCTCGTGCTGGAGGGACTCGTCGTCTACGACAACGACGCCGAGCGCGGCGCCGGGCTGATGTTCGGCGACGGCACCAGCGAGATCACCAACTCCACGATCGGAGGCAACGAAGCCGAGCGGGCCGGCGGGATCAGCTACCTCGCCGGCACCCACGAGCTCACCTCCAGCGAGGTCGACTCGAACCTCGCGGGCACCCACTCCGGCGGGGTCTGGGCGAACCTCGAGTCGAACGTGACCATCACCGACACCGTCATCAGCGGCAACGAGGCCCCCGACGGCGGCGGCTTGCGGGTCACCGACGCGACCGTGTCCGTGGTCAGCTGCACCTTCACCGACAACCAGGGGCCCAGCACCGGCGGCGGCTTCCGCGTCGACACCGAGGGCAGCCTGTCGATCAGCTTCTCGACGTTCGACGGGAACGAAGCCGGCTTCGGCGGCGGTGGCCTCTCCACCCAGGACGGCACGATCGACATCAGCACGAGCCGCTTCACGCTCAACGCCGCGGACAGCTCCGGCGGCGCGCTCTACCTCGCCCAGTCCGAAACCACCGTCACGGCCACGATCTTCGACGGCAACGAGGCCGACGGCGACGGCGGCGCCATCCGGCTGGAGGCGGGCTCGATCGAGGCCAGCACCAGCCTGTTCGTCGACAACGCCGCCAACAACGGCGCCGGCGTGCACCTGTTCAGCGGCGCCGTGGGCACCCTCCAGCACCTGACCATGGTCGGCAACGCCGCAAGCTCGGGCGGCACCGTGCGGGTCACCAGCGACAGCGAGCTGGCGCTCACCGACTCCATCGTCGCGTTCCCCGAGGACGGCTCCTGCCTCTCGGTCGGCGACGGAGCCGCCTGGACCATCGCCTACAACGACATCTTCGCCACCTCCGGCCCCGAGTACAGCGGCACGATCGACGATCAGGAGGGGCTCAACGGCAACCAGTCGGTGAACCCGACCTTCGTCGCCTGGATCGCCGACGGGGTCTACGACGGATCGGACGACCTCCACCTCGGCTCCGGTTCCCTTTGCATCGACGCCGCCGACCCGCTCGGATCGCTGGATCTCGACGGCACCACCCCCGACCAGGGCGCCTACGGCGGCGAGGACGCCGACCTCTGGGACGAGGAGCCACCTCCGATCGGCGACGACGACGACGATGATGACGACGACGATGACGCCAACGACGACGATGACGCCACCGACGACGACGACAGCGCCCCGGACGACGACGACGACGACAGCGCTCCGGACGACGACGACGACAGCGCGGCCGACGACGACGACGCTACCGACGACGATGACGACGACGCCGCCATCCTGACCCCGCCCGACACCGAAGGCTGCTCCTGCGAGAGCTCGCTGACCGCCGGATTCGGGCCCGCCTCCAGCGTTGCCTGGCTCGTGGGCGGGCTTGCCTTGATCTGCCGACGCAGGCGCGTATCCTCCCGCGCACTCACGAGGGAGTGAGTCGGAGGACGTACCGATGTCGATGCTGAGCCACACCGATCTGCGCAAGGGCGTCAAAGTCCTGATCGATGGCAACCCGTACCAGATCGTCGGGTCCGACTTCGTCAAGCCCGGCAAGGGTCAGGCGTTCACCCGCATCCGCATCCGCAGCTACATCACGGGCAACACGATCGAGCGCACGATCAAGTCCAACGAGAAGCTCCCCAAGGCCGACATCGAGGAGCGGGACTGCCAGTTCCTGTACTCCGACGGCACCGACTTCCACTTCATGGACACCGCGTCCTACGACCAGATCCAGATGTCCAAGGTCGCCCTCGGCGACGCCGCCAACTGGATGGAAGAGAACATGGAGTGCAAGGTTCTGACGTTCAACGGCAACCCGTTGAGCGCCGAGCCGCCGAACTTCGTGGAGCTGGAAATCACGCAGTGCGACCCCGGCGTCAAGGGCGACACCGCCCAGGGCGGGAGCAAGCCCGCCGTCGTCAGCACCGGCGCTAGCATCAACGTCCCGCTCTTCGTCAACCAGGGCGAGTGGATCAAGATCGACACCCGCACCGGCGACTACGTCGAGCGCGTCAAGCGGTAGCTCCGTGCTGCGGCTGCAGCAGCGTGCCGCGATGATCCGGGCGATCCGCGGCTTCCTCGACGCGCGAGGCTCCCTCGAAGTGGAGACCCCCGCGTTGGTCCGCTCCCCCGGCGTGGACGTGCACCTGGACGCGATCGAAGCCGGCGGCGGCTACCTCGCGACCTCCCCCGAGTACCACATGAAGCGGCTGCTGGCGGACGGATCCGGCCCGATCCACCAGCTCGGGAAAGCCTGGCGGGCCGGCGAAGTGGGGGCCTGGCACGAGCCGGAGTTCTCCATGCTCGAGTGGTACGTGCCGGGGGCCGACGACGCCGCCCTGATGGACGAGACCGAGGCGCTGGTGCGCCACGCCGCCGCCGCCCTCGACGTTTCCCTGGGCGATGGCGCCCCGTTCGACCGCATCACCTACCGCGAGGCCTTCGACCGCCACGCCGGGTTCGACCCCACGACGGCGGAGCGCCGCCGGTACGGGATGCTACTGCGGGCCTCCGGCACCAGGGCGCCGAAGCAGGCGTCCGACGCCGATCTCGAAGACCTGGTGATCGCGCTCGTCGTGCAGCGTGAACTGGGCAAGGATCGCCCCGTGTTCGTCACCGACTGGCCCGCATCCCGCGCCGCCCTCGCGCGCGTCCGCCCTGGACGGGACGCCGACGGGGCCGTCAGCGCGGCCCGGTTCGAGCTGTACTGGCGGGGCGCCGAGCTGTGCAACGGCTACCACGAGCTGACCGACGCATCCGAGCAGCGCGCCCGCATCGAGCGCGACAACGCCGCCCGCATCGAGCTCGGCAAAGACCCCTACCCCGTCGACGAGGACTTCCTCGGCGCGTTGGAGCGCGGCCTGCCCGACTGCGCCGGCAACGCCCTCGGCCTCGATCGGCTGCTCATGGTGCTCACGGGGGCCGACGACATCGGCGATGTGCGCACCTTTCGGGTGGCCCTGTGAACACGCTTCGCACCGCCCTCGCCGCGGCCGCGCTGCTGCTGACCGGCTGCCCGTCGTCCGGCCCGATCGACGAGCCGGACGACGATCCCCCCAACCCGCTGCTGGACTCGTTCTTCGAGGACCGGCTCGACTACCTGGACGAGCTCGGGGTGCCCATCCTCGACTGCACCGCCCAGAACGACACCTCCTGGCCCGTCTTCGACGGCTGCTACGACTGGCATTCGGCGGTCCACGGCGTGTTCTCCCTGCTCGCCCTGCACCGCATGACCGGGGACGCCATCTACGCCGACCTCGCCGACGAGCTGCTGAACCCCGCCGACGTCGCTGACGAGCTCACGCTGCTGACCAACGGGAACCTCCTGTTCTCCGAGCTCCCCTACGGCTACGCCTGGTTCCTCGCCCTCGCCCGGGAGCGAGCGCGCAACGGCGACGACGACCTGATGCCGCTGACCGAGCCGGTGGCCGAGGCGCTCGACAGCCACCTCAGCCAGCCGCCGATCTGGCAGTACGCGATCGATGCACCGCAGTACGACAACCCGTCGTGGGCGGCCCTGAACCTGTGGCAGCACTACCGCCACCTCGGCGATGACGAAGGCGCTGACCGCGTCGCCGGCTGGATCCGCGACGAGGCGGTCCCCCGCAGCGACGCCTGCCTGGTGCAGGACGACGCGGAGAACATCAGCGAGTTCTTCCCCCCGTGCCTGCACCTGGCCCGCGCCATCGTCGAGATCCTGCCGCAGGACGAAGCGGCCGCCTGGATCGAGGAGTGGGTGCCCGAGGTGCTCGTCCTGGAGCCGCTGACGGAGTTCCCCAACGCCCACCCGGGGGGCCTGAACTTCAGCCGCTCCTGGGGGCTGTGGTCGCTGTACCGGGCGACCGGCGACCAGCAGTTCAGCGACAGCTACATCGAGCACATCGACACCCACATGGCCCAGCCGGCGTACTGGGCTGAGAACTACCTGTCGTATTCTCACTGGGTGCCTCAGTTCGGCGTGTACGGGATCGCGCTGAGCTGGGACGACGGGGAGCTCGTTCCGTGATGAGGACGGCCGCGACGATTCTGGTGTTCCTCCTCCTGGCGGGCTGCAGCCCCAAGCCGGGGGAGTTCCAGGGCTTCGAGACGGTCGAGGAGGACTGGGGCTTCGGCCAGACCGAGGCTCGCGGCATCTGCATCTTCGACGGCGACGACGACGGCGACAACGACGTGCTGCTCGTGCGCACCGGCCCCAACCACTACTACGAGAACGTCGACGTCGGCGTGTTCGAAGAACGGGGCGCGGAGCTCGGCCTCGACATCGACGGAGCCGGCACCGGCTGCGCGGCCGCCGACTTCGACCAGGACGGCGACGTCGACATCGTGGTGACCGACAACTCCGGCCCCACCCGCTTCCTCGTCGGCAATGGCGGCGGCTACTGGGCCGACGCCTCCGAGTTCTTCTTCGCCGGGTTCGACCTGTCCGGGCAGTCCAGCGTCACCTGCGAGGACGTCGACCACGACGGCTGGCTCGACCTGATGCTCACGGGCCTGCACGAGGGGCGCTCCAACCTGCTCCGCAACCGCGGCGACGGCACCTTCGAGGACCTGTCGGACCGGCTCCCCCTCGACGGGCTGCAGCGCTCCTGGGCCGCCGCCTTCCTGGACGCCGACGGCGACGGGCTCGCGGATCTGTACCTCGGCACCGACGTGCCCCCCGAGTTCGAGCCGCAGGCGGACCTCTTCTTCCGCAACGACGGGGACTTCGAGTTCACCGACGTCACCGCCGACCTCGGCTTCCCCAACATCAAGAACGCGATGGGCATCGCCGTCACCGACTTCGACCAGGACGGCGCGCCGGACTTCTACGTCACCAACATCGGCCACCACTCGCTGTACTGGAACGACGGCGAAGGCTCCTTCGTCGACGTCTCGGCCGCGACCGGCACGACCAACAACACCGGGGCCGCCGGCTGGGGCACGCTCTGGGTCGACACCGACGACGACGGGCGCGAGGAGCTGCTGGTCGTCAACGGCGGCCTGTACGGCGATCTGGAGGAGATCGACGGCCTCATCGCGAGCCCCCGCCAGAACAACCGCTTCTACATCCCCCACCCCGCCTCGCCGGTCGAGTTCCCGGAGTTTCGGGACCGCGCCGGGCTGTACGGCATCGCCGACGGCGGCGCCGGCATGGGGGCCGCCAAGGGCGACCTCGACGGGGACGGACGGGTCGACCTCATCGTCGCCAGCCGCGGCTCTTCGACCACCCGCGTCTACCGAAACCTCGGCACCGGAAGCGAGGAGCCGTCCACCGCCGCCCGGATCCGGCTGCGCGGCACCGACAGCAACCCCGAGGGGGTCGGCGCCACCGTGGCCGTCGAAGCGTGCGGGGTGACCCGGGTCCGGTACCGCTCCGGCGCGCCCTCAGTCCTGAGCCAGGGGGAGCCCGCCCTGCACTTCGGCGTCCCGGGGTGTGACGAGGACCGCCACGTGACCGTGAGCTGGCCCTCAGGGGCCGTCACGGAGCACGTCCTAGCCCCTCCCAACTCGGGGGCGGTGACGGTTCTGTCCGAGGACGACTGAGCGGGGCCAGCTAACTCCCTGAAACCAGTGACCTTTTCAGGCGACTCGCGTCCGTTGACACAGCCCCGTCCCGCGCGTAGGGTTTCGCCTTCGCTCGGCCGAAGGGCCGGACCCCCCGAGGAGCCATGAATCGAGGATTCCTGAGCAGCATTGTGGGCATTGCCCTCATGACGATCTTGCTGGCCGTCGTGGTCATCAACGTCTGGCAGGTCAACCGCACCGAAGCCAAGCTGATCCAGCTGATCGAACGGCTGGAGTCGATCGAGTCGGCCATCGAGTCCGGGGCCCTCGCGGGCGGCGGCAGCGGCGTCGACACCCCCCGCAGCAGCGGCGGCATCTGGGGCGTGCCCGAGCCCGACTACATGACGGCGGCCCTGCAGAACCCGTCCAACCTCCTCGTCCGCGACACGGTCGCCTGGCTCCCCCAGGACGCGGAGCAGGGCGGCACGCTGTACCTGCACTTCGGCAGCGACCCCAAGGGGTTCAACCCCCTCGCGGAGAACGGCGCGGACGTCACGGAGGTCCACGAGTTCGTCAGCCCCTACCTCATCAAGCGGCACAAGGCGGACACCAGCAAGTGGGGGCCGGAGACGGCCTACTCGATGACGTCGCCGGACGACGGCTTCACCTGGATCTTCAAGCTGCGTGAGGACATGTGGTGGCAGAGCCCGGTGGTCGACTACGGCTCGGGCACGTTCGACTGGCTCAAGGGCGAGCACAAGGTCACCGCGCACGACGTGGAGTTCATGCTCGATGTCTGCATGAACGCCCAGGTCACCGGCTGCGCGCCCCTGCGGTCCTACTTCGAGGACATGGTCAGCTACGGCGCGACCGACGACTACACCTTCGAGGTCAAGTTCAGCACCAAGCTGTTCAGCACGCGCGACGTCGCGATTCCCAGCCTCGTCCCCTACCCCGAGTTCCTCTACGCCTTCGACCAGGGCGGCGTCCGCTACGACGACGCCATCATCGGCCAGAAGGTCCAGGACCACTGGTACAAGCTGGCGCTCGGCTGCGGCCCCTACCAGATGACGGAGTTCGAATCGGGCGTGAAGATCGTGCTCGAGCGAAACCCCCGCTACCCGATGGGCGGCAACGCCTTCGACAAGGTCGTCTACCTCATCCTCAGCGACCAGAACCAGCCGCCCCGGAAGCTCCGCACCAAGGAGCTCCACCTGGCCTACCTGCAACCCGGTCAGTACCGCACGGAGGTGCTGGACGGTGCGCCGGACTCGCCGTTCAAGGACGGCACCCTGACCCCCGGCGAGTGGTGGGAGCACAGCTGGTTCTACATCGGCTGGAACATGCGCAAGCCGATGTTCGCGGACAAGCGGGTGCGCCGAGCGCTGACCCACGCGTTCGACGCGGATCGCCTCCTGGAGGAGGTGTTCATGAACCTGGGCGAGCGGACCACCGGCCCGATGCCGACGTTCCTCCCCTTCTACGACCACTCGGTCAAGGCACCGAAGTTCGACCTCGCGCTCGCGGGGCAGCTGCTGGACGAAGCCGGTTGGTCCGACACCGACGGCGACGGCATCCGGGACAAGGAGATCGACGGCGAACGGAAGAAGTTCGAGTTCAACCTCACGGTCTACGGCAGCAGCAACGAGTACCGGACGGTGGGAACCATCTTCAAGGAAGACCTCAGCCAGATCGGCGTCAAGATGAACGTTGTGCCGCTGGAGTGGAGCCTGCTCCTCAAGGACGTGCACGACCGTGAGTTCGACGCGGTCACGCTGGCCTGGGTCGGCGGCCCGGACGTCTCCGGCTTCAACCAGATCTGGCACAGCAAGCAGGTCGACATCCCCCGCAGCTCCAACCACGTCGGCTTCGACAACGCGGAGGCGGACGCCATCATCGAGGAGCTGGAGATCACCTTCGACCACGCCAAGCGTGTGGAGCTGGCCAATCGGTTCCACCAGCTGTTGGCCGAGGAACAGCCCTACACCTTCTTCTTCACGCGCAAGCGGCCCGCGTTCTGGCAGCCGGAGATGGGGAACGTGAAGTTCAACCTCGTCCGCCCCTACCGGAACCACAAGGCCTGGTACCTGGCGCCTCAGTAGGCCCGATCGGAGACCGACGACGTGGGTACCTACGCGATCAAGCGCACCCTGCTGATGATCCCGACGTTCCTGGCCGTCAGCCTGATCGTGTTCCTCGTGCTGAACTTCGCTCCCGGCAACCCTGCCGCGGCGGCGATGGTCGCGGGGGACGCCCAGTCAGGCCAGAGCAGCCAGCTGTCGGGCCAGCAGCGGGAGAGCTACCGGCTCTTCAAGGAGCAGTTCAACTACGACAAGCCGATCCTGTTCAACACCCGCTTCGGGTTGGACACGGACAGGATCCGGTCCTCGCTGCGGCAGCTGCTGGAGTTGGACGGGGAGGTCTCCACGGGCAAGCGCATCGCGCTCATGGAGGACCTGGAGAACTGGGGCTGGTACGCCATCCCGGCGCTCATCGACCTGCTCCAGAACGACGCTGAGCCCCAGGTGCGGGCCCTCGCCTCGCAGCGGCTCACCACCCACGCCCAGCGATCGCTCCTGAACCCCACGGGCCGTGCGCTCACGGACACCGAGCGGGAGACCAACCGCGTCCGCGCCACGGAGAACACCGAGGTCCTGACCTGGCGGTACGTCGCCAGTGACGACGCCGCGCGCGTGGCCGAAGTGACCGCCTTCTGGGTCCAGTGGCACGCCGACCGCGCCGACCAGTGGGACTACTCGGGCAAGGACAAGGCGGCGATCTTCTTCCTCGACACGCGGTTCGCGAAGTACTGGGGCAACCTCATCCGCCTCGACTTCGGCATCAGCCACCGCGACAAGCAGCCGGTCATCAAGACCGTGTTCAGCAAGCTGCGCTACTCGATCACGCTGGCCTTCACCGCCGTCATCCTCGCGTACCTCGTGTCGGTGCCGCTGGGGGTCTGGTCGTCGGTCAACCGGAACTCGAACACCGACCGGGTGCTGACCACGGTCCTGTTCATGCTCTACAGCCTGCCGACCTTCTTCACGGGTGTGGTGCTGTTGAACTTCCTGAGCCAGGGCAACCCCTTCCAGGTGTTCCCAACATCCGGTTTCGAGAGTCTGGACACCTCCCAGATGACGACCCTGGAGTACATGAAGGACGTCGCGTGGCACGTGGTGCTGCCGATCTTCTGCATGGCCTACGGGAGCCTCGCCGCGCTGAGCCGCTACGCGCGCACGGGCATGCTCGACGTCATTCGGTCTGACTACGTCCGCACCGCCCGCGCCAAGGGCCTGCCGGAGGTCGTCGTCATCGTGAAGCACGCCGCCCGCAACGGCATGATTCCCATCATCACGCTGCTGGCGACGCTCCTGCCGGTGCTGATCTCCGGCTCGGTGGTCGTCGAGGTGGTCTTCGGCGTGCCCGGCATGGGCCGGTACATGTTCGATTCCATCATCGGCCGTGACTACAACGCGGTGATGGCGGTGCTCCTCATCTCCTGCGTCCTGACGCTGGTGGGCATGCTCCTGACGGACCTCGCCTACGCGCTCGTCGACCCGCGGATCACGTTCGACTGATGTCCAACAACGACCCCAAGGACGGCCCCAAGAAGGGTACGGAGACGGATGCGGTAGCCGCCGTGGCGTCTCAGTCGCCGTCGGTTCACGACGATCTCCTGGCCGAGCTAGACGACGTCGAGGCCAACACCGACAGCGGCTTCGACATCAACGACATGATGCGCAAGGCGGCGGAGATCGAGACCGAGGAGAACCTCGAGTCGATCTCGGATGCGGACCTCGCCGCGAAGCAGGCAGCCGACGCGGCGGGGAACAAGGCGGACGCCTCGGCCTCCTCGGAAGACCTGACCTACGGCGACATCGTCTGGGGACAGTTCCGCAAGAACAAGGTCGCCCTCGCGGCGCTGTGGGCACTCGTCGGCCTCATCGCGCTGGCCGTCTACAGCCCCCTGCTGGCGAGCAACCAGCCGTTCCTGTGGAACCAGGGCGAGGGCATGAGCTCCCCCTGGGTCAGCTCGCTGTTCGACCGGAACTTCTTCGAGAACCCCGTCGACATCTTCTTCAACCTGCTGATGGTCCTGGGCACGCCGATGCTTGCGGTCTGGCTGTGGCGCATCAAGCAGCTCGGCACGACGGACCTGACCAAGCGTGCGCGTCGGCGCAAGCTGCGGTCCGAGGCGCTGATCCTGTCGGGCACGGTGGTGGCGATCTTCGTCGGCATGCTGCTGTTCCCGTCCTCGAGCAAGTACGTCAAGTACCCGCAGCTGCTGGAGCAGCTGACCGAGGCCGGCACCGACGTGACCGCCGTCTTCCCGCCGTCGCGCAACACCGCGCGTGAGACCGGCTTCATGAGCGCCTCGCCGCCCACGTGGAGCCGCCTGTTCCGCAGCCACGAGCGCGCCGGCGACGACCGTCCCCTCTTCCAGCACATCCTCGGCACCGACGAGAGCACCCGCGACGTGGCGGTGCGCATCCTCTACGGCGTACGCATCTCGCTGACGATCGGCGTGATCGCGGTGAGCATCTACATCTTCATCGGCATCGTGCTGGGGGCGACCGCGGGCTACTTCGGCGGCCGGGTCGACCTGATCATCCAGCGCCTCATCGAGATCATGATGTCGGTGCCGGCGTTCTTCGTGATCTTGACCATCGTCGCCTTCATCGAGAAACGCTCGATATTCCACATCATGGTGATCTTGGGATTGATCCGTTGGACGGGGGTCGCGCGGCTGGTCCGCGGCGAGTTCCTGCGCCTCCGGAACCTGGAGTTCGTCACCGCCGCCAAGGCGCTGGGCTACCCCGAGCGACGCATCATCTTCGAGCAGGTGCTCCCCAACGCCCTCGGTCCGGTGCTCGTCGCCGCCACCTTCGGCGTGGCCGCGTGCATCCTCATCGAAGCGTCGCTGTCGTTCCTGGGCCTGGGCGATCTGACCGCGCCCTCGTGGGGCCAGATGATCCAGGAGGGCTACAGCACCGGCGCGTGGCACCTCATCTTGACCCCTGGCTTTGCCATCTTCGTCACCGTCTCCGCCCTCAACCTGGTGGGTGAGGGACTGCGCGACGCCACCGATCCGAGGCTCCGACAGTGAGCGAAGTCATCCTCGAGCTGGACGGTCTGCGGACGTACTTCTACACGGACATCGGCATCGCCAAGTCCGTTGACGGCGTCTCCTACAACATCCGCACGGGGGAGACCCTGGGGGTGGTGGGCGAGTCCGGCTGCGGCAAGTCGGTGACCGCGCTGTCGATCATGGGGCTCATCCCCCAGCCTCCCGGGAAGATCGTCGAGGGCTCGATCAAGCTCGGCGGCCTGGAGTTGACGACGCTGGAGCCCGACCAGCTGCGGTCGATCCGGGGCAAGCGGATCTCGATGATCTTCCAGGAGCCGCTGACCTCCTTGAACCCGGTCTACACCGCGGGTGCCCAGATCATCGAGGCGCTGGCCGTGCACGAGCCCAACATCGACCCCTCGGAGGCTCGCCGCCGGGCCATCGACATGCTCCGCAAGGTGGGCATCCCGTCGCCGGAGAAGCGCGTCGACGAGTACCCCCACCAGATGTCCGGCGGCATGCTGCAGCGCGTGATGATCGCGATGTCGCTGATCTGCGGGCCGGACCTGCTGATCGCCGATGAGCCGACGACCGCGTTGGACGTGACCATCCAGGCCCAGATCCTGGACCTGCTGCGACGCATGCAGGAAGACCTGGGCATGAGCATCCTGCTCATCACGCACGACCTCGGCGTCGTCGCGGAGACCTGCGACCGGGTCGTCGTGATGTACGCGGGCAAGGTTGCCGAGCAGACGGACGTGCATCGCCTCTTCGAGCGGCCCGCCCACCCGTACACGGTGGCGCTCTTCCAGAGCCTCCCCGACGTCAGTGTGGCCGCGGACCGCCTCCCGACCATTCCGGGGATGGTACCGTCCGCGTACGAGTTCCCCAGTGGTTGCCGGTTCCGGGACCGGTGTGCGTACGCCAACGAGGCGTGCCTTTCCGAGCCGCCGCTGGTGGAGATCGAGTCCGGGCACCAGGTCGCGTGTCACCACATCGATCGGGTCCGGGCGGACCACGCTGGAGGGGCGAACGGGTGAGTCAGCAGCTGGGTGCCGGTGCTCCGCCCCTGAAGCCCCTGCTGGAAGTGCGGGGGCTCAAGAAGTATTTCGAGATCCGCAAGGGGCTCTTCAGCCGCCACGTCGGCGACGTGAAGGCGGTCGACGACATCTCGTTCGACATCTACCCCAAGGAGACCCTCGGGGTGGTCGGCGAGTCCGGCTGCGGCAAGACGACCGCGGGGCGCACGCTGCTGCGCCTGCTCGAGCCGACCGCCGGGTCCGCGACCTTCGACGGCAAGAACGTCTTCGGCCTCTCCAAGTCTGAGATGCGCGCCATGCGGCGCCACATGCAGATCATCTTCCAGGACCCCTACAGCTCGCTGAACCCCCGCCAGACGGTGGGTTCGATCATTGGCGACGCCCTGGAGCTGCACGGCCTCGCCCGCGGCGACGAGCGGTTCGACCGCGCCAAGGAGCTGCTGGAGCGGGTCGGCCTTCAGTCCAGCTACATCAACCGCTACCCCCACGAGTTCAGCGGCGGGCAGCGCCAGCGCATCGGCATCGCGCGCGCGGTCGCCCTCAAGCCGAAGTTCATCGTCTGCGACGAGGCGGTCTCGGCGTTGGACGTGTCGGTCCAGGCGCAGATCCTGAACCTGCTCATGGACCTGCAGGACGAGTACGACCTGTCGTACATGTTCATCGCTCACGACCTGTCGGTGGTGCGGCACATCAGCGACCGCGTCGCGGTGATGTACCTGGGCCGGATCGTGGAGCTCTCGGTCTGCGACGACCTGTACGACGCGCCCCTGCACCCGTACACGCAGGCGCTGCTGTCGGCGATTCCGCACGCCAAGCCGGGCCGACGTCAGGACCGCGTCATCCTCCAGGGGGACGTGCCCAACCCGATCGCGCCGCCGTCGGGCTGCCACTTCCACCCCCGGTGCCCGCTGGCGTTCGACCGCTGCCGCACCGAGGCCCCTCAGATGCTGGACGTGCGCCCCGGCCACCGGGTCCGCTGCCACCTGTACGAGGACGCCGCGTTCGGCGCCGAGCCGATCCCCATCGGGAGCGCCCGGCCCACGCCACCCCCCGCCGCGGCTGCCGCCGCTCCCGCAGCGACGCCCACCCCGCGCGCTGCCGCAGCTGCGGCCGAGGACGAGGCGCCCGACGACAGCATGGAGTTCGGCATGTTCGAAGGTTCGGTCAACGGTGACTCGGACCGCCCCAGCGGCATCCCCGAGGTGCTTCAGGACCGCGCGGGCATGGCCCTGGGCCCCTTCGGCGAGGTCATCGACCCCGAAGACAGCTTCGTCAAGACGGCGGAGATCCCCCGCCTGGACGCCCTCGTCGAGGAGACCACCGTCTCGATCGCGGACGAGGCCGCTCCCATCGACGTGGACGCAGACATGGGCCCCGGCCCCGCCTCGGCCGACTCGGTTGACGCCTCCGAGGGGGAAGAAGACGGCACCGCGACGAACACCGAACTCGCCACCATCACGCCGAACGACGGCGGGCTCGACGAGGAGCCGACGGTGGTCAAGGCTGACGGAGGACTGGAGGAGGAGCCGACGGTCCTCGCGGATGCGCCCCCGCCCCGACCGGCCAACCCCGATGCCTTCGAATCGAGGCTCGAGGTGGCGACCGAGCCCGACATCGACCCGTCGTCCTTCGAACTCGAGCCGACCGTGGACGCGCCCGCCCCGATCACCCCAGAGGCCACCGGCGCGATGCCTCCCATCCACGACGAAGAGGGCGAGGCGGACGACGTCTCGTTGATGGAGCAGGACGCGGTCCCCACCATCCCGCCGGATGACGCCGCCACGATGGATCTCCCCACGCTGCAGCCCGAAGCCACCGGCGTGGTTCCGGCCGCCCGCTCCACGGGCGAACTCGAGCCGACCGACGAGGACTGAGATGAACCCCTGCCGTGCTGCCGCCGCGTGCGCAACGCTGGCGGCAGCACTGGCCGTCCCCGCGTTCGCCCAAACTCCCCTCCCCGACCACGTCGATCCGGACCAGGGCTTCCGTTGCTCGTGGCAGGACGTGACGCCGCGCGAGCGGGCGAGCCTGCCGACCGACGGCCTAGTGCTGGAACGGCCGTACCTCAGCCTCCGCCTCACCGAGGGCGTCATGGTGCCGCTGGAAGCTTGCGGCGAGCTCGTGGGCATCGCCTGGAAGGGCACGGGGGAGGCCGACGTCGCCGACCCGGGGCTGGAGCGCGGCCACCGCTTGCACGATCGGATGGGCAACGTGCCCGGGCTGATCACGCTGGATGCCGTTCTGCTGATGGCCTCCGATGGGGCTGTCGACGAGCTCGTATCGGCGGCGGGGGGGGCCTGGGAGGAGACTCCGCTGCCGCTGGTTCTCCGCACGATGATCAGCGCCCGGATCGCCTCGTTCGACCCGATCGACGGTCGAAGTGTGCGTCCGCCGGGGGAAATCCTCTGGGCACCCGAGCCCGGGCTTGGCGGTCTGCTCGTGGAGCTCCGAAGCCAGGACTTCAAGCGTTCCTTTAAGGGACGCCTGGACCTCCCCATGAAGTGGATGACTTATGAGTGGTCCACCAACGGACGCTACGTGGCGGAGCCAGGGGCGCTGTATGTGCGCGCGGTCGGCCCCGACGATCCCCTCTTCCTCACCCGCCTCGCCTCGCCCTCGGTGCTCGCCTCGGACAATCCGTACGGGCTGGAGACGGGGCAGGCCCGGTTCGATCTGAAGGACGTGCAGGCTCACCTGCTGTTCGAGCCAACCCCGGGGTTGGATCGGGACCTGACGAACATCAAGGCCGTCTCGCGGCTGGAGTTGGAGGCTCACGGCGACGGTTTCGCCACGATCCCGCTGTGGCTGGCGGCGGGGCGGCAGCGCACCCTCGGCGAGCAGTACGGCGCCCTGACCGTCGGCGGCGTCAAGGTGGACGACGTGGGGGCGCGCTTCCACCGCGTCGGGGGGCGGCTGTTCGTGGAGCTGCCCGAGCCGTCCGTCGACGGCCAGGTGTACGTGCTCGAGGTCTCCTTCCGCGGTCCCCTCGTGGAGCCGATCGGGCAGTCGAACATCACGGCCCTGACCGGCACCTACCTGCACCCGGTGGGTCACTACGGCGACCGGTTCGCCTTCAGCAGCATGGTGACGGCGCCGAAGTTCTGGAAGATCGCCTCGACGGGCCGGGTCCTCGAGGAGGTGGAGACCGTCAACGCGGTGACGGTCACGTCCCGTTGCAAGCGGCCGGTGTCGGAGGCGCTGGTCTTCGTCATCGACGCCCGGACCGAGGTCTATGCCCCGCCGGCCGAAGGACTGCCCCTACTGCGGATCTCCCGCGCGACGGACACGATGGCGGTCAACGCGAAGATGGCTGAGCAGATCTACGGACACCTCACCGTGCTCGCCGACCTCCTGGGCCCGTTCCCCTACGACGAGTTGGAGATCGTGGAGCGTCGGGTGTCGCGGTCGTACGTGGACAGCCCGGGGGTGATCACGGTGCCGATCTTCGACGCCCCGCCGGACCAAGTGCTCACCTCGCGGGCGGGGCGGGTCACCCTGCTGCAGGCCCTCGCCCGGCAGTACGTGTCGGCCGACATGGGCGCCAAGACGTACCACGACCGATGGCTCGTCGAGGGGCTCGCGGTGCAGGCGGAGTGCTACATGCTGGAGGCGGCGGGCTCGCCCGGACGGTGTGCCGGCGCGCTCCGGTCCATGCGAGACGCTTGGACCGAGATGGTCTTCGGCGACTCCACGGACTGGCTGATCGGGCCGCTGTGGATGGGCACTGCGGCGGGCGGGCGGCCTGTCGGCGCCTTTGGGGATCCCAACACCCAGGCGCGGGGTCCGCTGGTGCTCCATCGGCTGCGCCTGCTTCTGGGTGACGCCATGAATCGCACCCTGATCCGGCGCGTCGCCACCAGCTACCGAGGCCAGCCGCTGAACACGCTGTCGTTCCTCATCCAGGCGCAGGCGGTGGCCGGAGTCGACCTCCGGAGCTTCTTCTACGGGTGGGTCTACGCCACGCCCCAGCAGCCGACGCTGCGCTTGCTGTGGCAGGCCGAAGAGGTGTCCGAGGGCAGCTGGACGCTGCACCTGGGCGGGATGATCGACGCCGAGCGAGAGGGTGATCCCCTCCCCTTCGTCTCACCCACGATGGTGCGCATCAAGTACGGCAAGAACGAGGCATGGCAGCGGATCGTGCTGACTCACGAAGCCCAGGACTTCACGATCGAGGGCATCCCGGAGGAGCCCAAGAACATCGACGTCGACTGGCAGACCTTCCCCGGGAAGGTCGAGATCAAGAAGCAGAAGAAGTAGGGCTCAGGGGCAGCCGCTGATGCCGTTGCAGGCCTGGACGTTGCCCGTCGGCCAGTGGATCTTCGCGACGTAGTAGTCGGAGTCCTCGCCCGAGATGGCGAAGTTGTACGTCTGCGCGAGGATGCCATCGAGGTAGATGTTCACGGTCACGTCGTTGGCCGGCGTGTAGCTGCTGCCGGGGTAGTCGTGCACGAACACCTCGTACCAACCGTCGTACGGCGACATGGCGGGGTCGCCGATGTTGATGTTCTCCGGGCCGGTGCCCGAGATGTCATCGAGGTCGAGGCCGGGGTCGTCGGCGTTGGTGCCCGGGTCGCCCCAGTTCGGCGGGGTGCTCCACGAGGTGTTGCAGTTGCCGTAGTAGCAGTCGCCGTCGGTGCGCGGCGTGCCGCCGTTGCCGGAGCCGTCGTTGGCCTCCAGCAGGTGCAGGTCCATGTCGTCGCCCGAGGTCTGCCAGAACATCTCGATGCGGAAGTTCTCGTTGGGGATGGCGCTGATGACCTGCGTGCAGTTGTCGGACTGACCGGCGGTGTTGGTGATGGTGAGGGTGCCCGTGTAGTCACCGGCGAGGTCCAGCGTGACGGACGGCTCGGCCACGTTGTAGCTGCTGAGCGTCGAGGTGGAGCCGGACGGCGGGGTCATGACCCACTGGAAGGTGAGGTCGAGGCCGTCGGGGTCGAAGCTGTCGGAGCCGTCGAAGGACTCGGTCTCGAACGGGGCCGAGTCGAAGTCCGGCGCGCACACCGCCTGGGGGCCCTTGCCCGTGGAGACGGGGTCGGCTGTGCCGGTCAGGAGCACCTCGAGGAGGTCCTCGTCGGGGTCGTTGCTCGGCACCATGATGAACGTGTCGTGGTTGCCTTCGGACCCAGGCGCGTACTGCACGCTCAGCAGCGCCGACTCGCCCTGCTGGAGTTCGACGCCCGACACGCTGTCGCTGACCAGCACGAAGTGGGTGTCGTCGGCGAGGTAGATGCCGCCCACGTCCAGCTGGCCGGGGCCGACGTTGCTGATGCGGACGTCGTGCACCGCGCTGAGGCCGCCGACCGTCTGGTCCGCGAACTCGACCACGGTCGGCTTGCTGATGATGTCCGGGACCGGCTCGCCGTCGCCCTCACCCGTGATGGGGATGTAGAGGCCGCTGCCGAAGTCTTCCTCGCAGTTGTAGTTCAGCTCGTGCTTCACGACGAGGTAGAGGTTGTCCTCGAGCGGGGTGCCGTACAGCGGGGTGAAGCGCAGCAGCACGCTGGCCATGGTCACGCCGTTGTCCAGATCCATCGGCTCGGAGGGGCCGGACCAGGCGATCTCGGGGTTGTTGGTGCTGATCGCCTCGGACGCCAGCTCGCCGTTCTCGTCGAACGTGGCGACGGCGAGGTAGCTGGTGCAGATCTCCAGGTTCGCCGTGCCCGGGTTGCTGATGAGCACCGGGATGTCGACGACCGTGCCGGTCTCCACCGAACCGAAGAGCAGGGCGGAGGCCTCGAAGTCATCGGCGGCGTAGCCGAAGTCTTCCGGCCACTCGATGTGGAAGTCAGGCGTCAGGGTGCGCAGCTCCTGCTCGTTGCAGCCGGTGGCGGCAAGGAGCGAAACGGCGGCGAGGATTCCGAGGTGGCGAGTCGGGGCCATGTGCTGCATTTCCTCTTCGTTTGACCCGCGCGATCTGGTGCGGGTTGCGGCGGATAATGACGGGCGAAAGCGGCCATCGCAAGGGTATTGCGGCAGCACCGATCCAGATCTGACACGTGGATGTTGCGGAGTTGGTGACTCGGCCCGGAGTGATCCGTGCGGCGATGTGACGGTCAGGCAGCGCCCTAGGGACGTACGTCGACGCTCACGCGGGCGAGCGGGCCCATGTCCGTCCGGTAGCGGGCATCCAGGCCGGACAGCGTTTCGCCCGATTCCAACACCCGCGCCCACGGAACGGAGTCCTCAGCCCGGAGCCACACCCGCGGGGTCACGCCCGAGCCGACCAGGTCGCGGGCGGCCGCCAGCAGCGGGCCGTCCCCGTCGAAGCCCCGGTACACGTACGTGGTGCGCCCCTCGAGGAGCTCAGCGAGGCCGTCGGCGCGCTGCGGCTCCGGCCACCCCGTGCGGGTGTCCGTGACGCGAAGGCGCCACCCCGTCTCCGTCACCAGCACTTCCAGCAGCGGGGGCGGGGGCTCGGCAGGCTCGGGGGGAGCGGGAGGCATCGCGGCCCAGCGCACCAGGAGGGTCAGCACGAGCAGCGGGAGCACCACCACAAGGGCGGGCATCGGGCCCGGATCGGGACGAACCTGCTGCTCGTCCCACCATCGCCCAACGGCTGTGCTCGTCCCCTGTCGCTCCATCAAATGCTCCGGGCGCAGTCGCCGACGGGGTCGCTGAGGGCCGGAGGAACTCACGTGACCCACGAACCAGGTCCCGTCAGCTCCAACTCAGCGACCCCATCGGTGCTGGCCCCATGATGGAATCACACATACTGGTATGGCGTCAAACAGAAAAATACAACCGTGTATGAATACTGAACTGGTATGCTCCGCCGCATGAGCCTCGGAGACCTGCTGAAGAAACGACGCAAGGAGCGCCGGCTGACGTTGAGCGACGTCGGAGCCGCCCTCGGGCTGGCCAACGGCAACTTCATCGGGATGGTCGAACGGGGCGAGCGCATGCCGTCGGACGACCGGCTGCTGCAGGTCGCGGACGTGCTCGAGTTGGACGGTCGCGAGCTGCTGGCGATGAAGTACGCGGCCACCCACGGGGCGGCTGCGGAGGTGCTCCTGGCGCCTCCCGAGCCGGAGCTTCCCCGGATGCGCAAGCTGCTCCTGGAGTGCTGCGACCGGCCCAAGGTGATGGATCGCGAGTTCGCCCGCGGCGAGCGCACGGCGATCGAGCGGGTCGTCTTCGGCGCGCTGCTGGAGTACGTCATCCTCCCGGGCCTCGATTCGGACCGGTACGCCCCCCGCCGGCTCCGGGATCGGGTGAACAAGCACCGTCGCAAGAACCCGGACGACCCGATGGACCCCTGGTGGTTCGAGGAGGAGGCGGAGCTGTTCGTCCCCTGGCTGCGGTCGCAGTTCGTGGGCTGGGATCTGGATCTCCCGACCCTGACGGTGACGATCCGGCACACGGACGAAGGCAAGGACCAGTCGACGATCCCGCTGGTGGATCGCGAGCTGCGGTCGCGCATGTTGGCGTCGGTGGACGCGGCGCCGACGCTGGCGCAGTTGCTGGCCGCGGAGGGGCTCTCGGAGGCAGATGTGTCCGAGATCCTGGAGCTGGTCGAGTTCAAGAAGATGCGGGCGGCGAAGAGCTCGGCGTAGGCCGCAGCCGAAACTTTCTTCGAATGCCCCTGTCCTGTCTCCCGTCCGAAGGATGAATCGGAACTGGAGACACCCATGATTCGCACGCTCCTCCTGCTCGCCCTGACGCTCACCTTCCTTCCCGGCTGCTTCTTCATCGTCGACGAAGACGACGACGACGATTACTACGAAGAGGAACCGCCGCCCCCCGTGGTCAACTACCGGCCCGAAATCGACACCGACGGCGCCTGGTGGCACTGCGACTACGACGAGAGCGCGGACGACTACTTCTTCGAGTTCGAGACGCTGGTCAACGACTACGACGGCGACTGGGACGTCGACTTCGTGCTCGTGACCGTGTTCGAGGCGGGCTGGGACTACGAGATCGACTCGTTCAGCCTCATCCACGAGGACGGAAACATGTGGGGCGGTCTGGTCTGGGAGCGCGAGTCTGAGCTCTTCTGTGGCGAGCCCATCGACGTGCTGTTCGAGGCGTGGGACCGCGACGGCGCCTACGACTCCTTCACGCTCTTCTACTAGGCGACCATGGCCGCGAGCTTCCCGCTCTTGTCGAGGCGGTGAAGCTCGTCGCTGCCGCCGATGAACTCGTCCCCGACGAAGATCATCGGGACCGTGCGCCAGCCCGTCTGCTGCACCAACTCCATGCGCCGCTCGTGGTTGCCCTCGAGCGAGACCTCCTCAAAGGGGATGTCGCGCTTCTTCAGAAGCCGCTTGGCACGAACGCAGTAGCCGCAGAATCGGGTGGTGTAGACGGTGACCATGCGGGGCAACCTAGCCACCGTTTCCGGATGCGCAAGCCGTCAGTCGGCGCGCGGACCGCGCGCATCCAGCGCTCCCGTCAGCCACTGAGCGATGTCGGGGGTGCTCGTGCCGGGGCCGAAGATCGCCGAGGTGCCGCCGTCCAGCAGGCCCGGAATGTCCCCCTCGGGGATGATGCCGCCCCCGAACAACAGCACGTCCGTCAGCCCGGCCTCGTCCAGCGCCTTGCGGACCGCCGGGAACAGCACGTTGTGCGCGCCCGACAGGATGCTCAGACCGACCGCGTCCACGTCTTCCTGCAGCGCCGTGGACGCCACCGCGGCGGGCGACTGGTGAAGGCCCGTGTAGATCACCTCGAAGCCCGCGTCCCGCAGCGACCGCGCGACCACCTTGGCCCCCCGGTCGTGCCCGTCCAGGCCGGGCTTGGCGACGACGACGCGGTACGGCATCTACTTGCCCTTGAACTGGGCTTCGCGCTTCTCCAGGAACGCGCTCATGCCCTCGGTCTGGTCCTCGGTGTCGAAGCAGGCCGCGAACAGCTCCGCTTCCTCCTGCAGGCCGATCTCGATGTCGAGCTCGCCGGCCACCCGGATCGCTTCCTTCGCCAGCGCTACGGCGCGGGGACCCTTGCTGGCGATCGTCGCGGCCAACTCCAGCGCTCGGTTCAGCGCCTCGCCCGGCTCGGTCACCTCCAGCGCGATGCCCAACTGAGCGGCCTCGTCGGCCTTGATCATGCGCCCCGTGAGGATCAGCTCGCGCGCCCGCTGGGCTCCGACCAATCGCTCCAGCCGCTGGGTGCCCCCGAAGCCGGGGATGACGCCCAGGTTCACCTCGGGCTGACCGAAGCGGGACTTGCCGCCGGCGATGATGAGATCGCAGGCCATCGCCAACTCCATGCCTCCGCCGAGGGCGAAGCCGTCCACCGCCGCGATGGTCACGCCGGGGAAGATCGCCAGCTTGTGCAGCACCCGCTGGCCCCGCCGCGCGAAGGCCTTGGCCTCCTGCCGGGACAGGTCCTTCATCGCCGCGATGTCCGCGCCCGCGACGAACGCCTTGCTCCCCGCGCCGGTCACGATGAGGTTGCGAATGCCCTCCCGCCGGATTCCGTCGATGGCGGAGTTCAACTCACGGATGACGTCGGCGTTCAGCGCGTTCAGCGCCTCGGGCCGGTTGATCGTCACGACGGCGGCGTGGTCCCGCCATTCGACTTCGACGACGCCCATCAGGCGTTGTCCCGGTAGTCGTACACGCCGACTCCGCTCTTGCGCCCGAGGGTGCCCGCCTCGACGTACTTCCGAAGCAGCGGGCAGGGACGGTACTTGCCGTCGCCCAACCCCTCATGGAGTACTTCCATGATCGCCAGGCAGGTATCCAATCCAATGAAGTCCGCCAGGGTCAGCGGGCCCATCGGCTGGTTGGTGCCGAGCTTCATCGCGGCGTCGATCCCCTCGGCTGACGCGATGCCCTCGTACAGGGTGTAGAAGGCCTCGTTGATCATCGGCATGAGGATGCGGTTGACGGCGAAGCCGGGGAAGTCCCGCGCCTCCACGCAGGTCTTGCCCATCGACTCGGCCACCGCGACGGTCGTCCGCAGCGTGTCCGTCGCCGTGCGCAGCCCCGAGATCACCTCGACCAGCTTCATCACCGGCACGGGGTTCATGAAGTGCATGCCGATGAAGCGCTCGGGGCGGTCCACCACCGAGCCCAGCTTCGTGATCGAGATCGACGACGTGTTCGACGCGAGGATGGCCTCGGGCCGGGTCACCGCGTCGATCTCCTTGAAGAGCTTCAGCTTGAGGTCCAGGTTCTCAGTCGCCGCTTCGACGACCAACTGGGCCTCCGAGAATGCCGCCACGCCGCCCACGGGGGTGATGCGCCCCAGCGCCGCGTCCGCGTCCGCCTGCTCGACCCGCCCCTTGGTGACGGCTCGGGCGAGGAACTTGGCGATCTTCGCCTTGCCCGCTTCGGAGCGCTCCTCGGAGATGTCCGAGAGGATGACGGTGTAGCCGGCCTGGGCCGCCACCTGGGCGATCCCGCCGCCCATCTGGCCGGCGCCGAGCACGCCGATCGTGTTGATGCCTTCGACGGTCATTCGCTTAGCTTCCCTGGAGGTTCTCGACGACCACCGCGACGGCCTCACCGCCGCCGATGCACAAGGACGCGCAGCCCTTGTTGGTGTTCGTGTCGAGGAGCTGGTGGAGGAGGGTGACGAGGATGCGCGCGCCCGAGGCGCCAATGGGGTGACCCAGGGAGACGGCGCCGCCCCAGATGTTCACCTTGTCCGCGGCGTAGCCGACCTTGTCCTCGACGGCGAGGGAGACGACCGAGAAGGCCTCGTTGACCTCCCACAGGTCGATGTCACCAACGGCCAGGTCGGTGCGCTTCAGGGCCTTCTCAATGGCGAAGGCGGGGGCGGTGGTGAACCACTCGGGCGCCTGCGCGTGGGTGGCGGAGCCGACGACGCGGGCCAGCGGGGTGACGCCCAGCTCGGCGGCCTTCGCGGCGCTCATGACCACCAGGGCGGCGGCGCCGTCGTTCAGCGACGAGGCGTTGGCGGCGGTGATGGTGCCGTCCTTCTTGAAGACCGTGCGGAGCACCGGAATCTTGTCGGGGCGGCCCTTGCCGGGCTCCTCGTCGGTGTCGATGACCTTCGGGTCGCCCTTGCGCTGGGGGATCGTGATGGCGCAGATCTCGGCGTCGAACTTGCCCGCGGACTGGGCCGCCGTCGCCTTGGCGTAGCTGGCGGTCGCGAACTCGTCCTGCCGCTCGCGGGAGATGCCGCACTCGGCCGCGCAGAGCTCTCCTGCCGAACCCATGTGGTAGTCGTTGTAGGGGTCCCAGAGGCCGTCGTGGACCATCGAATCCACGAGCTCGCCGTTGCCCATCCGGTAGCCCGTGCGGGCCTTCGGGAGCAGGTACGGGGAGTTGGACATCGACTCCATGCCGCCAGCGATGACCACGTCGGCGTCGCCGCACTGGATCGCCTGGGCGGCGAGCATGACGGCCTTCAGGCCGGAGCCGCAGACCTTGTTGATCGTGAGGCAGGCCGTGCTCTGGGGCAGGCCCGCGCCGAGGGCGGCCTGGCGGGCGGGCGCCTGGCCCACGCCGGCGGGCAGCACGCAGCCCATGATGCACTCGTCGACGAGGTCGGCGGAGATGCCCGCGCGCTCCAGGGCGGCGGTGATGGCGGCGGAGCCGAGCTTGGGAGCCGTGAGGCTGGACAGGGCGCCACCGAACGCCCCGATGGGGGTGCGGGCGGCCGAGGCGATGACGACGTCGATCATGAGGGGTCTCCGTGAGGGGCGCGGAATGTAGCACCTGATTACCGGAGTGCCAGAGCCGTCGCGGCCCATCCGCCCACAGCCCACAGCCCTCAGCCCACAGCCTCGTCAGAAGCAGATCGGGGCGAACACGTCGATCCCCTCAGCCTCCAGCTTGGCGCGCCCGGGGAGGAAGCCCAGCTCGATGAGGAAGCCCGCTTCGACGACGTTGGCGCCGAGCTCCCGGCACAGCTGCGCGGTCGCCAGGGCGGTGCCGCCGGTGGCGAGCAGATCGTCGAGGATGACGACCCGCTGGCCGGGCGTGACCATGTCGGTGTGCGCCTCCAGCGTGGCGGTTCCGTACTCCAGCTCGTAGCTGCGCTCGATGGTCGCGTACGGCAGCTTGCCCTTCTTGCGCACCAGCCCGAGGCCGAGCCCCAGCTCGATGGCGACGGGCGCCCCGAAGAGGAACCCCCGGCTCTCGACGCCGATGATCAGGTCGATGGCCTTGTCCCGGAGGCGCTGCTCGAACAGCGCCATCGTCTCCTTCAAGCCCCGCGGGTCCTGGAAGATCGGGGTGATGTCCTTGAACACGATCCCCGGCTTGGGGAAGTCGGGCACGTCGCGAACGAGGCTGAGGATGTAGTCGGTGCTCATGGTCAGTCCTTCCAGCCGAATCGGCCGAGCAGGGGGACGAAGCGGCAGCCCGTGAACGTCTCCGTCGTGGGCTCGCCGTCCGGCGTGGGGGGGGCGGTGATGCGGAGGAGCTTCTGCGTCTCCATCGAGCCGACGGGCACCACGAGGTGGGCGCCGGGGGCGAGCTGGGAGACCAGCGGCCGAGGCACCTCGGGGGCGCCGGCGGTGACGATGATGGCGTCATAGGGGGCGTGCTCGGAGCGGCCGAGGGTGCCGTCTCCGGCGAGCACCGTGACGTTGCGGATGCCGAGCTTCTCGAGCTTCTTGCGCGCCTTGGCGGCGAGGGCGCCGTGCCGTTCGACGCTGATGACGCGCTTGCACAGCCGGCTCAGGATCGCGGCCTGGTAGCCCGAGCCGGTGCCGATCTCCAACACCTTCTCGGCCCCCGTGAGCTCCAGGAGCTCCGACATGCGGGCGACGATCCAGGGCTGGCTGATGGTCTGTCGCTCGTCGATGGGCAGGGGGGCGTCGTCGTAGGCGCGTTCGCGGAGGATCTGGGGCACGAAGCGGTGCCGGGGCACCTCCGCCATGGCCGCGAGCACGCGTCCATCCGAGATGCCGCCCAGCTGCTGGGCCACCATCTTGGCGCGCGCCCCCTCGAAGTGGAGGCTCACGTCTCCAGGTTCCAGCTCTTCAGCAGGCCCATCGCCTCGTGGTGGGTCGGATCGGCCAACAGCGGGGTCACCGACACGAAGCCCTCGTCCACGGCGTTGCAGTCGCTGCCGGGGATGTCCTCGAAGTGGAAACCGCTGCCGCCAACCCAGTAGTAGGGCTTCCCGCGAGGGTCTCGCGCTTCGACGATGCAGTCGTCGTAGTGGCGCATGCCGAGCTTGGTGACGCGCACGCCCTTGAGCTGTCCGTGGGGCACGTTCGGCGCATTCACGTTGAGGTACACGCGGGGGGGAAGGCCGCGCTCGAGGACCTCGCCCGTGATGGACGGGGCGTAGGCGGCGATGTCCCGGAAGTCCGGGGCGTGCTTGTGGGCCAGGTGGGAGAACGCGATCCCGGGGATGCCCATGATCGCCGCCTCCAGCGCCGCCGAGACGGTGCCGGAGTAGCTGACGTCGTCGCCGATGTTGGGGCCGTGGTTGATGCCGGAGACGACCACGTCGGGCTTGCGGGGGAGCAGGTGCCAGATCGCGAAGAAGACGCAGTCGGTCGGCGTGCCCGTGAGCGCGAACGTCTGGTTCCCCAGCTCCCGCACCCGCAGCGGCTTGTGAAGCGTCAGCGCGTGCGACATCGCGGACTGCTGGGCCTGGGGGGCGACGGTCCAGACGTCACCGAGGGGCTCGACGGCGGCCCGGAGGGCGGCGAGTCCATCGGCGGCCACGCCGTCGTCGTTGGTCACGAGGATGAGGGGTCGAGTCACGGCCGCGGATGGTAGCGGATGGGACGGGGAGGTGAAGGCCGGGAGGCGATCGGTACAAATCTGAGGTCCATCCGCAAAAACCCCGTCCCCCCTCCCCTTCGACCTCTGTGAACCAACACGGAGGTCCTCATGACCCTCATCGACTCAGACACGATCGCCCGCCTCGCCACCGTCCCCCTGCTGCTGGGCCTGCTCGGCAACACCGGCTGCCCCACGGAGCCGGTCGAGGACAACGTCCCCCCGGACACTTCCAACCAGGTGCTGGGCGACTACGGCGACGCACCCGACGGCTACCCCACCCGTTACAGCCCTGGTGACGGGGTCGCGGGCATGGGCTCGTTCCCCTCGGACGCCCACGTCACCGTCCTGAACTCCGCCTTCCTCGGCGACGCCGTCACCGGCGAGCGCGGCGTGCTCGACCCCGACGACGGGGACGGCACCCACAACATGACCGACGACGACCGCCACGACGACGGCATCGTCGGGCTCCGCGCCCTCACGGTCACCTCCGTCAGCGCCGACGTGCGCATCACGGCGGCCCCGGACGCCCCCACCGCGGGGTGGTTCCTCAACGTGCTCCTGGACGCCAACGGCGACGGCGAGTGGGCTCCCACCCCCGCCTTCGAGGAGTGGCGCGTGCAGAACCTCCCCGTGACGGTCGTCCCCGGCAGCAGCGTCGAGGTCGAACTGAGCGGCTTCTGGCCCGTCCCCAGCCGCCGCCAGGCCTGGATGCGGCTCGCGCTCACCGACTCGCCCGTGCCCAACGACTGGGACGGCTCCGGCTCCTTCAACGCCGGCGAGATCGAGGACTCGCTCATCTTGCGCCCCGTGCTCGACAGCGCGTTCGATGACGATTGGGCCTTCGACAGCGACCACCGCTCCCGCGGCCGCGAGGCCGACCAGGCGCTCACGAGCATCAATGCGATGCGTGAGGTGAGCCTCGCCCACGTCGCCGCCCTCGCCGCCGTCGAGACCCAGGTCCTGGCTTCGGTCGTCGACGCGTCGATCGCCGCCGCGGACGCCTCCGCTTCCGCCTCCGCCGCCAGCATCGCCGCGACCGCCGCCGAAGCGCACGCCCTCGCCGCGGATGCCTCCGCCGCGTCCGCGTCCATCAGCGCTTCGTCGACCGCGTCCTCCAGCGCGTCGGTGCCCTGCGCGACCGCTTCGGCGAGCGCCAGCAGCAGCGCGACCGCGTCCGCTTCGGCCAGCGCCTCGGCCGCCGCGTCCGCCCAGGCCGTGGCCGTCGCGACCGCCGCGGCGAGCGCCAACGCGACCACCCACGCCAGCGCCGCCGCGTTCGCCCTCGCCGCCGCCGAGGCCGAGGCCGCCTCCTTCGCCGGGGCCTACGCCGAGGCCATCGCCTACGCCGACGCCGTCGCGTTTGCCTACGCCGAGGCTTCCGCCAGCGCCGACGCCCGCGCCGAAGCCTGGGCTTCCGCCGGTGCGTACGCCGATGCCTACGCCGACGCCATCGCCCTCGGGATCTGGGCCGACGCCTTCGCGGATGCCTTCGCCATCGCCTGGGCCGACGCCTCGGTGGACGTGAACGCCCACGCCGAAGCGACCGCCGACGCCCTCGCCCTGGCCCTCGCCGACAGCGCCGCGCTGGCCCTCGTGGCCATCGAAGCCCACAGCTTCGCCTCCGGGGCCGCGCTCGCCGCGACCGACGCCGTCTTCGCGGCCGCCGCTGCCGCCGACTTCGCCACCAGCACCGCGACGTCCGCCTCCTTCGGCTCCGACATGTCTGCCATCGCCGCCGGCGCGGCCGACGCCGCCGCGAGCACCGACGCCCTCGCCCTGGCGCTCGCCAGCGGTGACTGCGAAGGCGAGACCTGCGCCGTCTGGATCACGACCTCGAGCACGCTGGAAGCCGAGCTGGACGTCTGCCTCAGCAACGCGACGGTCGGCGGCGGGGACCTCGAGACCTGCAACGCCGAGGCCGCCGGGCTGGAGGCCGAGTTGGCCGGCCTGGGCGCCGAGATCGACCTCCTCGTGGACGAACTGGACGCGGTCGCGGCCGACCTGCAGGTCTGCGAGAGCAGCCTCGGCGGTCCCGCGGTGGGTCCGAGCACGGAGCTGGTGAGCATGAGCCTCATCGGCGCCGACCCCATTCCGTGGTTGCTGCCGGGGAACCCGGTCCACCTGACGGTCGAAGACTCGGCGATGTACGACGCCGCGTTCGGCAGCCCCGGCTGCTGTGAGGTCTACGACGTGACCATTGAGTGCGCCGATTAGCCAGGGATCAGGCGACAGGCATCAGGCCTCAGGGATGGCACCCCTGGGGCCTTTTGCCGTTCTACTGACCCCTGACCCCTGACCCTGAGGCCTGGGGCCTGATCCCTGGACCCGTTGACGACGCGCGTTCAATCCGTAGGATTCGCGGCCTCTGAGAGAGGAGGCCGTCCGAATCCGATGATCGAAGTCAACGCACTGACGAAGTACTACGGGATGACGCGAGCCATCTACGACTTGTCGTTCACCATCGAGAAGGGCCGCATCGCGGGCTTCCTCGGGCTGAACGGAGCGGGCAAGAGCACCGCCCTCAAGATCCTCGCGGGCTACCTGCTGCCCACGTCCGGCTCGGTGCGCGTCGCCGGCACGGACCTGGTCGCCCAGCCCGACGCCATGCGCTCCCGCATCGGCTACCTCCCCGAGAAGCCGCCGCTGTACGACGAGATGACCGTCGACGGGTACCTCAAGTACCTCGGCAAGCTCCGCGGCATGGACGCCGCCACGCTCGCCCGTCGGGTGCCCGAGGTCATCGAGCAGACGGCGCTCCAGGGCAAGGGACGCCAGCGCATCGGCACGCTGTCGCTGGGCTTCCGCAAGCGGGTGGGCATCGCCCAGGCGATCGTGCACGACCCCGACCTGCTGATCCTCGACGAGCCGATCTCGGGCCTGGACCCGGTGCAGATCGTGGAGATGCGGAACCTCGTCCGCAGCCTCGGCGGCAAGCACACGATCCTCATCAGTTCCCACATCCTCACGGAGGTCGAGGAGACCTGCGACCAGCTGCTCGTGCTGGATGACGGGGAGCTCAAGGCGCAGGGCACCGAGGCGGAGCTGTTGGCCCGCTTCAGCCACAGCCTCAACTTCGACCTGACGGTCCAGGGCGACCCCGAAGCAGCCGCTGAGGTCATCGCCGCCACGCCGCTGGTGACCGAGGTCCGCACCGGCCGCTTCACTGACGGGTACGCCACCTTCGGGCTGTCCCTCAGCAAGGACGAGCCCGCCGAACTGGTCGCCGCCCTGGTCGCCGCCGGCGTCGGCGTGCACCGGTTGGAGCCCGCCCGCGGGGCGCTCGAAAACGCGTTCCTGTCGATGACCGGACGGGGAGGTGCCGCATGAAGGCCATCCTGCTGATCGCCAAGCGCGACCTCAGCGAGTACTTCGGGAGCCTGCTCGGCTACGCGATCATCGCGGTGCTCCTGGTCGCCACCGGTATGCTCTTCCAGTACGCCGCCATGGGCGACCGGGCGCTCAAGAGCTCCCAGGCGCTGTCGTACTTCTTCTACTTCGGCTTCGGCTTCACCTGCTTCGCCGGGATCCTCCTGTCGATGGGGGTGTTCGCCCGCGAGCTCCGTGAAGACACCATCGTGACGCTGTACACAGCGCCGATCTCCGAGTGGCAGATGGTGCTCGGCAAGTGGCTCGGCGCGTACGGGTTCGTGCTCGTCTTCATCGGCCTGACCGCCTACATGCCGCTCATGATCGCGGTGAACGGCCAGGTCCACGGCGGCCACGTGCTGTCGGGCTACCTCGGGCTCCTGATGACCGGCGCGCTGTGCACGGCCGTCGGCACCTTCAGCTCGTCCCTGACGCACCACCAGCTCGTCGGCGGCATCGTCGGCGGCGTGCTCATCGGCCTGCTGGTCGTGTCGTGGTGGGTCGCGGGGCGGACCGAACCGCCCCTGTCGGACATCTTCACCTACCTGTCGCTCTACCAAACGCACGTCGAGGACATGGGCAAGGGCACGCTCCACACGCGTGACTTCGTCTACTTCGGCTCGCTCACCTTCCTGGCGCTCCTGGGCGCACGGGTCGTGCTGGGCGCACGGAGGTGGCGATAATGCGCGGCTCCATGGCCTTGGCCTGGTACCTCGGCGGCTTGCTGCTGCTGTTCATCGGCGAGCGGGTCTTCGGCCCCGGCAGCAGCGCGCGCACGCCCCTGGCGGTCCTAGGCGTGCTCGGCGTCATCGCCGCCCTGGGGAGCCGGCTGCAGAAGTGGTCGGCCAGCTCGGGCGAGACCCGCGCGGTCCTGGGACGCCTCGTGCCCGCCTACGCCGCCGCGCTCGCGGGCGTGGCTGCTTATGGAGCGGCCGCCGAAGGTTCCCCGGCGGCGCTGGGCGAGGGTGACTTCGCCGTCCTCGTGAAGCTGGCGTCGGCGATGCTGCTGCTGGCCGGCACCCTGCCGATCGTGCTGATGGAGTCGAGCCTCGCCTCGATGTACGGCGCGGTGCGGCTGGAGAGCCGACGGCTGGCCGACGCGGGTCGTGCTGGACTCGCCCTGGCGCTGGTGATCGGCGGGTTGGGGCTGCTCAACTACTGGGCCGCGGAGGCCGACACCAAGATCGATCTCCGCACGTTCCGCACGCTGGTCCCCAGCGATTCGACCGTGGAGATGATCCGGAACCTCCAGGAGCCGGTCACCGTGACGCTCTTCTTCCCGCCCGGGAACGACGTGCATCGCACCATCGCGCCCTACTTCGACGACCTCGACAAGGCGTCCGAGCAGCTGACCGTGCGCACGGTCGATCGGGACATGAACCCGACGCTCGCCAAGGAACTGCGGGCCCGCAAGAACGGGACGATCGTCGTCAGCAAGGGCGACTCCCACGAGTCGGTGCCGCTGGCGCTCAAGCCGGACAAGGCACGCAGCAAGATCAAGAAGCTGGACGGCGACTTCGGCAAGAAGCTGGCGAAGGTCACGCGCGACCAGAAGACCGCGTACTTCGTGCTGGGCCACGGCGAGCGGACCACCAGCCCCCGCGCGGACGACTCCCCGGGGCTCAAGGTCACCAAAGAGCTGCTCGAGCGGATGAACTTCAAGGTCAAGAAGCTCGGCCCGAAGGACGACCTCGGCAACCAGGTGCCGGAGGACGCGACCCTCGTGTTCCTGCCCGGCCCCCGACTGCCCCTGTTGGAGCCCGAGGTCGCGTCGCTGATCGAGTACGTGCAGGGCGGCGGCGCCCTCGTCGTCATGGTTGACCCCGACGTGGAGGAGCCGGTCCAGCTGGATCCGCTGCTGGCGGCGTTGGGCGTCACGATCGGCACCGACGTGCTGACCCACGACCGCAAGTTCTTCCCCTTCCGGGGGGCGCTGTCGGACCGGCAGTTCCTCCTCACGACGCGCTTCGGCACCCACGACAGCACCACGGTGCTCAGCCGGATCAGCAACCAGGTGGCCTTCTTCCTGGACGGTTCGGGCTCGGTGGACAAGCTCGAGGGGACCGACGCCGACGTGCAGTTCACGGTCCGGTCGGTGGCCGGCACGTGGGCCGAGAGCGACGGCGACCTGGAGTGGGACAAGGGCGTCGAGAAGAAGGACGTCTACCAGTTGGTGGCCGCGGTCGAACTCCCCGAGCGGGACGGCGCCGGGCGCGGGGGACGGGCCATCGTGACGGCCGACGTCGACATCGCGGCGGACACGATCATGGCCCGCAGCAAGGGCAACCGGCAGTGGCTGCACGACGCGGTGCGCTGGCTCGAGGACGACATCCAGCTGATCGGTGAGGTCGCCGACATCGAGGACGTGCCCGTGGTCCACAGCGCCGAGGGCGAGTCGCTCTGGTTCTGGAGCTCGACCTTCGGGGTCCCGATGCTCTTCTTTGGCGTCGGAGTCGGCGTGCAGCGGCGCAGGAGGACGGCATGAGGACCGGCGAACTCGGAATCTACGCACTGTTCCTGCTGATCTGCGCGGGCCTGGCGCTGTCGTCCTGGAAGGGCGAGGAGCCCGTCAGCAAGGAGAGCGTGGTCGTCTTCGACGCCGGTGGCGGCGGACTCAAGACGGTCGGCTGGGAGGCGGAGCGGAACGTCGCGACGCTGCAGATCGACGGCAAGGGCGAGGACGCCAGCGTTTGGATCACGGCCGGCCGCAAGAAGCGCATCACCCCCGACGAGCCGGCCACGCCCGCCCCCGCCGGGGACGACGACGACAGCAGCGGCTCAGTCGAGATCGTCGAAGTGGAGCCCGAGACGCCCGCCCCGCCCCAGTACGGGGAGCCGGAGCTGACGAGCTTCCCCGGCAGCAGCCAGGCGGTGAGCCTGGTGGAGCGGCTGAGCAACCTGACCGCCTTGCGGCAGTTCGATGAGCTGACCGACGAGGAGCTGGCGGGCATGGGGCTGGACGAGCCCGAGGGAAGCATCACGCTCTCCTCCTCCTCCAAGACCCTGACCCTGGAGGTCGGCAGCAAGGCCTACGGCAGCAGCGACACCTACGCGCGCCTGTCCGGGAGCCGCACCGCCTACCTGCTCAGCAGCAAGGACCTGGGTTCGCTCCGCAGCGCCAGCAGCAGCCTGCGCGATCGCGACCTGCTCGGCTTCGAGCCGGCGGACGCGGCGGCGGCGCAGATCCAGGCGCCGAACGCTGCCCCGGTCCCGGCGGCCCACCAGGGCCGGCACGACAAGGACAACAGCTTCTGGTCGCAGCCCGACAGCGAGGAGCGCGACGCCGTGCTGGACGGCTTCATGAAGTCGTTGCTGGCGGTGAAGGCGTCGAGCTACCTGCAGGCCGAGGACATGCCCACGGCCGCGGATCTCGAGCCGATCGTCTCGGTCCAGTTTGCCAGCGAGTCCGCCGCTCTGGGGCAGATCGAGCTTGCGCGGAAGGTCGACACCGAGCGGAGCAAGGACGACGAGGTCGTCTACCAGTACTTCGCGCGGTCGCACCGGCTGAAGGGCAGCTGGGCCAAGGTCAGCCGCACGACGGTCGAGGAAGTGTCCGACGCGTTGGCCGGACTGACCGGGCAGTAGTAGATGCTCACTTGAGCGTCAAGCCATCTTCCCTCCCGTGAGGTCCTCGGACTGGCTTTGGAAGGCGGGGTAGAAGCGACTTGGATCCCAGGCCGCGTCGGCCTTGAGCATCCCGTAGATGGCGTGGAGCAGCTTCCTC